>NZ_CP145903.1:2523014-2838391 GCF_049569215.1 Salinimicrobium sp. TIG7-5_MAKvit | reverse complement strand
TACAAGCTCCTGTGCGGTGGATGAAATGGTGAATGATCTTAAAGGGCCACTCTTCCTTTTTAAGGTAATCAAGGTCAGAAACAGAATTCCCGTCGGGATTTTGTTCTACTATAATAAGCTTGCGTGGAAGCAGGGTTTGTTCTGAAAAATCCTTTAGCACATTGTACAAATGCTCCCGTCTTCCCATAGTGGGAATGATCACATCTATTGCATCTGATACCGCCGAAAATCTGCTGGAAGAAACATCGATTCCTGACAGATCCACTTTTTTCTGAAAATATTTATCTGATTTAAATCCCTTAAGGAGAGGTTTTACGGGAAACTTCTTCTCGTATTTATACAGGCACCATATTAAGATCATCAACCAAACGGAGTTATAGTGCTGATAAACAAAAGCAAAAAGCTGTTGCCTGGAAGCGGTATGGACTATAGGTTTATTTGGCGGTTCTTTTACAAGGGCGGGTGCACTGTAACAGAAAAGGGAATTTTGCTGCCCAAGTTTTGCAACGGAATTTATGAGGTATTCAAAATTTGCTATCCCGCCCATCAGGTGTTTGAATTGAAGCAATACCTCTGCATGTATCCCCCCAACATCCCGGCTCATCCTCCAGGTGCCATAGAGTACTCCCTGATTAAGGTTTGCGAATGGCAGTTGCTCTACGTAACCTATACTTTCAGGCAAAAAAGTAGACTTGACAGCATAAGATGCCATGATAAGATCATGATGGAAGATCTTCTTCCATTCTTCAAGATCCAGGTGCTCCAAATAAGCTTCGTCACACCAGCCAATAGGTTCATTAGGAAAACGTCCTGCAAGCTCCCACAAAGCAGCAGTACAGCTTTCACTTTTTAGATGTATCTCTTCCCCATTAGAAGAAATAACTTTCACGGGAACAAGTGCTCTTTTATGAACGAGGATCTTCAAATTGAGGGGCTTTAGAACAAATGTAATAAATTACTTTTCCTCCTTCTTCTATGAATATATTTAAGTTTGGTAAATATTTTTTCCTTAATCCACCATATGTACTGTCGTACTGTAGGTTCAATAAAAATAAATTTTACCCCACATTGCCAATTATGATGCGGAAAAGGGCTGTAGCTTTTATTTTTCTCTCGACTAATACAATGTACATTTATTTGTTTTGGAAAAAAACTCTGCAAAGTTTTTTGCTGCAGGGAACGATCCCCTTCAATAGCAATTACACCGTGTTGAGAGATAAACCTTTTAACTGTTTCAATATTAGTATCCTTTCCGTCTATGATGATGAGATCATAAAGATTATTATAAGATACATATTTTAATTCGGGATAAATAGAAAGTCTGTTATACTCAACCCCAAGATTAGCTGGGAGAGAATTTAAACAAAAAGAGTTATTCTCAACCCCACTGTACAGAGAAACTTCATCCGGTTCCGTTGCTTTAAGAATACTGCCTGCTATGCTCCCAATTCCCAGCCCCACTTCTAAAATATTTTTTATCTTAAATTTTTTTATGGCCTGTGCCAATTTTAAAATTGCGTACTCACTGGCGATATATTGATTCCCTTCTGTATGGGAGAATTTTTTATATGAGCTTTTTAAAGTAGAATATTTCACGGAAAATTAAAATTTAATACCTACGGTTATTCTATCATGATCCTCACAAATATTATATATGTAAGACCTGTTTCGGTAAAATGAAACTAGATGTACCAATACCAGGTCATTTACTTCTTTTAAAGTATAATATTCAGGGACTTTCTTCTGAAAAATCCTTTTTAATCTATACGCCATGGATTTTGGATACCGGCTTTTCTTTATCTCAATTTTTACAGCCCTGTTCTTAAAAGAAGGAAACTGTCCATACAAAAGATCATCAATCTTCCTTTTTTCATTATTAAGATAAAAGCCTGTCTTTAACTGATCCAGGTATTCAAAATCATCCCTACTCATAACCACGCCCCAATTCATAATATTTGTTGTGGTGGATCTGTTTTCAATTGCCCATTGAAGATGTCGATGATTAAGTTGTACAATCCCGGTGATTTGCAGGTCCTTTGTCAATGTTTTGCTTTCTAAACTGCGGTATGAAGGGTGCCACTGGTGGAGCAGCAAAACTTCTTCGTCATAGAATTCTACTTCATACCCTGCATTTTTGATACGCACATGCATATCGGTATCCTCAGCTCCCCAAAAATGATAGAACTCATCAAACCCGCGAAGCTCTTTTAATACCTTTACCGGAAACATACTTAAACCTGTTGCTTCCCGGGTACTTTTTCTATAATCCCCGGTTGAAAAATGATCCAGTAATACTTCAACTTCTTTAGAAAGGAAACCTATCTGAAAATATGTGCTTCTATAGCCATCCTGAAGCTGAATGGCCTTTTCAATGAATTGAGGATGAAAGATTATATCCACATCGGCAACAAAACAATAGCCGGATTCCAGAGTTTTAATTACAGAATTTAAGGCGCGACTTTTATTCCAGGGTTGGAATTCCGTATAACAATAAGAGTAATTTACAAAAGAGAACTGTGAACAAAGCCTCCTGGTCTTTTCGGCTGTCTGATGGTCGGAGCCATAATCGACAAATTCTACCTCAAAACTATCACAGGTTTGCTCCTTCAGGGAAAGAAAAGAGTTTTCGACTCTTATTAAATCCCGGTTTCGAAAAGGATAAATTATTGTGATCAAACCGAAGTATTTATTATTTTATTAAAATTAGAAATAATCTTACCCAGGCTCTCCTTTCTCCTGCTCCAGTAAAAGCTCTCCCCCTGCTTACTTATTGAATTATAAATATCTATACAACTGTTTAATCTCAAAATAAATTCATCACTTTTCATTTTCTCAATAAAATTAAAAAGCTCTTCCGGATTCTTATAATCAGCATAATCTATAAAACTATTTTCAGGAAATACATCATAAATACCTGTTCCCTCTCCATAATAAATTGGCAAACAATAGTTTTCAATACTATCCCAAATTTTTTCAGTTATATAGTTGTGAGCAATGGTGTTTTCAAAACACAGATTAAATGAATAGTTCTCAAGTATTTCAGCTTTCCGGGATGGCCAGTCACCGGAGCGGGAATCCTCTATTGCCAAACCAATTGGCCATCCTTTTCCATATATATCAATAATTCCCCTGTCATGGCCTTCCAGGGCAATCCTGGAGCGCATCTTTATAAGATCGATATCCCGGCCATTCCTGTACAAAGGTGCTGCATGTTCACCCTTAAAATAGGACATCAGTGCTGCAACTTTTCTGTGCTCCAATTGAAAGTCCGGACTCAGTGGATCTAATCGCCTGTTAATCCTATGAGAATGAAATGTATATGCAGAAGTAAAAACATCTCCAGTATACACATTCATAAAGTGACATTTATGAAGGCCGAAAAGAATTTTTTGTGAAGTCTGAAAAGAGGTATCGAACCTCGGCTCGAGAGTCCAGACCATATACGCTTTCTTCCTGCGGTACTGCCAAAAATACTTTTTAAGATGTCGGTAATTCTGACTTATTAAAATATCCGCTTCGCCGGGGGATTCTGTGAGGATCAAGTCTTTGCTTTTTAAATACTCCAGATCTTTCTGATTATCGAAAGGAGTATAGGCGAAACTTTTTATTTTAAAAATTTTAATCATTTCACTCAGTTCTTAAGACTCTGTTCTACCAGATCGTAGGCCTTTACCACCTTAGATCTAACATATCCTCTTTCGAGTCGCGGCTTAATATTCAGATTGTTATAATCTATCCCATTTTGCATCATTACTGGATTATTGAGCGCGGTCCTTATAGTAGATGATATGGCAGAAGGATCCTCCGGGTCCTGGATTAACAATCCATTCAGTTTATCTGTTATTGTTTCAGAAGTTGCCCCCCCGGGATTGGATTGAATAGGAAAGCCCCCCATAACTATAGCCTCCAAAAGAGTATTGGGTGTACCATCAGATATACTGTTTCCTATATAAAGCACAGACTCTCCCATTAACTTCATTACCTCAACAGGGTGCACAAATCCCTTAATTTCAAGATTTTTAAAGTTTTTAAATTCCGGTCTTGCTACATAATCCTTTACATTTTCGTTTGCGGCAAACACCACAACCTTAAAATCTTTTATTTCTTCCCGGATTTCCAGCAAAGCCTTTAGAACGTTATTACACCTTCCAAATTGGTGTTGATAGCCTTTAACGAGAATAGTTTTTCTTTCCTCCCATGGCTGTATAAATGGATCATACTTTTTAAGCTCATATCCTCCTCCTGTAGGAAATGTTCCCAGATATTTTCCTTTGAAGCCATGTTGTTGTGCAATGAAATAATCCCGCTTACAATCGGCAAACATAAAGTCCAGCATAGGAAGAACTTCCTTTATATTCGCAAGGTGATGTGGCTGGTTCTGGTAAAAATACAGATCATTTCCCCAGGCAGAATAGATCCATTTAATGGCCGGATTTTTTATCATCACTCTTAAAATCGGCACACAGGCAGAATACATTACAAAACTGTGAACCACATCGGGTTGAATTTCCTTTATTTTTCTTTCAACTACAGCCTCCAGTTTTCTTTGGTTAAATTTATTTATCAATTTATCCAGCCATGGTAGCTTTTCTTTTAATTTATATCTTCCGGGATATTTAATTTTATTCCTCCAGCCAATAGTTTGGTGGACAAAATCTATTTCCTCCACATAGGTATTAGAATCAAAGACATCAATCCAATATAATTCATGGCCTGAACTCCTTAGCTGCTCGGCCCAGCGAAAGAAATGACTGGAATACATAGAGATCATAAGAATTCTCATAAGGAACCAGATTTCTCAATCAATTGCTGTTCAATTAAACTGTAACTCTCTAAAACCTGTTTTTGCACATAATCTCGTTCCAGCTTCGGTTTTAAATTAATTGTATTAAATTCAATTCCCTTTCTTATTATATTTTTGTCTTGAAGAGCAGCTTTTATGTGGCCGGCAATTTCTACTTCATCTAAGGGATTCTCAATTAAAAACCCATTTTTCCCGTGCTGAATGAGCTCTGCCGTGGCGCCTCCAGGATTTGACTGAATAGGAAAAGCTTCCATAATTATTGCTTCCAACAGCGTATTAGGCATCCCGTCAGATATGCTGTTACCAATATAAACAAGAGATTCCCCCATTAATTTCATAACCTCATCACGTCCTATGGCACCCAGGACCTTTATATTATTCCAGTCTGACATTTCGGAATCTACAAAGGACTGAATTTCTTCATTTGCTCCAAAGACAATAACTTTATAATTCTTAACGACTTTTTTTATTAATAATAAAGCTTCTAAAATTTTTTTAGCTCTCCCAAACCTGTGTTCATAGCCTTTAATAAGAATCGTTTTTTTATTGCAATACTTTAAGATATCTTTTTTGTGATAATCCAGGTCATATCCTCCTCCTCCAGGAAAAGCACCTAAAAATTCTCCCTTAAAACCAAGTTCCTTTGGCAACACAAAATCTCTTTTGCAGTCTGCAAACATATAGTCCAGATTAGGCATGACTTTTTGCATGGCTTTCTTTTTGAAAGGATCCTTTTGAAAAAAATAAAGATCATTTCCCCAGGAAGAGTAAACCCATTTAATCCCTGGATTGTTTTTCATAACACTTAAAATAGGAATACAGGCAGAATGCATTTCGAAACTTTGCACCACATCCGGTTTGATCTCTTTAAGTTTTGCTTCAAAGACAGTTAAAAAGTCTCTTTGATTTAACCTATCCACTAAATCATTTAGTCCTGGCGCATTTTTACGCAACCAATACCTTCCGGGTATTCTAAATTTGCTTTTCCAGGCTACCGTCTGATCAATAAAATCAATTTTTTCGACATAAGTATTGGAATCAAAAACATCTATCCAATATACCTTATGTCCAGAGCCTTTGAGCTGAAGAGCCCAGTTAAAGCAGTGATGTGATAAGACAGAGAGCATAAAAATTTTCATTATTGATCATTTTTCTTTAAGCTGAGAATTACTTCTTTTAAATTTTTATAAGATAAATAATATTCCAGGTCTTGACGGTCCAATTTGCTTACCCCCTGGTGTTTCCACTTATCGTACAGCTGCTCGATAAGTAGAGCTATTTTATTAGGTCTATCTATTTCCTCCCAAAAAGGGTATTCGCTTCCCAACAGCCTCCGAGATTCACTTACAGGAGGTCCCAACAGCAAAATGGGCCTGTTAGCAGCCACACAATGTGGAAATTTCCCCGGCAAAAAGGGACTTAATTCCGACTTTCCTTCCAATATTACATTGACGGAACTTAAGTTTTGTATAGATGCCACCAAATCAAAGGGAATATTCTCTTCGATAAGGCAAACTTCCGAATGCTTTTGGCTGACCTCCATCAGGAATTTTGAATAATGATTTTTTCCTCCAATAAATATTAACCTGGATTTCTGCTTTGCTTCAGGGCAATGCCTCAAAAACCCTTTGAAGCCTTCTATAAGTCCCCCGGGATCACGCCCCCACAATAAATTTCCTGCATGTACGATGTTAAAATTTACAGGATTAAACAATTCCGGTAATTTTTTATTAGTTATATCATGGTCAGATATCTGGTGAGGAATGACTATGCCAGTTTTTAAAAACTGAGGATGAAATTGTCCCATCCACTCAAGTAATAATTCACCCGGAAAAGCAGAAAACGCAGCTTTTTCGGAAACCTGGCGCACAAAAAACTCTTTTTTTTCTGAACCCGGTTCTGTCCAGGTGTAGGGCGGGGGAAAGTGCCGCATAGGATATGGATCATGGATATAGGCCAGCCATTTAGAATGCCATTCCGGCAACTTTAGCAGAGCATGATGTGGCCGGAAACTTCCTCCCTGGCTAAGGGTCATCACAAGATCAAATTCTTCAGGATTTTTTCTCCTTAAACATGAAATAATGCTGTTGCGGTCATTCAACAGCGTAAATGAAAAACCAACCAACTTCTCTACCTCGCGATTGAGAGGCAACTTTAATCGGGTCCTGAGAAAAGCTTCCAAGCGACTCAACATAAAGAACAGGCTCCTGCGTTTCTCCTTAATTACAGTAGTAGAAATTCCACTCAAAATTATTTCTTTCCTGGTGTAGTGAAGAACTTCGATTCCAAATCCTGCCGTTTTTAGATTATTAATAAGTGCCAGATTTGCTTTAGCGCCACTACTGCCTTCTACATCCACAGATTCTACAACAACAAGGATATTGAACGATTTATTCTTCACGTATTTGTTCTAAAATTGCTACAATCCTTTCTGCAGCCAAACCATCCCCATAAGGATTATGCATACTCTTAAATTCAGGAGGATTTGCAAGCAGGCTGCGGCATTTATTTAAAATTTGCTCTTTAGAAGTCCCAGCTAAAAAAGCAAAACCGGCCTCTACTCCTTCCATTCTTTCCGTGACATCCCGGGTTATTATTACCGGTTTTCGGAAATAAGGCATCTCCTCCTGAATCCCCCCGGAATCGGAAATAACCAGGACACATCTCCCCATCAACCATAGCATGGTACTATATTGTACAGGACCTGTCAGGTGAATGTTCTTTTCATTTTCAAGGCGTGAATAAACAGCGTCCTGCACAGTCGGATTTAAATGAACCGGAAAAATTATTTCCAGATCATGACTTTTCCCAAGTTCCTTTAAGACATCGCAAAGATTGGACAATCCCAATCCAAAGTTTTCACGCCGATGTCCTGTGACCAAAATTAGCTTCTTGTCCTGATCCAGTAAGCGCGATAATTTTTCAATCTCTCCGCTATGGTAATTCTTGCTTTTGGTAATGCCGTACTTCAGGGCGTCAACAACTGTGTTCCCTGTTACGAAAATCGTCGATTCCGGTATCCCTTCCTGTAAAAGATTGAGCTTCGCCTTTTCTGTGGGTGCAAAATGAAGATCGGCAATCCTTGCCGTGATCTGTCGGTTAATCTCTTCCGGAAAAGGTGCCTTCTTATTATAGGTCCTTAATCCTGCCTCCACATGTACTACTCTTACACCTCTTTGATAAGCTGCCAGAGCGGTCATAGAAGAAGTTGCAGTATCCCCATGCACCATTACCACATTGGAATCTTCCTTTTGCAGTACCTCATCTATAGCTAAAAGGATCCTGGAACTTAAAGTATTCAGGGATTGTTCCGCGCTCATAACATCCAGGGAATAATCCGGATCAATATTGAAGAACTCCAGTACCTCATAAAGCATTTCCTTATGCTGCCCGGTCACACATACTGCAAAAGATAAATTTCTTTTTTTCAGCTCAAATATGACCGGAGCCATTTTTATAGCTTCAGGTCGCGTTCCAAAAACAAGCAGGAGTTTCATTAACAGAAATTAATTTGAGGTAGATTCTGGCTACAAATACAAACATATAAAACAAGAAGGTTTAAAAGCTGTTTCCAGCCTTTAATATTGCCTTCAGTCGGTTGTTGAAGTTTTTTTCATTGAAATACCCTTTAAAAGGATCTTCCTTAAATTCCTTTTTTTGGAACACTGAGTTAATGAGATGATCCAGTTTCTGTATAATTTCTTCCCCGTCATCACAGGTGGCCACAAAAACAGGTTCATGAACCAACCTCCTTAGTTCACTTGTTGCCGGAGAGAGACAGAGAAAAGGTTTATTAAGGGAGGCTATAACAGGAACCTTTCCCGGTAATATGTTACTTCGCTCTCCGCAATTCTCCAGGATAATTGAGACGTCCGTTTCATACTTCATTTCATGTAAGGACTTCGAAAATGAAACCTGATCAAAGAAAATTAGATTAGGATGCTGCTGGTATTTCTGAATTATTACTTTACTGTAAGGACCCGTGATCCTCAGTAAGAATTCGGTGTTTTCCCGATAAGATCCTTTTTTTCCCAGTAAGGCCAGATAGGCGTCCAAAACTATATCCAGATTCCGTCCCAATTGTACTGCTCCCTGGTAAGAGATGACGACTTTTCCCTTTCTTTCTTTCTTCTCTTCTGCAGGAAATTTTTTAAATACCGCCGAATCAAATTGATGGGGCAAGGTGTAAAACTTTTTGCTGGAGCCATAAAAAAATTCCATGTCTTGAGACAGGAATTGAGAAGGCGTAATACAGGTTTTTGCCTGCAGCACTACTTTGTGCATCCTTTTTTGCCTGTTCAACTCCAGTTTTGAAGGAGGATGATATGAACCGGGATCTAAAAATTGAGGATAAGGATCATGAAAATTTATTATAGCATTTTTTAATATAGGCAGGTTCAAACAGGCCAGTATGGTCTCATAATTATTCCCTGCACTTCTTATAAAGATATGATTATATTCAGTCCAATTAATTCTCTTTATATGGTGTCGATATTGACTTAACAGGTACTGGTCATTAAGGGAATTATTAAAGACCCTCCAGTAAATTCTGTTCAATGCTTTGATATACTTTGGGGGAGATCTTTTTACACCCAACTTTTCAATGGAATCTACAGGCAATAACTCCAGCTGATCTTCACTTTCAGTGTTCCTTAGGTAAACAACCCTGATAATTGCTTCAGGATAAGTCCTCCTTAATTTTCCGAGAAAAGAACGCGAAACGATCCCTTCGCTGGTTCCGGAAGTTTTTAAATCCTGAGCAATTACAAGAAACTTCATTTTTTTGTTCTTTTCTTTAGATCATGGACAAAATTAAAATACCTCTTTAACAGGGGGTAAAACACAAAACCCAGCCTGTATTTGGATTTTTCAATGGTAGAAGAGTCAATTGCTTCCAGGGTATACCTAATAATAGAATAATCTTTAAAGAAGAATCCCATCCTTATGAAGTATTGCTTTAATTTTGCACTAAGTAGATCATTCTTCTTCAGGTTTTCAATTACAAGCTTTACTGCCTTACTATAAGACCTTCTTCGCACAGGATCATTTGTATAAAATTCACCTGTATTTGAATTAAGGTGTTTTCTGCCATAAAAAAGCACCTTGTTCACAGAAACTCCTTTGACTTCTTTAAGAAGAATTCTTAAGTAACACTCCCATTCCTCGGCGTACATTAACTCTTCGTTAAAGTAATTATTATTAAAACATTCCCTTCGCCACATTACCTGGCAGGAATTGAATGGAAGTGTGCCCATTACAACTTCTTCCAAATCCCGTATGTCCAGTATCTTTTTTGAAAAGCTTAATCCACGATCGAATCCCACGTTGAAATCTCCCCGGAAAACATCTTTCAAATACCTGCAATAGGAAACATTCCTATCCGCCAGCTCAGCTACACAAATCTTTAAATTGTGGGGATGGGCTATATCATCATCATCAAAAAATATAATGTACTCTCCTTCAGCCATGTCCAAACCATAATTACGACAGCCGGGAAGACCCTTTTTATATTTTCCCGGTCTCATAAAGTACTTTATCCTTTTATCGGCCACTGTAAAGGATTTGATTATTTCCGTTGTTTCATCTATAGAACCATCATCTATCACCAGGCACTCCCAGTTTTTAAAAGATTGATTTATAATAGCCTCTATGCTCTCACCTATTAGATGAGCCCGGTTATAAGTTGCCATTATTATGCTGACCTGAGGGTCGTCTAACTTTTTCACTAACTAAAAAAAGATTTGATTTTTCTTAAAGGCTTCAGGACCCTTTGCCCAATTCTGTATTCCAACCGTTTGGTATTTTTCACCTTCTCTTTTTCCTCCTTCTCAATTCGGCCAAGCAGAAATGGAATAAAAGATTCATAATGCTGTAGATATAGTTCTTTATGCTTAATATATATATATTGGAGTAGTTCCTTTTTTCTCTCTCTTGCTCTCGCTGAAGTGGAATCATTCCTTATCCTGTAATAGTAGAGTGGCTCGGGTATGACAAAAGCTTCACCTCCATCCCTGAGCAACCTTATAAAAAATTCCCAGTCCTCAAAACCCCTGTTCATCTCTTCATCATAAAGACCTGCTTTGAGAGCCTGGTCCTTCCTGAACATAGAAGTGCCCAAAGCATAATTCTCCAGTAAAAAATCTGCAAGTCTTCCGCCGGGGGTTTTAAAAATATCTATTTCGCCATTAGTATTAAACCTTCTGGCATAACAGCTTACAATTTTTGCTTCCTTTTCAGTTTCAAAAATCTTTACAGCCTTTTCACAAAATGTAGGGTCCAGGTAATCATCACTGTCCAACATGGAAATCAAATTTCCATTTGAAGCAATAATTCCCCGGTTTCTGGCTGCACTCTGACCCTTATTCTCCTGAAAAATAAGATCATTGAGGGAAGGCCGTAATTTTTCAAGGACTATTTTTGTTTCCTTGTTTGAGCCATCATCCACAACAATTATCTCTTTATTTAAGTATGTTTGGTTCAATGCAGAAAACACAGCCTCCTCAACAAACTTCTCATCATTATAACAGGGAATTACTATGGATACTAACGGAGAACTTTCCATGGAATATTTTTAAAAGAGTCGAAGAATTGTTGATCCCGACATTGAGTTCCAAATTAAATCAGAGCACAATTTATTGATTCTTTTGCTCTTCCAGTTTTTTCTTAACATTTGCTACCGCTTCAAGCCATTGCATCCCGTACCTTGTGTCGGGTTCCAGATAATTACCTTCTGCCCACTCATTCCAGGACTTAATAAAAACAAAGGGAGGATTCCTGGGATTTTTCACAAGCTCATCAACCGCCACTTGTAAATGCTCCTGCCAGGCATTGGGATTGGAATTCTTAAAGATCAGGGATTTTTTTCCACTCCGCGGAGAATTATCCCAGTTAGGGAAAACACAGGAAATATACTTCTTGTGCGGGAACTCCACATTTAATTTAGAAACCCCTTTCTTATAATCAAAAATAAGCGGCTTTTGTCTTTCCCCAATTTTATTGGTATGACCGATTTTCTTCTTTATTTTCCTTTCCAGTTTTGTAAAGAATTTATTTTTCGGAAAGAGAAGATCCTGGTTATACCGCATGCGGTGGAATATATCAAGACCCACCTGCCCATCAATATCATCTCTTGCCACGATTTTTTCAACATCTGCAACTATGGTAGAAATAATATAAATTCCCTTAAAACCATTTTTTCTTGCCTCTTCATTAAATATTTTGGAAAAATTATCAAAATCGGGAATATCCTCTACTCTGTAGATATGGAACATGGGTTTACTATCTACTTTTATGTACCTGGAATCTTTGAAAAAAGGTAGTAAATAGGTAAAATATTGTCTGTAACCATTTTCCCCGTTATAAGTCTGCTCTATCAACACCTCCGGGTTATCTACCCCGTGCCATATTCCTTTCCAGGTCTCATTGGCCCAGCAGAAACAAAAAGGGAAATCCGGCTCCCTGTCACGCAACATTTCCTCGGCAGGTCTCTCCAGTAACATTTTACCATTGCCAAACCAGTATTGATAATAAATAAATCCGTCTATCCCATTCTCCTTTGCTAATTTGGCTTGAGCAGCTCTGGCTTCTGCTAACCGAAGATCATAGAACCCCAGGTTTGACGGCAATTTAGGCTGCTCATGCCCTTTAAAGAGAGGTTTCGCTTTTACTACATTTGTCCACTCTGTAAAACCTTTCCCCCACCACTTGTCATTCTCGGGAATAGGATGATACTGTGGAAGGTAGTAAGCCAGAAATTCAATCTTCCTATTTGACATTTCTCTTCTTCTCTTGCAAATTTTTAATACTATCTAACCTGCCAAAAATGGTAAATCCAAAGAATCTTTTGCAAAAGAGGTCGACAACAAACTTTTCACTTTTTAATTGCAAATCCACTTCTTTCCTGTAGTTGAGCATATTCCTTTCCATTTCTATGAAAGATCCGTACTGCCCAACAAAAAAATCCGGATGTTTTACCGTCATGTATTCATACATATCGATTATCCCATTCTTTTCTACCAGGGCAGTTCGGGAATTATTTCTAATTCTATAATAGAAACCGGTAAAATTGAGCTGTTTTACCATTCCTCCATGCTTTAGAAGGGCTATCCAGAATTCCCAGTCTTCTATTCCCTTTGACATATTTATATCATAACCGCAAACTCTTTCCCAATCCTTCTTTTTGTATAAAGCAGAACAAAAAATTACATTTTTTCTGCTCATAGTATGTAAGGAAAATGGAGCTAAATTCCATTTTCCTGATTCCTCATCGAATTTTTCGGCCTCACAATATACCAGGGTTAGGTCCGGTGAAATAAGAAAAGCCTCTACAGCTTTCTCAATGTATTCCGGCGCAATTTTGTCATCTGCATCAAGTGGCAATATATACTCACCTTTCGAATGAGCTATACCAGAATTTCGCGCACTGCTAACGCCAGAATTATCCTGATACAAATATTTAAATCTTTTATCTTTCTTAATCCATGCTGCAGCCACTTGTTCGGTGTTATCGGAGCTTCCGTCATTGACTACAATGCATTCCCAGTTGTGGTAGGTTTGATCCAATACAGATTGCAGAGCCTCAGGGAGAAATTGCCCTTGCCTAAAGCATGGAACTACTACAGAAACTAAAGGATCATTCATGGCCCCAAGGTATAGGAAATTTTATTTTTTTTGGTGAGGTTTCATAAGACTCTTGAGACTTCTCTTTAAAAATGTTTTGAAAGACCTGCTTTCATAGTTTTTTAAATAAATAAAAAGTAAGAGTAACCTCTCTCTAAACGTATTCTTATCATTCTTTTCCAGGAAGTTCTCATAACTCCTGATAAGAATAAAAGCCTGCTCCCGGGTAAAGACCGATAACTTTTTTAGGATGAGGTATTCCAAAAATTCTTTGGTTGCCTGGGTCTTTTGATGAACATTTTCATTATTCCCCGAGATACTGGCAGGAGAAACCCTAATTAAAACAGTGGCTTCATTAATTGTATAAATGGGCAAATTCCCGGCAAATTCCAGCCATGCCCTGTCATCACTATGCCAGGCCAATGGGAAATCATGGAATCCCTGCTTTTGAAAAGCTTCTTTTGAAAAAATATATTCGGGGAGAGAACTACGGGTTATATTCTGGTGTTTTCTAAAATAAGCATCGGGAGCGGTTTCCCAGGTGGGGTGATGAAAATTACCCGAGATCTCTTCACCTGTCCCTGAAATTAATTTGGAAGAGAAGCGGACCAGGTTTGTCTTTGAAATGAACAGGTCCAGATGATCATACCAGGAAGAAATAACATTATCCTGCAAAACATCATCATCCCCAAGGACCATGATCCATTCCTCCTCCCCCGTCATCTCAATACAACGTTCCCAGTGGGCCGAAAGGGAATTACCACCTAAATTATCCCGGAATTTTTTATAAGTTATATCAAGGTCCTTTCTGAAGGAGTCAATAATTTCCTCAGGGTCCTCCGGGGAATTATCATTTCCAATATAAACATTGAAATTGTCGTTGGTCTGCTTCTCCAAAGAAGCAATAGTTTCTTCGAAAAATTTAATTTTATAAAAGGGTATGACAATGGCCAGCATCTTCATTATTGATTTTAAAGCAGATTCTTAACATTTTCCTATCACGCGAAACGATCAGGATGGAAATTAGCACCCTTTAATCATCTCCTAACTTACTACTAATGATTAAAGCCAAGAATAAGGAAGTCTTGAATTTGTACTGTACCTCATTTATAGCAAAATCCTTAAATTTTTTTCTAACTTAATCGGTTTATTTCTTCTTAAAGGAAACTTTGAGCTTAAATCAATTAAAGAAATCAAAAATTTTTTCAAACTTCTTTCTCAAGAAGAAAAAATCACTTCGGCGAACTTTCGCTTTTTCCAATTTAGTTAAGGCTAATGACATTCTGTCTTCAGATGATCGTAATTTCCTTCGCCCTTTTTCCCCATTAATATATAAGTTAGGCAAATGATGTATAAGATTATCCTCAATATCGGTTATACAGATTAACTTTTTCATTCCGCCATATTTATAAATATCTGTGTTAACTTTACATTTAACACTATACTTGTTTAGTCGTTCTAGAGGTTTTTGCCCTGTTTTTATCTTGATCCTTTTTACTAAACGCTCTGTAAAGTTCAACTTATCTTTTTCTTTAACTAATGCGGTAAAATCAAAGGATTTCCCACATTTTATCAGTTGTGATTTAGTTAGAATAAAGGAAGCTTGATGAAGATTTGTAAAATGTCCAAATTTTTTTCCTTCATATACCTCTACAGACTTATAGTCCCAATCGAAGTCATCATGATAGGCAGGATAATAACGACCATGGTCATTCTCTTCATACTGTAATAATCCCGAAATTCTATCAGACGGAAGTATTTTCGAGTATTCAATATGTTTATCCAAATGAACTTCTTTGAAAAGATGATCATTCTCTCCATATATAAATAATTGATATTGATTTCTCTTCTCCCAAATAATTTTTCTACAGGTCAAAGGGAGATATTGAAAATTCTCCATAGATAGTATATTAACTTCATCAATATTAGAAATATTAATATTAATATTACTCTGGACAACGATTGTTACCTCGTATTTCCTAAAACTTTTAAGATGATCAACTACAGCTTCTAAGAATTCTAACTGTTCTTCTCCATAATTGACTAATACAGCTAGTGCTTTTATTCTACTCATATTTCTTTCACCTTAGTCTCTCTCTTCTCTGTTTATTTTCAAAAAGAACCTAAAGACATCAAAGAATTCAATATAACTCCGCCAATAATGGATTACTCAATTTTCTTACAACCTTCCATTTATGCGATTTTGGAACAAAAAAAATTAAAAATAACTTACGAATTAGAATTCTTTCTTTAACTGTAAATGCTTTTTTGGTCTTTCTGTGTGCAGAGTTAAAATCTCTCAGACATTTATAAATTTTTCTATATCCAGCATTATTCTCTTTGAGTTCCAAAATCAATTTGAAGATAATAGAATAAAATTTTAATAACTGGGAAGGTTCAAGTATTTTAATTACGGCAATCCGGGTATATATTAAATGTATTATCTGTTCTTCAAATGATTTCGAACTATAAATACCACCTGCATGGGATCTATAGACTGAAGTAACTTCATTCAAGAACTTTATCTTCCCAAATTTAGATTGCCATATGAGCAGAAAGGTATCTCCACCAGGTGAGTCTTTCATGTCAAAACCTTTCAAATAGGCATTTCTAAAAACACGAGTTGATGTAGGGGCAAATAAAGGCATATCGTTGTGAGTAAAAACACTTCTAGAGTGATTAACAGCAGCTTCTTTTGCTATTTCTAAATTTTCTCCAAGAATTTTGTTATTAGTAAAACAGAGTATAAATTCTGGATTTGCTTCTAAAAAATCTACCTGTTTTTGTAATTTCAAAGGATCAGTCCAGTAATCATCTCCGTCAAGTAGAGCAATGTACTTCCCCTTACAATTTTCAATTATATTTTGAAAATTATATAATCTACCCTTCTGCTGTCGGGATTTCCAATAGTTATCTCCGATTTTTCGCTTTAAGATTTTCAGTTGCAAATTTTGATTTAAAAATTGATAATTTTTAATTTTATCAAGCGTGCCATCTGTCGAAAAATCATCTCCAACTACTACTTCAAAAGTAAATTTGGTTATTTGGATATCTATTCCTTTCAATGCTTCCTCAATATAATTGAAATGATTGTAGGTCATCAAACGAATGCTCAAAAGAGGCCGGG
Organism: Salinimicrobium sp. TIG7-5_MAKvit; assembly: GCF_049569215.1. Taxonomy (GTDB): domain Bacteria; phylum Bacteroidota; class Bacteroidia; order Flavobacteriales; family Flavobacteriaceae; genus Salinimicrobium; species Salinimicrobium profundisediminis. The sequence continues at coordinate 2,821,841 of NZ_CP145903.1, read as the reverse complement.
CACTATTTTTTTTGGAGAATTTCATAACCTAGTCAGACCTAAGGATATAAGTCATCCACTTACTTTTTAAAAATTTAAAAACCTTGACTTTCTTACTCCGCTTCAGCCTGCGCAGCTCGTGAATCTCGGGTAAATGCCCTTGCACCTCTTCTTTTAAAGCCTGGGAAATTTTTTCATCATACTCAAAATCTGTATACCAATTGAAATTATGATAAAGATATGCCATGGCAAAGATTTTTTTGTAACCTGTGTGGGAAGCAGAAACTCCGGTATCAAAACGCCTGTAGACACTCATAATATTTTTAATATATGAGAAATTTCCCCTTAGAGAAAGTAATAAAATTAAAGGAATATCCCCACTATCACACTTGTAAAACCAATCCGGAAACACGAAATCCGGGAAATTTCTATACACTATTGAGGAAGTATGAATAAAGCAAGGCCTTAATAAATCTTTAGTGGTAAACAATTCCTTACCTAAAGATTTATGCATAGGTTGCCTCTTTATTGGTTTTATTCTATGATTTTCAACATAAACATTATGGAAACTAAGAGAAATTTCACTATTTAACTCCAGGATATCCACTTGTTGTTGGAGTTTGAAGGTGTCACTCCAAAAATCATCACCATCTAGTAATGCAATGTACTTCCCTGTACAATGTTCAATTATATTAGTAAAGTTAAAAAGTCTCCCTTTTTTCTTTCTCTGCTCGAAATAGAAATCCCCGTAATTCCGGTCGAGTAAAGTAACCTTCAAATTAGGATTGGTAAATTTATAGTTTTGAATCTTCTCAATTGTATCATCTGTGGAAAAATCATCCCCTATTACTAATTCAAACCTAAACTTTGTCTTTTGAGTATCAATACTTAATAAAGCATCTTCAATAAATTTGCCATGGTTATAGGTCATCAACCGCACGCTCAAAAAAATAGGATCCGGATGGTTTGAACTAGAACTCATATTTGAACCTTTTCAGACTTTCCTTTGCTATTGAATTAAAAACCTCAATTTCCTCTCTTTTCAATTCCTTCTTATATTTTCCTATAGCTAATTTGTCAGGCTTAGTCAGGGTTTTCATTTTCCAATCTAAAGTTTCTTTAGGTTCCAGGTCCTGCTTAAAATATTCCAACATCGAAGGTTTAAATTCAACATTTAAAAACAAACAAATAGATTTACAAGAATTCTTTAAATCTAAAATTAAATCCTCGTATCGCAAATAAAGAACTCTTTGCTTTCCAAGAATGGATAGGCTTTTAAAGATTTCTATATTGTTATAATTCCATTGATGTGCTATATCTGCGATTCCCATCGGTAGATTCGGTACATACGGGCTTTTGGAATTTAATTTTTTAAGAGCAATATAAGACGCTGCCACGTCCCGCCCATCCCTTACAATAAATATAAATTTCGTATTTGGATACAGTTTAAGTAAAAGGCCAATATGGTGGATGTAATAATTATTTTTATCTCCCCAAACTTTCAGATTCTTATTTTTTTGAAGGCCAAAAGTAATATGAACAAGTGCAGATAATTCACTATAATCTCTTGGCAGGCATTTATTTACCAGATTTACAAAAGCAGGAAAATCAAATTTCCAGGTTTCAAATTTCCTCGAAGATGCCAAATCGATACAGAATTCATTAAATCTTGTCGTTTTAATATCTTCTATCCTCCAGTCTTTGTATTTATTATACCACCACTCAATGAAACCGCATTCAGGTGGAACAGTAACCTCGGAATGTGCTTCACAGATCACCCGCAAAAGGGAAGAACCACTTCGGGGATTCGACATGATGAAAAATGAAGGAATATTATTCATTTAGCACCTCCTTTATAATCGCAATAATGATCTCTTGAGATTCAACAGATAAATCCTGGTACACCGGAAGACATAAAATTTGTGAGGAATAACTTTCAGCAATAGGGCAGCTACCTCCTACTGCATATTCCATTAAATTTAAGGAGGGGTAAAAATATCTTCGGGGGAAAATTTCATTGTACTCTAATCTTAATTTCACTTTGAGACAAACTTCTTCGTTTTCGAAGATGATAGGGAAATAAGAGTAATTTAACTTTGCTCCATATCTAATCTTTAAGAGGCGAAGTCTTTTCTCTTTAAACAAGTGTTCATTATAGTATTGAAAAACTTTTTTTCGCCCATTCAAAAGGGATTCAATATAGGCAAAAACAGTCAATCCCAAAGCCGCTTGTAATTCGCTCATTTTAGCATTTATTCCGATACCTTTGAATTTGTCGGGACCATCATGGCCAAAATTGTGGTGAAAATAAAGTTTTTGGAAAAGGTTTGGATCCGAACAGAATATGGCTCCACCTTCACCAGAATGAAAAATTTTAGTAGCATGAAAACTGCAGGTGCTTACGTCTCCAAAATTAAATATAGATGAACCTTTATATGTTACTCCAAAACTATGGGCACCATCATAAATCACCTTTAAATTATGTTTGTTTGCAATTTTTTCTATTGCTTCTACATTGCATGGATTACCAAAAACATGAGTTGCTAAAATACCAGACGTACTCTCGGTAATTGCGGCTTCAATACGGGACTCATCAATGGTAAAATAATCTGGATGAATATCAACAAATACAGGTTTACAATTTTCCCAGACTATACTACTGGTGGTGGCAACATAAGAAAAAGGAGTAGTGATTATCTCACCGGTTAAACCTAATGCTTTAATAGCGATTTGAAGGGGAAGCGTACCATTCGTTGTGGCAATAATGTTAGGCACCTCTAAATAAGACTTTAGCTTTTCTTCTAACTCTTTTACTAATTCCCCACGATTAGTAATCCACCCGGCATCCCAGGCGCGACTTAGTACCGCCTGATACTCTTCCTGTGGAGGTAAAAAGGTTTTGGTTACTGGAATCATTCTCTAATGATCGGTTTAATATTATTGTTTTCAAATTGAGCATCAAGTAAAAACGGCTCCCACACATCTTCATTGTGAAGAACTTGAAAACATAAAATATTATTTAATCTCAACAATGGTTCTTTGTTATCTCCTCCCCTAACCGTGAGATTTATTTTATAAATCCCTTTAGAAAGTTGAATTTTAAAATGAGTTATAATAAATTGAATAGAATTATTTTCAATTCGAATCTCCGAAATACTTGAATTGCTCAAAAATCTCGCAACTGGTCGTTCTTCTTTATCAACAATAATGACTGAAAATTCTGGAATACCAATGCTCTTTTGTAAGTTAAATCTAAAGTAAAGCTGAAGATCCTGTCCCCAGTTGATTTGAGGGATTTCTTCAAATACTTTTAAAGAGTTTAAAATTTTAACTTCAGAGAATTCAATGCTGCCGTCAGAAAAGAGGATATTGCTAATACTATCTGCAAATCGGGTGTAGTACATATCTATTGCAGTCGCAACGTCCTTCCCCTGATATTTAGAATTCCCTTTTTCCATTAATATAATCTGATTACATATACGTGAAACCATCGGCATACTATGGGAAACAAAAATGATCGCAGTATTTGGAAGGATCTGGTCAATTGTTTTAAAACATTTCAGCACAAACCCCAGATCCCCTACAGCCAGTACTTCATCAATAAGCAGCACATCGGGTTTCATCTGGGCAGCTACGGCAAAACCAAGCCGCACCTTCATCCCGCTGCTGTAATTTTGCACCGGCATATCAATAAATTCCTGTAGCTCGGCAAACTGAATGATCTCCTCAAGTTTCTCGTGAATCTCCTGCCGGGAAAAACCCAGCACTGCTCCGTTATTATATATGTTTTCCCTGCCACTAAGGATCGGGTTAAAACCGGCACCCAACTCTATAAGGGCTCCCACCCGGCCCTTGATGGTGACCTTACCCGCATCGGGCTTTATCAATCCATTGAGAACCTTAAGAAGAGTGGATTTGCCGGCACCATTATGGCCAATTAGGCCCAGGCATTCCCCCCGTCTCAATTCAAAATTGATATCTTTTACTGCCCAAAACTCATGGTCTCTAAGTAAGCGTTCCTTATTGTTACCTCCAAGATTGGTAAACAGATCCTGCACTCCATACCACAAGCTGGTCTTAAGGTCTTTACAGAATTTTTTGGACAGGCCTTCTGCTTTTACCAATACTTCCTTTTCTTCCATAACTTACGCACTCATTCGTTCTACAATAATAGGGATAGAAATCCGGTAGATCACAAGACCCAGGAGAAAAAGTGGAATACATACTACAATTACCAAAAAATAATAAAGTGAATATTCCGGACTGCTACCGGTAAGAATATTTCTGCTGGTAAGGATAATAGGCGTAAAGGGATTGATCTCCATGAGTGTCCTCATAATCCCTTCGCGGGGAATTGCATAAACCACCGGGGTTATATACATAAGAAAGGTTAGACCAATCGAGATTATTTTGGCAATGTCATTATAAAGCATGGAAACAGGAGTGATGTAAAGACCTATAGTTGTTCCTACTAAAATTGCACCTATGATAACAAAAGGCAGGAACAACAAACTCCAGTGAAAACCAATCCCAAACAGGAAAACAAATACAACTAAGAGTACAATTTTCACCGCACTGTTAAAAAGCAGCTTGTAAATTCCTGAAATGACCAAGGCCTCCTTTGGAAAATTTATCTTACTTAACAAGCCCCTGGCGCCATTGGTACTTCGGGAAGGAGAATTAATGGACTCCGTGAGTATAGACCATAACAGGGTTCCCGAAAACACAAAAAGCGGATATGGAATTCCTGTTTCCGTAACCTCTATAGTACCAGACAATGTGAGAAAAATCCACACTGCCGCAGTAAAAAGGGGGGTTATGAAGGCCCAAATTATTCCCAGATAGGATTGCCTGTACTGGGCTCTGATATCCCTCTCCGCCAATTGCCTGGCAAGAAACCTGGAATTATAAATGTCCTGGAGGCTCTCCTTTAAAACTTTCCAGGGACTAAGGTTATTTTCCTTTTGATAAATACGGGTGTGTAATTCCATTGAAGAAATGAGGTTTTTCCGAGGACACAGCTTTTCTTAAGAGCTAAAATACTGATTAAGATCAAAGCTTTTTTCAACAACTTTGTTTTTAACAGGACAGGACTTTTACCTTAAAGACCCCAAAAAATTTATTTAGGGTTTTTATATAGGATCAGCTGGCTCCGTGTCAGAGGTTTATTCCAAGAAGAAGGTAGCTGTTTTTCAAAATTTAAAGCCCACCTCCGATATTTATTTCTTGTTTTACCGCCCTGCATAAATCTGCTAAATCGCTCCAAAGTTCCCACCGGAATAGTCTCCACCTCCTTAAAGAATTCTCTTCCTGCCTTTTCAAAATGCTTTGAACTAAAGGTGCGGTCGGGGTGCGGATCATTTTCTTTCCACTTATTGAAAGCCGTTCTGTGAAATTTGGAGGGTCGGCCCTTTACCGGGATATGCCATCGCAGGGCGTCCAGTATCTGAGAATTAACAGCAGGTTCAAAAAAACGGGCTTCCCCTTCGGAAGTTAAAAGCCGGGCCGTTTCTTTTAAAAATAATTTTTCCACCGGTAATGTAAGATGATGTAAAAAGGCCTTACCTACCACAAAATCAAAGGAAGCTGAAGGCAGCTTGTTCTTTAGAAAATCCCCTTCCACAAAGACTATTGGATATTTAAAATCATAGCTTGCATTTAATTTTTTTACGATCTCACCACTGGCCGCAGCAATATCATTTGCAAATACCTCTGCGCCCAGGGCAGCCATCACTGCAGCATTAACACAATCCCCGCATCCCATTTCAAGCACTCTTTTCCCTTTTATTCTTTTACGAAAATTTCTTTGATACATGGCAAACCAGCTGGTATCTGTAGTAGTGGCAGAAGCAAGGAAAGCATCGAGATTGTTTATCCAGGACAAGATATTCCGGATGTTGTAATTAGCATACAACTTCTCATAATGCTCTCTGTTCTTTTTTTGATTTTCGTCTTCTTTACTCATAATTTTTGATAGCCGAATTTTTGCCTCTTAAATTTTTAGCTTTGAAGTGGAGTAATTTTAAGAGAGCCACTGAAATATTATAACAGCAATATATAAAAATGTATAACTGAGATGAGCATTTATGTATACCATATTTTGGGTAGGTCTATAGATTCGGCAGCCACACTATCGCGATCCAGAGGATGAGGTAATGACTCTATTTTTCTTTTCTCTTTTATCCTGTCTTTTCTAAGGAAAGTGAACTCTGCAATTCCCGGCACCTCTACTCCTTTGATTTTGGTTATCCCACACGAATTGTTTGGATGGATGTGTACACAGGTATGATTAACAAGCAGTTTCTCAAAGGCTCTTTTAGACCTTTGATAATACCACGGCATTTCCAGGTTATCTAATAAATGAAATTCGATAATTATGATCCGGAAACGCTTCAGGGTCTGAATAGAGGTAGCATTTAGAACTTCATATTCAAATCCTTCAATATCCATTTGTAACAAAAGATCTGCCTCCTCCCGCACTTCTGACCCATTTATCCAGGTTTCCAGGGTCATGAAATTACCCTTTTGTCGACCACCAATAAATTTCTTCTGAAAATTAAAACGTGGATCTTCAAAAGCAGGACCATCCACAGAGGCATCAGCCATGAAAATTTCCATTCCCATATCGGCACATTCCCGTTCAAACTTACTTTTACCGCCCACTCCCGGGGAAAAACAAGCTTCTAATCCGTTAAGATCATCAGGGACCAAATAGCCACCGTCGCTTTCTCCTCCTATTCTTATTAAATTCCTGTTTGTTCCCACAGGATGTAACTGACCTATTAAAGTAAGAAGGTCTTCTTTTGAGGGTTGTGAATAGATCTTATTCAGAAGAAGTAATTTGAATCTTTTCTTTAAGTTCATATCTATTCAATATCATTCATTAAAACCGGAGTTCATGATCTCCAGAGGAAACGAATTTAACAAACCCTCCTGCAATTCTTTTATTTTATTTCCAGTGGGTATGGTCGCATCACATTTTCCAAGAACCTCCAGTTCTTCTATACTTTTTTTGATTTCCAGCTTTTTGGGAGTCGTATTTTCAAGAGCTACAGATTCAAAGTAATCAATAAATTAGATTCCATTTCCAAAAAGCTTTCCCGAAAATTCTACCCACACAGAAGGAATGTTATACGCATGGGAAATAATTAAACCATGCAGGGAGGAGGAGATCGTTAACTGGCACTCTGTGATTTGTTTAGTAACTGCTTCCACATCCAGGGTCATCATGTCAATGACCGTAATATCTTCCTCATAGCGATAGGCTTCTTTTACTTCTTTGAAATCCAGGTAATGCGGAATAAAGCCTATCCTCCATTTCTTTTTCTTTTGGGGAGAAAGGTACCTGGGTAACAATAGAGCAGGATCCCCAAAGACCTCAGGACATTTATAACCAAGGTTTAAGAGATATTCTCTTGTTCTTGGTCCTCTTACTGCCCTAAAATCGGCTTTTGCAATCTTATGCTTTTGATCTATGATCCCACTGCCCCATACAATACTATCTTTAGTGGCATGATGAAGAATACTTCCAATTACCAGATAATTCCTCTTATTCCATTTGTACCAGGACTGTTTTTTGGGATGAACCCACTTTACAGGTCTTCCGGATATTTTCTCCACAATGTAATTGGAAAGCAGATCTCCATAATTCTCCTTTTCCTTGGAAGCAAATTTTCTTTCACTCCAAAAGAATAGAGGAATGGGTTTGGTGTTCTCTGTTTGCCGTTTGCCGTTTATTGATTGTAGCTTGTCCGGTATCGGTTGTCGGTTGTCGGTCGGGGACATGATTGAAGATGATCTATTGGTTTATTCCTGTTAAATTTGTCAAGTTAATATTCTTGGGGAAAGTACAACAGAAAACTGAGAACCCTAAACAGAAAACTGTTTTCGCTATATTTGACACCAAACAACCTTACTTGAAGCTAAAAAAGATCTTTATCCTTCTCCCTGATGGGATTGGCCTTAAAAATTTTGCTTTTACCTCCTTTGCCGGGCTTGGAAAGAAGATGGGGTGGGAGGTAGTATTCTGGAATGCCACTTCATTTGATCTGGAGAAAATGGGGTACAGGGAGATAAAACTACAGGGAAGACCCCGTGCAAAGACCGATCTGCTTAAGCGGGCAAAAATAACGGCAGAGCTGGATCTTTTTACAAGGAAATTTAATGATCCCGTCTATCAAAGTTATAAGTTTCGTAATCCTTCAAAACGTATTAAGGAGAAGGTAAAAAATATGCTGGTTTCGCACTATGTTTTTTACAATAGCAGCGAAAATGGACTCCGGGGTTTACGCAAAGGAATGCAGGCCTCTGAAAAAAAAGGAAATTATTACAGGGATTGTCTTGAAGTGCTTAAAAAAGAAAAACCTGACTTTATTTTTTGCACCAATCAGCGTCCCGTCACGGCCATTGCACCTTTAACTGCAGCTAAAGACCTGGGAATTAAGACCGGAACTTTTATCTTCTCCTGGGACAATTTACCTAAAGCAACAATGGTCATCGAACCCGGTTATTATTTTGTGTGGAGTGAACATATGCAAAGGGAACTAATTAAATATTACCCATTTATCCGGAATGATCAAATTAGTATTACCGGCAGCCCGCAATTTGAGCCACATTTTGATCCTACACTTCGAAGAACAAGAGCAGAATTCTTCAAAGAAAATGGATTGGATGAAGACAAAGAATATATTTGTTTCAGCGGAGATGATGTTACCACCAGCCCTTATGATCCTCAATATTTAGAAGATGTAGCCGGGGCAGTACAGGTGTTAAACCAAAAAAATTATAACCTCGGGATCATCTTCAGAAGAAATCCAGTAGATCATTCAGATCGCTATGACCCAATATTAAAAGAATTTGAAGATATAATAGTTCCACTGGATCCAAAGTGGAAAGAATACAGCAGCGGGTGGACCAACATTCTCCCCACCCAAAAAGATGTTGAACTACAAATAAATACTATTCTCCACACTAAAGCGGTGATAAACCTGGCATCTTCCATGGTCTTTGATTATGTGGCTTTTGAGAAGCCCTGCCTTTATATAAATTACAATGTGAATTCAGGGAAAAGCAAAGACTGGTCTGTAGAAAAGGTCTATAACTTTATCCACTTCAGATCTATGCCTTCCAAAAATGCCGTTTTCTGGTTGAATTCCAAAGAGGAAATCGCTGAGAAATTAAAACTTGTACTTTCGGCCACCCCGGAGGATCTTGAGGAAACTAAAAAATGGTTTCAGAAAATAAATCTGCATCCGCCGCAGGAGGCTTCGCAGAGAATTTGGGAGGAGATTGAGAGGATTATTTCAATTAGCAATGGCGGAAACGACTGACGAATTGCCACGCTCCGCCTGTCTACCGACAGGCAGGCTCGCAATGACAACTCACAACTGAGAACTGATAACGGATTATGCATATAGGCTTCCTTACTCCCGAATATCCTCATCCCCGTTCCGGTCCTGCCGCAGGACTCGGCACCAGCATAAAGAACATGGCCACAGCCCTTGTAGAAAATGGGATCAAAGTTTCCATTTTCATTTATAACCAGCAGGAGGATGACATCTTTAGCGAAAATGGGATAAAATTTCATTTTATCAAGCATAGGAGCTTCAACATGTTTGGATGGTACCTGCACCGGAAATTCCTTCAGAATTACCTCAACAAACATATTGCGGTAGACAGAATAGACACCATAGAAGCACCGGACTGGACAGGAATTACCGCTTTTATGAAATTGCGCTGCCCTTTGGTAATAAGAATGAATGGCACTGATGCCTATTTCTGTAAGATGGAAAATAGAAAACAGAAGCAAAAAAATTTCTGGTTTGAGAAACTGGCGCTGCAGGGAGCAGACCATTTATTATCTGTAAGCAACTTTACAGCAGAAGAAACCCGGAAGATCTTTAAGCTGAAAAAAGAGATAAAAACAATCCACAATTCCATAGATGTAAAACGTTTTTTTCCGCAGCAGGAGAAGATGCAAACTGGAAGTGTTCTTTACTTTGGAAGTCTCATTAGAAAAAAAGGGGTACTTGAGCTGCCCGAAATCTTTAACAGGATCGTGGAGAAAATGCCTGCAGCAAAGTTCCGACTGGCAGGGAAGGATGTACGGGATATCAGTGCAGGGAGGCCTACAAGAAAATTAATGGAGAAACAACTCAGTCCGGCAGCAGCAAAAAGGGTGAAATGGCTGGGAAGCCTGCCGTATGACGCCATTCTGGAAGAGATTGCTAAAGCGCAGGTAGTGGTTCTTCCCTCCTTCGCGGAAGCTCTGCCCATGACCTGGATCGAAGCTATGGCAATGGAGAAAGCCGTAGTGACATCAGATATTGGGTGGGCACATGAGGTAATGCTGGATGCCGAGACAGGTTTTACTGTTGATCCTAAAGATCATGAATTATATGCTAAAAAAGTTCTGGAACTTTTAAATGATCCTGCCCTGGCACAGCAAATGGGAAAAGCAGCCCGGGAACGGGTTTTGGAGAAGTTTTCATCTGAGGTGGTGGTGAAGGAGAACATTAAATTTTATGAGGCAATGGTGAGGAGGTCCTAATAAGTATTGAGATATCCTTGTTCAGATTACGTTGCTACGCTCGCAATGACGGTGTTCCTCGCGAACCGTCATTGCGAGAGAGTCCGCAGGACGAACGTGGCAATCTGCCAAGCATCATCGTGAGCATCCTGCAACAGATGGCTTCGCTACACGACTACAACTGAGGTTTCCTGTAGATAATCAATTGGCTCCTTGTAAGACTACGGTTTAAAACGTAAGGTAGCTTCTGTTCTGCTTTCAATGCCCATTGTTTAAACCTGTTTTTCTTTTCACCCCATTTGTACAACCGGCTAAAACGTTCCAGTGTAACTAAAGGATGAATTTCCACCTCCTTAAAAAATTTCCTACCTGCTATTTCGAAATGTTTACTGCTGAAACTGCGATCGGGATGCGGGTCATTATTTTTCCACTCCCTGAATTTCTCTTTCTGAAATTTTGAGGGCCGATTTCCTACCGGTACATGCCAGCGTAGTACATCCAGAAATTGCAAATTTACGGCAGGCTCGAAAAAACGAGCTTCCCCATCTGGGATTAAAAGTCGGGCAGTTTCTTTTAGAAATCTTTCTTCCAGTGGAATTTCCAGGTGATGAAGAAAAGCTTTGCCAATCACGAAATCAAACTGGTTCCCCTCCAGGTTATTCTTAATGAAATCTCCGGAAATAAATTTTATGGGATGTTTAAATTCATAATTCTCATTTAGCCGTTCTATAATCCTTCCACTGGAATCGGCAATATCATTAGCATACACCTCAGCACCAAGAGCAGCCATCACTGCGGCATTCGTACAATCCCCACATCCCATTTCCAGCACTTTCTTTCCCGCTAATCTATCCCTGAAATTATCTTTATATATGGCAAACCAACTGATCTCGGTAGTAGTCACAGAATTGAGGAAGGTATCCAGATTGTTGACCCAGTGCAGAATATTACTCACCTGCCCATCATTATACAGGCGATCATAGTGCTCCTTATTTTTGTTCTGATTTTCTGTACTCATCAAAATGGTATCACTTCCAGTAATCCGGTTTTTAGTTCGTTAAGCTTTCCCTCGGAAACCAGCGTAGGATATTTCTCAAACATCTCTAAAATTTTTTCTTCGGAAAAGCCCTCTTCTATAAATTCCCCTTTATAAGTTTCCAGTCCCACCGATTCCAGGTAATCGGTATATTTAATATCGTTCCCAAAGATCTTACTGGACATTTTTATCCATACAGCGGGGATACCATAAGCATGCGCTACTATTAAACCGTGTAATGAGGTGGAAAGAATACGATCACATTCAAGGATCTCTTTGGTAGTCGCCTCCACATCCATCGTAAGTAAATCTAAAACCTTTACTTTCTCCATGCCCCCAAAGATTTCCAGTGCCTTTGCATAATCATGATAATGTGGCACTATGCCAAGCTTATATCTCTTTTCCACCTTCGGATTATAATGATCTGGTAGCAGGATGGCGGGATCCCCATATACTTCAGTGCATTCATAGCCCAATTTTAAAAGATACTCCCTGGTTCTGGGCCCACGCACGGCTCTAAAATCGGCTTTTTTAAGCTCCTGTTCATGATCTATGATTCCGCTACCCCAAACTACACTGTCTTTGGATGCGTGATGAATTATACTACCTATCGCCAGCAAATTAGCTTTTTTGGTTTTGTACCAGGCCTGTTTCTTAGGATGAACAAAGCGCGTCTCCTTCCCGCTGATCTTCTCTACCAGGTATTTTGAAAGCAAATCGCCGTAATTCTCTTTCTCCCTGAAGATAAACCGCCGCTCACTCCAGTAGAAAAGAGGGATCTTTTTGTAGTTTTTGAAGTTTAGGGGCTTACTCAATGCTTGTTTTGTTTGGGTTCAAATATATATAAAACTAAGTCAGCCTCACGAATCTTTCCATCCAAATGGGTCATTGCCAGAGAGTCCGCAGGACGAATCCATGAGTCTATCAGTAGTTAACTCCAATTATGATCGTGACTATCTGACAAACGGATTGCTTCAGTCGCTTTAACAAGCTCCTTCGTTATGACGGGAACCAACAACATTTTTACTACTTTAGCCTTTAAACAATTCGGCAACTGGCAACTGGCAACTGGCAACTGGCAACTGGCAACTGGCAACTGGCAACTGGCAACTGGCAACCGACAACTGAAAAAAACATGTTCATCATAGCAGAAATTGCCCAGGCTCATGAGGGCAGTTTGGGGATTGCCCATTCGTATATAGATGCCCTGGCCAAAGCCGGTGTGGATGCCGTGAAGTTTCAGGTGCATATCGCAGAAGCAGAAAGCAGCGTTCATGAGCCTTTTAGGATAAAATTTTCCACTCAGGACAAAAATCGGTTTGACTATTGGAAACGTATGGAATTCTCCCCGGATCAATGGCAGGAACTTAAAGTTCATTGCGAGGAGGTGGGTTTAGAGTTTATGGCATCCCCTTTCAGCAATGCAGCAGTAGATTTGCTGGAGGAACTTGATGTAAAAAGATACAAGATTGGGTCGGGCGAGGTGAACAATCTGCTGTTGCTAGAAAAAGTAGCCAGAACTGGAAAGCCGGTAATCCTGTCCTCGGGAATGAGTTCTTTTTCTGAATTAGATCAAACAGTTACTTTTCTAAAAGAACTGAATACAAATTTTTCAATTCTCCAGTGCACTACCTCCTACCCTACCCATCCCGAAAATTACGGATTTAATGTGATTCAGCAGTTAAAGGAGAGATATGGGGTCAAAGTAGGATATTCAGATCATTCCGCAAAGATAGAAACCTGCATCGCCGCCGCCGCATTGGGAGCTGAGATTCTGGAGTTTCATGCTGTGTTCAACCGGAAAATGTTTGGTCCCGATGCAAGCTCTTCCTTGGAAATAGAGGAAATCGGGCAGTTAGTTTCCGCAGTTAAAAATATTTCTCTGGCACAACAGCACCCGGTGGATAAATCGGACAATACGGCTTTTAAAAATGTAAAAAACATCTTCGAAAAATCCCTTGCTGTAAACAAAGATCTTCCAGAAGGACATATCCTCACTTTTGAAGACCTGGAGTCTAAAAAGCCAAAAGGTTTTGGAATCGACGCTTCAAATTTTAGGGAGGTGATCGGGAAAAATTTGAGCAGAAATTTGGTGCAGTGGGAGTTCTTACAGGAGGAGGACCTTGAGTAGTTTGTTGTTTCTGGAAAAGTCTTTAGACGGTGGTCGGGAGTCGGTAGTGTAAGTTCCTGATTCCGTTTTTGGGCTCCCTTTAGGATGAGGGGTAAAACCAAAAACGGTTAACCTTTTCCTGCGAAACTACAATACTACAGTTATGTTCGTGACTAACCTGCGGCAGGTTACTTCGCTTCAATCCTAATTACCTTCCTGAACAACATTTTTATTACTTTAGCCTGAGAACTCACAACCCACAACTGACAACCGGAATGCCTAAAAGAAAGATCTGTGTCGTAGTCACCGCCCGCCCATCCTATAGCAGAATAAAAACAGCCCTCACCGCTATTAAAAACCATCCCGACCTGGAATTACAACTGGTGATTGCAGGTTCGGCTTTACTGGACCGTTATGGAAATGCTGTGGATTTTATTGAAAAAGATGACTTTACCATCGCTGCAAAAGTTTTTATGGTGCTGGAGGGAGAAAACCCTACGACTATGGCAAAAACGACCGGTTTGGGAGTAATGGAGCTTACTAATGTATTCTACAATTTACAACCAGACGCCGTCATCACCATTGCAGATCGTTTTGAAACCATAGCTACTTCTATTGCTGCCTCCTATCAGAATATTCCCCTGGTACACATCCAGGGCGGGGAAGTTACGGGCAGTATTGATGAAAAAGTGAGGCATGCAAACACAAAACTCGCCGATCTACACCTCGTCTGCACCAAGGACGCACGGGAACGTGTAATAAAACTAGGAGAAGAACCTGAGAAAGTAATTAATACAGGATGCCCTTCGATTGATCTTGCGAAAATGGTTAGTGAAAATCCCAGCCTTAATTTTGATCCTATTGCAAAATATGGCGGAGTCGGGATGGAATTTAACTGGCAGGAGGGCTATATTGTGGTGTTGCAGCACCCTGTAACCACAGAGTATAAACAAGCTAAAAAGCATGTGCTGGAAACACTACACGCCATTAAAGATCTTGATTATCCCACTTTCTGGTTCTGGCCTAATGTAGATGCAGGATCAGACGGCACATCAAACGGGATCCGATCTTTCCGTGAACTGGAAAAACCAGGAAATATTCACTTTTTCAAGAATATGAACCCTATAGACTTCCTTAAACTTCTAAAAAATGCAAAAGCTTTAGTAGGAAATTCCAGTGCAGGATTACGTGAATGTGCCTATCTTGGAGTACCTGTTGTAAATATTGGAAACCGTCAACACAGGAGGAGCCGGGCACAAAATGTTACAGATGTAGATTACAATAGGGAGCAAATCCTGAAGGCAACGGAAAATGCTCTTGTAAGAGAACATTACCCTTCTTCAAAACTTTATGGAGGTGGGAATGCGGGAGAAAAAATAGCGGAGATCCTTGCTACGGTCGAATTGACGTATTCGAAGACGATTACTTATTAGAGTTGTCAGTTGTCGGTTCTCTGTTGTCGGTTGAATTTTTTTAAATTGGTGAAATCCAGAAAATGATGAAGCATGAAAAGCCACAAGGATCTTGATATTTACAATTTAGCTTTTGAATATGCTATTGAAGTCCATAAGCTTTCCTTAAAGTTGCCGAAGTTTGAATTATATGAACAGGGAAGTCAAGTAAGAAGATCCTCAAAAAGTATTAAGGATGCTATTGTTGAGGGATATGGTCGAAAAGTATACAAACAGGATTTTCTAAAATTTCTCACCTATGCTCATGCGTCATTGTTGGAATGCATTTCCCAACTGGAAATGATCAATGAATTATATAAACTTGAGGGAACCCTTGAACTAATAAAGAAATATGATCTTTTAGGAGGGAAAATATTTTCTTTTATGCTTTATGTCGAAAAGAACTGGAAAACATGATCTTCTGTTTCAGGCTGTCAGATACTGAGTTACCGGTTAATTTTACGACTTCATAAATCAATAACCCGACCTGACAAACTGATAACCGATAACCGCTAACCGAAAAATGAAAATCCTTGGACTCATCCCCGCCCGCGGCGGCAGTAAAGGAATACCCGGAAAGAATATTAAATCTCTGGGAGGAAAACCTTTGCTGCAGTACGCTCTTGAATCAGCAAAGAATTCAGAATTGCTGTCTAAGGTTATTTTAAGTTCAGATGATCCTAAGATCATTGCAGTTGCTGAAGAAATAGGCCTCGAAGTTCCTTTTCGACGACCTACAGCACTTGCGGCAGACGATACTCCAACCCTGAATGTGGTAAAGCATGCGCTGAATTACTTTGCTCAAAAAGGGCAAAATTTTGATGCAGTTTGTCTGCTGCAGGTGACTTCTCCCTTTCGTAGAAATGGATTGATAGATGCAGCCATAGAGCAATTTTCTAAAGGCAAATTCGATTCCCTGATCTCTGTTCGGGAAGTGCCTGCAAAATTCAATCCGCACTGGATCTTTGAACAAAACAATGGACAATTAGCAATTGCTACCGGAGAGAAAGAGATAATTTCCCGAAGGCAGGACCTTCCTAAGGTCTATCATCGCGATGGTGCAATTTATATAACAAAAACAGAGGTTCTTCAGAAACAAAATTCCCTTTACGGAAATAAAATAGGTTTCATTGACACTACCGGAGATCCGCATGTGAATATTGATACGCCTGCGGATTGGGAGAAAGCCGGGAAGCTTTTGACAATGATCAGGGAACAATAAACAATTATCAGATTTTTCCGTAGACTGTTTAGCATTTACTATTGGTTAGTTGTTTTTAGTTTATTGTTCTGAATTTTCTGTACCCTTTTTTGTGCTCCCTTTAGGATGAGGGGCAAAACCAAACACGGTGCTGTATATTTCTTGTTGTTACACCAAATACAACACTAAATTGTAATTTGGTGCTTGTATATTGGTGCTTTTCATAGCTTTGAAAAAATTATACAATATTCAATATCCATTATACCATAAAAAATGTGCGGAATTGCAGGAATTATTGGCCCAAACCCTTCTGAAGCAGAACTTCAAAAAATGCTGCAGGCACAACATCACCGTGGCCCTGATCACACCGGCACATACTTCGATCCCGGTTTTGCAGCCATAGGCCACAACCGGCTTTCCATTATTGATCTTTCCCCCGATGCCAATGAACCTTTTACTGATAATTCCGGTAGATATTATTTGAGTTTTAACGGGGAAATTTACAATTATAAAGAGCTGAAAGAGGAATTAAAACCGTACTACAATTTTAAAACCTCGTCGGATACTGAAGTACTGCTGGCAGCTTTCATCCACTGGGGAAAAGAATGCTTAAATAGATTTAACGGGATGTTTTCCTTTGCCATCTGGGATTGCCGGGAAAAAAAGCTTTTTGCTGCACGGGATAGGTTTGGAGTGAAACCTTTTTATTATTCTGAAGCTGACAAAAACCTCTACTTCAGCAGTGAAATAAAGACGCTCAAAAATGTCATTTTTGACACCCCACCAAACCTGAAGGTCTGGGCAAATTATTTTAGCTATGGCTCCTACGGTATGCCGGAAGAGACTTTTTACAGTAACATCAAACAATTACCGGGTGGATATTTGCTGGAATATTCTGAAGGTCGGCTAAAGCTTGAAAAGTGGTATAATTTTGTTTCAAGAGTCCAAAATACAAGATCTGTAAACTCAATTGAACAGGCAAAAGCTGAATATCTCGAACTACTAAAAGACAGTATTAAATTACGTTTCCGTGCCGATGTACCTGTAGCATTTACCATTAGCGGCGGAGTGGATAGTTCCCTCCTCCTTGCACTGGTGAATATGTTTGAAGATAAACAGCAGGTAAGTGCATATTCTTTTTACACGGGAGATGAACGTTATGATGAATTACCTTGGGTAGAACAAATGATCGCTACGACGCAAAACCCGCTTCAAAAAGTACTTTTTTCGGCTTCCGAAGTTCAAACGAATGCAAGAAAAATGAGCCAGCAACAGGATGAACCTTTTGGAGGCATTCCTACCATGGCTTATTCTAAGATTTTTGAACAGGCTCATGCCGACGGTATAAAAGTTTTACTTGACGGGCAGGGAATGGATGAGCAATGGGCAGGATATGACTACTATCAAACCTCCGGAGCAATCATCCAGGGCACCGGGCAAAATTCTCCTTTCCGGACACATGTGCTAAATCCCGAATTTTCCGCTCTGTCACAAAAGACAAGCTATCCAGAACCGTTCGACAACAGACTGCAGAATCTGCAGTTTCGGGATCTTTTTTATACCAAACTCCCACGAGCGCTGCGATTCAATGACAGGGTTTCCATGACCTATAGCACTGAACTTCGGGAGCCTTTTCTTGATTATCGCCTCGTCGAACTCGCTTTTGCACAACCAGAGGGTTATAAAATTAAGAATGGAGTTGGAAAATATATGCTCCGCGAGATCCTGAAACCGCTAGTTCCCTCTACTATCTCTTATGCTCCAAAACGTCCTCTCCAAACTCCCCAGCGGGAATGGTTAAGTCAGGAACTTAAAGCATTTGTGGAAGAGCAATTGCTTCACCTTAAAAATACTTCAGCAACAGAATGGTTTGATCACGAAGAAATTCAGAAAGAATGGAAAAAATACCTCGCAGGAGATAACACGAGTAGTTTCCATTTGTGGCAATGGGTGAACACAGCATTACTCCTATAACTAATAGACTAAAGAAAAAGGTGCCGAATAGAAATGAAACTAAATAACTTTAAGAAAAGTCAACAAATTCTTTTTAGTAACAAGCCCTTCGTCGTCTTTCGTTTAATCCTGGACCTCCAATTTTGAAGATCACTCCCACAATTATTTGATTTAGCCTGGAATCTGTGAATTCTGCTTCATTGATTTCATTATAACCTTCACCAAAATCTAAACGCTGAAGCTCAGCCGAAGACAAAGATCTTTCATATCGTAGATCCAATCCAAACCTTCCAAATTCAACCTTCACGCCAGCCTGAGCATTTATTGGTGTGTCTTGAACAACAATTGGGTTCAGGAATTCTTCCCCCTCCAAAGTAGCATCTAGTATATTCGAATACACAGGTCCGGCATAAATATCAATGGGGCCCCAGATATTATAACCTACTAATAAAGGTATATCAAATTTTTGAACAGAATAGATTGAAGTTTCTTCTATAAAAGTGAATTCTGTATCTAATGAAGTATAAACTACCTCGGGCCGGACAAAAAACTTACCAAAATCAACCTGTAAAAAGATACCTCCATGAAAGCCAAGATTCCCCTCAGCCTCAGAAGTATTCTTCTGGAAAGCATAACTGTTTTGTAACCCTACAATCTCACCACCCATAGGATGATTAACTCCGGCTTTTAGGCCATAACTCAATTCTTGAGAAAAGCAAATTGAAACTGTGGTCAAGATAAAAAACAGGCCTAAAAGATATTTTTTCATAAGATTTGGAATATGCGTCAATTTGTTTACAAATAAAAAGGAATTTTTTTTATACCCCAATAAATTTGCATTTATCTAACGGATAAGATGGAGAATTATTTTATTTGAGGCTGATAGGAGTTGTCTGTAGCCGGTAGTCTATAGTCGATTGTCGATTGTGGGTAGTCATTAGTGGGTTGCCTCTTTCCACTACACCAAAAATTCCTCCTCATAAACTTTTGCAAGACCTTCTTCCAGACCAATTTTATGCCTCCAGCCAAGGTCGTGAATCAGGCTTACATCTAATAACTTTCGGGGCGTACCATCGGGTTTAGATCTGTCCCAGGAAATCGCTCCCGAGTAACCTGAAATGCCTTTTATCATTTCTGCAAGTTCTTTAATAGATAAATCTTCTCCTGTCCCAATGTTTACGCTAACATTTCCACTGTAAGTATTCATGAGGTGCAGGCAGGCAGCAGCCAGATCATCAACATGTAAAAATTCCCTTTTCGGCTCCCCGCTTCCCCATACTTCTACTGAAGCTTTATCTTCTACCTTTGCCTCATGAAACTTTCGAAGTAAAGCCGGAAGCACATGTGAAGTCTCAGGATCATAGTTATCATTGGGACCATATAGATTTGTAGGCATTACTGAAATAAAATCACAACCGTACTGCCGATTGTAATTCTCGCACATTTTTAGCCCGGCAATTTTTGCAATGGCATAAGGTTCATTAGTTTCTTCCAGTTTCCCTGTCAGCAGATAGTTTTCTTTTATGGGCTGGGGTGACATTTTAGGATAAATACAGGAAGAAGCCAGAAAAAGCAGTTTTTTGACACCACTTAAATAGCTTTCATGAATCACATTGTTTTGGATCATCAGGTTTTCATACAAAAAATCAGCTCTGTAAGTATTATTGGCCATAATACCCCCTACTTTTGCCGCTGCCAGAAAGACATAATCAGGTTTCTCCTCTATAAAGAAATTTTTTACCGCTTCCTGGTTTATGAGGCCGAGTTGGGAAGAGGTGCGAAAAATGACATTTTTGAAACCCTCCTGTTCCAGCTTTCGCAGTAATGCCGACCCAACCATTCCGGTATGCCCGGCTACATATATTTTTGAATCTTTCTCCATTTCTAAAATCTACCGTCTAACGTCCATAGACTACCGACTACTCTCCATTATAATCAAGTGTCTTGTGCCCTCCTTCTCTTAAATATTTTTCTTTACGGAAGAGGTTCACATCGGCTTCCATCATTTCCTTTACAAGGTCCTGTAGATCATATTTTGGCTTCCATCCCAGTTTTTCTTTACACTTTGAAGCGTCTCCAATAAGCTGATCCACTTCTGTGGGACGGTGGTATTTAGAATCTACCTGAAGTACCGTAGCTCCCGCTGCTACCTGGAAATTGGGATTTTCGCACTTTATCACTTTTGCAATTTCATGGATTCCTGTACCCGAAAAATCCACAGTAATTCCAACACAGGCAAAAGCCATACGCACCAGTTCTCTTACTGAAGTGGTTTTTCCAGTGGCGATCACATAATCATCCGGCTGTTCCTGTTGCAGCATGAGCCACATAGCTTCCACATAATCTTTTGCGTGCCCCCAATCTCTTTCGGCATCAAGATTTCCCAAAAAGAATTTCTCCTGCATTCCCAAGGCAATACGGGCAACGGCACGAGTTATTTTACGGGTAACAAAAGTTTCTCCCCTTAGCGGAGATTCATGATTGAATAGAATTCCATTACAGGCAAATATCTTATAAGCCTCCCGATAATTAATCGTTATCCAGTAGGCATACAATTTCGCAACTCCATAAGGGCTCCGCGGATAAAAAGGAGTGCTTTCGTTTTGCGGCACCTGCTGTACCAGTCCGTACAACTCTGAAGTCGAAGCCTGATAGATTTTAGTTTTATCTGAAAGACCCAACAGCCTCACCGCTTCTAGGATACGCAGCGTACCAAGTCCGTCTACATTGGCGGTATATTCAGGAGTGTCAAAACTCACTTTCACATGAGACATAGCCCCTAAGTTATAAATTTCATCGGGCTGCACTTCCTGAATAATCCTCGTGAGATTCATAGAATCACTCAGATCTCCGTAATGCAGCTTAAACCTGATATCCTTCTCGTGCGGATCCTGATACAGGTGATCTACCCTTTCTGTATTAAAAAGGCTAGACCTCCTTTTGATCCCATGCACCACATATCCTTTCTCCAGGAGGAATTCGGCCAAATAAGCACCATCCTGGCCTGTGATGCCGGTTATTAGGGCGGTTTTTTGTCGGGGTTCGTTATTAATAGCTCTTTTCTTTAAAGTGTTTTGTAATTCAATTATTTACGGAATAAGCTGTTGTTTATTGTTTGTAGTCTATGGTTTGTGGTTAAGTCTTCTTGAACTTAATACCTCGCATATCCGATTTCCGGAGGTAAGCCATGAATGCACCAATACGATTATCGACCTGAGTACAATCGGCTGCCAATATTTTAAACTCTTCTGTTGATATAAGCTTTTTATCCAAAGCTCTATAAAGTTGAGATTTTAATTCGGTAGCAGATCCTTTCGAATAACTTAGAAAGTTTATAAATTCCTGATTACCTCCTCTTCCGAAACCTTCAGCAATATTGTCCATTATAGAACCTGAACTACGTTCCATTTGATTTCTGAGCGAATAGTTTTTCCCTAAACCCGTTTCCTGAAATAAAGTTTCTACCTTCTGACAAATTACACGAGCCAGCTTCCAAACTTCCAGATCCTCAAATCGCTCCACTTTTCCCATTGTTTCTCAGTATTACAACAAACAAAAAACCAAAAACAACAAACAAATTTTCTTGTGCTCAAAATTCAGTAGTAGCTCCAAAGTTCCGTCTCCGACTTTCTATTCGAAGTTACACAGCCCCTCATTCCACTCTCACCCAATACGAGCTACGCGAGAATACCTTCTTTATTCCAGACTTTCCTCTTTCCTCTCTCCACTAATTTGAGCTATGCGAAAAATTACTCAAAATTCCGCATTATCTCCCTCCACTTCTTCTTTAGCTTGCCAGACCTTGTCTCCTGCTGTCCATATCCTTTACCATACTGGCCATACCCATAGCCGTAACCGTAGCCATAGCCGTAACCATAGCCATAACCATACTTGGCCCGGTGAACAAAGTGGTTAAGAACGAATGAAATATTCTTTACTTCACCTTTGTTATACTTCTCATTGATCACCTCCAGCATTCCGCGTTTGGTGTAATCCTGGCGAATGAGGTATAGAGTGGCATCAGCATATTTTATAAGGTTGAGCGCATCGGCAACCACACCCACCGGCGGGGTATCCATAACAATATAATCATAACGCTCCCGCAGTTCACTCATAAGGGTTTCCATCTGCTCGTTCATAAGTAATTCTGAAGGGTTTGGCGGAATTGGCCCTGCCGTGATCACATCCAAATGCGGCACCATACTTGGCTGTATGATTGCCTCCAGCGACTCCTGCCCTATAAGATAATTCACCACTCCCACATCGTTATTGATCTTAAAATCATCAAAGATCTTAGGTTTACGTAGATCGGCACCCAACAACAGGGTCTTCTTTTCACTCAAAGCAAAAACAGTGGCGAGGTTCATGGCACAAAAAGTTTTCCCTTCCCCCGAAACCGAAGAAGTGATCATCACCGTTTTAGAGCCGCTCACCCCCTGCTTTTTGTACATAAACTGCAGACTGGACCTCAACCCCCGAAAACCTTCAGCAATAGCCGATTTGGGTTTATTGAATACCGCAAGATTTGTGTCCATCCTACTTTTCCCAATCATGCCCAGAATGGGAATGGGTGATAAACGGGTGACTTCCTGTGCGTTGTGCACGTTGGTATTTAGAAAAACTAACAGGAAAACAAAAGTCAGCGGAATCATTCCACCCACCATTAACGCCATCACATAGTTAAGTTGCGTATTTGGTCCAATCTGGCCGCCACCGGTATCTTTGGCGGTATCAATAACCATAACATCACTCACGTTGGCTGCTTTAACGAGTCCGGCTTCACTGCGCTTTTCCAGGAACATATTATAAGTGCGCTCACTTATAGAATACTTTCGCTGGATTTTAAGCAGGTCCTGCTCTTCCTGCGGTAGTTTCCTAATTTCGGCTTCGGCCAGGGCAATTTCTCTATTAATGTCGCGTAGCTCCTGCCTGAGTAAGTTTTGAGAAGAAGACATATTTTCGAGAAGCACATCTTTTACTGCATTTATCTGCCGGTCTATATCCTGAAAAACAGGGGAATTTTCCTGTAGGGAATATTCGTATTTCCGCCTTTCTTCGGCAAGGGAAACAATTCGCCCTACTCCGCTAACAATACTTCCTTCAGCAATTCCCGCTACTGATGGTGCCGGTACATCAGAATAATCATTTCGTGATTGCAGGTAATCCTGCAAGGTTTCATAATAGGCCAGTTGACGTGAAATATCTTCTTTCCTCACATCAAGCCCTGTAAGTTTGGAGTTTAACTGACTGCTTTCCGCAGAAATATCCAGGATAGAATTGGTATTTCTAAATCTATTCAATTCATCTTCTACCACCTTAAGTTCCATAGCCTTAACACTTAAACTACTGTCAATAAACCGAATGGTCTTGGTGGCAAAAAGGTTCTTGCGCTCCAGCATATTTTGACTCAATACCCGAACAGTTCCGTTAAGGTAATCTACGATCTCAGCTTTATTATCTCCTGTCATGGAAAGATTTAAAACCGAAGCTCCCTGCGACTGCGGACTTACCGCCACTCCGCGGAACCTCCCCACAGTACCGTCAAAAAGCCGGAATTGCACATAAAATGGTTTATCTACAACAGGAGCACGTGGCGTTGGCACAAGCTTACCATTGAAAAATGGCAAATTTATAGGCTCGTTAAGCCGGTATTCACGGCTAAACTCCCCTTCCTCGACCACCACATTGCCATATTCTTTCGTATCATAATTATATACCGAAGCATTCCCTCCGGCAAAAGTCGTGCTGAGCGTAAAGGTTTCAGGGTCTTTAAAACGAATGGTAAAAGTGGTTCCCTGGGCCTGGTAAGCAGAAGTATCGGCCACTACTTTAAAAGGAGTGAAACCGTAAGCATTCACACGTTGATACTCTCCGTCCTGTTGATAAGCAATATAGTACTGCAAGCGCTCTACTACCTCTTCATTATGTGATCTTGACCGCAAAATGGTCATGGCCGTATTCACCTTGTCTGAGGTTCCTCCCCAGTTAAAAGTGAGGCTGGTATTACTGGTAAAAAAAGGGTTTTGATCGTCTTTTATGGAAATGGAATTCCCTAATTGATAAACAGGAAGTTTACGTACATTATTGTAATAAGCCACTCCCAGACTTATAGCTATAGACAACAAAATTAATTGCCAGTAGCTAAAGACTTTCAGCACAAACCCTTTAAAGTCAAATGTGGAACCTACATCACTAATATGATCATCTTCATGTGCCATACATCACCGGGTAATTAATAATATTGTTGAAGTTACAAACGCTAAAATAGTCGTGATAGTACGAAAGGCTTCCAGCCCTGTAGTACCCAGCCCCAATGCTTTCTGCGGAAGCGGATTCACGATAATAAGATCGTTAGGCTGAATATAATAGTACGGCGACTTCATTGCATCAATACTGGTAAGATTAATATGGTGTCTTTTCTCCCCGCCAGGGTACTGGCGCACAATCACCACATCGGTCCTGTCTCCGAACTCAGATATATCTCCGGCCTGGGCTATGGCTTCCATAATCGTCACCTGCTCTTTATAGATCACCTGGGTTCCTGATCCTATCTCTCCAATAGTGGTATATCTTATTCCCGCCAGCTTAACCGTGACAAAGATGTTTGCCTGTTCCTTGAAATACTTGTATAAAAGGGCTTTTTCGATCTTCTCTCTCACCTCCTCTACTGTGAAACCCAGCACATTCACCTCGCCCAGGGTGGGCACTCGAATATTTCCATGAGCATCCACTAAGAATCCGTCATAATAAAGCCTTTCTTCTCCCGTGGCGTTAGGATTTTGCTCCCCAATAGGGTTAAACATCCCAACCACGTCCTGGTCTATTGCCTTAACCCTGATACTTAAAAGATCATTAACCTGAATTCTATAGGGTTTCTGAATTCTTTCTATAGAAATTAAACTGTCTGCCTCCTTACCATCTTCCTGCAAGTAAATCAACCGCTTAGTGGGCACACAGGAAGAAACAAAAAACAGAATACTAACAACAACAATTAATTGCCTGATACTCATTTGGGACTAATAGCTTGAGACAAATATAGGTCTTGAAGGTTAATAATAAAATAATTGCATCACTAGTTTGTTAAATACTGTTAATCAAAGGCAGAAGGTTGATGTTAGCTGTAAGATTTTACACAAATGCATACCGGCGTAAGATTGTTCGAACTCCATTTAATCTTCAAATCCCCACATCCTCAAATCTTCAAATCTCCAAAATCTCTCTGCTAATTCTAAATTGTTAATTGATCATTGAAATACCTACTTTTGCCAAAAATATCTGTGTGAATTATTTATCTGTAGAAAATGTAGCCAAGGCTTACGGAGAAAGAGAACTTTTTTCAAATCTTTCCTTCGGAATTAATGAAGGAGACAAGGTGGGCTTTGTAGCCAAGAACGGAACAGGAAAAACCTCTCTCCTCAATATTCTTTCGGGCGCCGATACTCCCGATGCCGGCAATGTGGTATATCGTAAAGATATCACCACAGCTTTTCTTCCGCAGGAACCTAATTTAGATCCGAAGCTTACAGTAGAACAAACCATCTTTGCTTCAGATAATGAAATCCTGAAAGTCATCGAGCGCTACGAAAAAGCTCTCGAAAATCCTGAAGATTCCGATGCCTATCAAAAGGCCTTCGAACAGATGGATGCCCATCAAGCCTGGGATTTTGAAACTACCTATAAGCAGATCCTTTTTAAACTGAAGCTTGAAGATCTTCACGCTGTGGTAGGAAGTCTTAGCGGCGGACAAAAGAAACGTCTCGCCCTGGCCTCCATGATCCTGAATAAACCCGACCTCATCATCATGGATGAACCTACCAACCACCTGGATCTTGATATGATCGAGTGGCTGGAGGAATTCTTCCGGAAAGAGAACTTCACGATTTTTATGGTAACACACGACAGGTACTTCCTGGAACGTGTATGTAACGAGATCGTAGAGCTTGAAGACGGGAATCTTTACACCTACAAAGGCAATTACTCCTACTATCTAAGCAAAAAAGATGAACGCATTGCTTTAGAGCAAACCAATACCGATAAAGCCAAACAACTTTTCAAGAAGGAACTGGACTGGATGCGCCGGCAACCCAAAGCCCGTACTACCAAATCCAAATCCCGGATTGACGATTTCCACGAGATCAAAGACCGTGCATCAAAACGCCGTAACGACCACCAGGTGCAACTGGAGATCAATATGGAGCGCCTGGGGAATAAGATCGTGGAGTTTCATAATGTTTCCAAAAGCTTTGGTGATCTCCAACTGCTAGATAAATTCAGTTATAATTTTCAGCCCGGTGACAGGCTGGGAATCATTGGAAAAAACGGAACGGGAAAATCCACTTTTTTAAACATTCTCACCGGCACCCTTGCCCCAGATTCCGGGAAGATCACCATTGGGGAAACCATCAAATTTGGTTACTACACCCAACGCGGAATTGAGGTAAAGGAAGGCCAGAAGGTCATTGATGTAATAAGGGAATTCGGGGATTTTATTCCGCTGAAAAAAGGTCGACAAATCTCTGCACAGCAGCTGTTGGAACGTTTCCTTTTTGACCGTAAGAAGCAGTACGATTATGTCGAAAAATTAAGTGGGGGAGAAAAGAAGAGGCTTTACCTGTGTACCGTCCTTATTCAGAATCCAAACTTTCTTATCCTGGATGAGCCCACCAACGATCTCGATATTGTGACCTTGAACGTACTCGAAGACTTCCTGCTTGATTTTCCGGGTTGTCTTGTAGTTGTTTCTCACGACCGTTATTTTATGGATAAGATCGTGGACCATCTTTTTGTATTTAAAGGAAAAACCGAAATTGAAGATTTCCCCGGAAACTATACCGATTACAGGGAATATGAAGCCAGTTCTATAGCTGAACCTACCGAAAAGACCGAAGCTTCAACAGAGAAAAAAGCCTGGAAAAAAGAGAACAGCACCTCGGCCACCCTCACCTACAACGAGCAAAAGGAATACAACAGGCTCGAAAAAGAGATCCATAACCTGGAGAAGAAAAAGAATGATGTGCAGCAAAAATTCCTTGAAGACCTAAGCCCCGACGAGATCACAAAAGCATCCATGGAACTTGGAAAGATCGATGCTGAAATAGAGCAAAAAACCGAGAGGTGGTTTGAACTGGGAGATAAAGCCGCGGGCTAATTCAAGGTTCAAAATTTAAAGTTCAAGGGTATAGCAAGATTGGAATTTGGTGCTTGTAATTTGGAATTTATTGAAACTTCATAATATTTTTTCTTGATAATTGTTAATTGCTAATTGTTCATTGTCCTCGCTTACATAAAATTTCTCCTCCGCTCCACAAATCAGCATGGGGTGCATTCGCCTTTTGTTTATGGGCTGGTGACACGCTGTTTTTATGACCGAAGAAAACACGCTTCTTATGTGCTGCTGAAGCAATACCGAAGGTCTTTGCTGAAGGACAAAAGAGCAGTTAAAGTAAAAGATTTTGGTGCCGGAAGTAAAGTTTTTACGTCTGAAGTCCGTAAGCTGTCAAAAATGGCAAAAACGGCAGGTATTTCTCCCAAACGCGCCCGACTCCTTAATCGGCTGGTGAGGTATTTAGAGGCAGAAACAGCCCTGGAGCTTGGAACTTCCCTTGGGCTGGGCACAGCGGCAATGGCAGCCGGGAATAAAATAAAGGTCACTACTATTGAAGGTTGCCCCCAAACAGCTAAAATTGCTTCGGAAAAATTTGAGGAATTCAGATTAGAGAATATTCAGCTGATAGTTGGGAAGTTTGAAGAATTATTAGTTGAAAATGGAAAGTGGAGAGAGGAAAGAAATTCCAAATTCCAAATTCCAAATTCCGACTCAACTGAAAACCGCCAACTGACAACTGACAACTCAAAACCCACAACTCACAACTCTGAACTCTTAACTCATAACTTCGATCTACTCTACATAGACGGCAACCATCAAAAAGAAGCGACACTATCCTATTTTGAAAAACTACTCCCAACGGTGCATAACAATTCTGTAATGATTTTTGACGACATTCACTGGTCAAAAGGTATGGAAGAAGCCTGGGAAGAGATTAAAGCACATCCAAAAGTGAAGGTTTCTATAGATACTTTTCAATGGGGCCTCGTGTTTTTCAGAAGAGAGCAGGAAAAGGAACATTTCGTGATTCGTGTCTGATAAGTTTGCAGTGCGCAGTATTTAGTAGGCAGTTGTTTAAAAAGCTCTTAGCTTTTTTGTCATTTCTCCTAGTATAAAATTTCTTACTTCTAAACATTTCTCTTCTGGTAAGATTTTTTGCGCGTCCTCCTTTTAGAGCCGGGGCAAAGAAGCGCAAAAAAGATTACCTGTTCCTGATTGAGGAATTTCAAAATTACTACTTCCCACTGTGCATTACCTACTAAGAATATTCCGCTCCGCTGGAGCTTATTAAATCAACTTAATTAACACCCTATAGATATTACACTCCTCCGGAGCTTAATTATGCACTTATCCTCTCCCTGTCCTCTTCAAAAAAGTGGGAGAATTTTTCAATAGTTCCACTCCTTTAGGGAGAGTCAAAGGTGTGGGATGACACATAAACCTTCAAATCCCCACATCTTCAAATTTTCAAATCCTCTTTTTGCTTATTGATAATTGTAACAAACTCTCCTAACTTGCGTCTAACTTTTGAATTCACATTAGCTTATGAGCAGCGTTATTAAGATCAGGCAAATTACCAGGGATTTTCACCTGGGACAGGAAATTGTAAAAGTTCTAAAAGGTATCGATCTCGATATTGAAAAAGGAGAGTATGTAGCTTTTATGGGTCCTTCAGGATCTGGAAAATCTACCCTTATGAATCTCCTTGGGTGTCTTGACACTCCAACTTCGGGTCAGTATATCCTCAACGGTAAGGATGTGAGCCAGATGAGCGATGATGAGCTGGCAGAGATCAGAAATAAAGAAATAGGATTTGTCTTTCAAACCTTTAACCTGCTTCCCCGCACCACGGCTTTAGAAAATGTGGCACTCCCTATGATCTATGCCGGAGCCACAAAAAGTCAGAGAAAAGAGCGCGCCGAAAAAGTACTTGCCGATGTTGGCCTTGCCGACCGGATGGACCATAAACCCAACCAGCTTTCAGGAGGACAACGCCAAAGAGTTGCTGTGGGTAGAGCCCTGGTAAATAATCCGTCAATAATCCTTGCCGATGAGCCTACAGGGAACCTCGATTCAAAAACTTCTGTAGAGATCATGAATCTCTTTGATGACATACACGCTTCAGGAAATACCGTAATCCTGGTTACCCACGAAGAGGATATTGCCCGTCACGCCCATCGCATTATCCGACTTCGGGACGGGATGATCGAAAGCGACGAACGCAAAAAAGTTCTTAGTAGTCAGTGATCAGTTGGCAGGAAAAATCTTTTAAGACAAAACAATTTTAAGCAGTAACTTCTTCATTAAGAAAAAACCTCTGAACTCGGAACTCCTAACCCTTAACCAACAAAAATGTCATTTTTAGATAGCGACACGATTCTCTACATCATCATTATCGTGGTTTTCCTAGCCTTCTTCTTATGGAACGGCAATCGCACAAAAAAGAACCGGGAGCTTAAAAAGAACAGGAATTTCAGAAACCGGTACAACGAGCGAAAAAGAAAGAAATAAATTCTGCAGGTATTGAATTAACACTTTATAAGTACAGGATAATCAGATGATTTATTAAATTATCTTCTGAAATCTTTGTGCGCCATGAATGACTTCTGGAATAACGAACTATTCTTGTACCTGGCCCTTTTATGTGTTTGCGTCGCCTTTTTATTATGGATAAGAAGCCGTAAACGCAGGAAAAAAGAGCTGGAATGGAGACGTTCTTTAGGCAAAAACTTTCAGAAGAAATTCAGGAGACAAAAAACAGGCAAAGTACAGGATTCTTCAGCAGGGAAGAAATAAAAAGCCTCATTTATAATATTTCCACCTGACTGCTAAACTAAAATGATTCCGGAAAAAGACTTCTCAAAAATGTCATTTTCGGAACCTCTTCAGAAAATAACTTCCAAAGTTTAACTTCCTACAATCCCATTTTAAAACCCCTCTTTATTTTCTTACTTTAGGCGCCCTTTCTAACAGGAAGTTCTTAAAAACATAAAAATGAAGATTTATACTAAAACCGGCGACAAGGGAACAACCGCTCTTTTTGGCGGTACCCGGGTTCCAAAACACCATATTCGCATTGATAGCTACGGCACGGTAGATGAGCTCAATTCACACCTGGGCCTTATGCGCGACCAGCAGGTAGATAAGCACAGCCGCGAGATCGTTATAAAGATACAGGACCGTTTGTTCACCCTGGGGGCTATTCTTGCCACCGATCCTGAAAAGGCAGTGCTTAAAAATGGCAAAGAACGCCTTAATATCCCTAAGATCTCTACGGAAGATATTGAACTTCTTGAACAGGAAATTGACATGATGAATGAAGCGTTGCCGCACATGACACACTTTATACTTCCAGGGGGCCATCAAACCGTGTCAGTTTGTCACGTAGCCCGCTGTGTGTGCCGCAGGGCCGAGCGTCTTGCCACCGCGCTTTATGAAATTGAACCTTTTGAGGAGCAGGTGCTGCAGTATCTTAACCGCCTAAGTGACTATCTTTTTGTGCTGGCACGAAAGTTGTCTCATGACTTACAGGTGAAAGAAGTTAAATGGATCCCACAAAAGAATTCCTAAAATTGATTTCAACCAGCTTCTCTGCAGAAATCCTCTATTTTTAAAGGAATTACAGTAGATACCACGTTCTTAAAATTAGTGATAAAAAGATGATTTTTTTCTTGACTTTCTCGTCAAAAAAATTATTTTTGCAAAAATTTAAACCGATTAACCGATGTATTGGACATTAGAATTAGCATCCTATCTTAGCGATGCACCATGGCCCGCCACAAAAGATGAGTTAATTGATTACGCCATCAGGACGGGTGCTCCCCTGGAGGTTGTCGAAAACCTACAGGCGATTGAAGATGAAGGGGATTCCTATGATTCAATAGAGGAAATCTGGCCAGATTACCCTACAGATGAGGATTACCTCTGGAATGAAGATGAATATTAAAAGCATACCACAATAAAAGCAGAAAAAAGTCTCAGATTTGAGGCTTTTTTTTTGCTTAACTTTGAAATATTAAATACCACAAAAACATATGAGTTTTTTAGATACCGTATTGAAAGTTTTTGTCGGCGACAAGTCTAAAAAAGACATTAAGGAAATTCAGCCTATAGTCAATAAGATACTCGCTCTCGAAAAAGAATTTGAAGCTCTTAGCCTGGATGAACTGCGTGAAAAGACAGTTACTTTCAAAACAAGGATCAAAGATGCACTTAAGGAGGTGAATGAACAAATTGCCAACCTTAATACTGAAGCAGATGCATCTGAAGACATTACCCGCAAAGAAGATATCTACGCCGAAATAGACGCCTTAAAAGAAAAGTCTTACGAAATTTCTGAAGGTGTACTTAACGAGATTCTCCCCGAGGCCTTTGCTACTGTAAAGGAAACTGCCAAACGATTTAAAGACAATCCACAGCTTAAGGTCACAGCATCAGCTTATGATCGTGAACTTTCTGCAGAAAAAGATTATGTCAATCTCGATGGCGATTATGCCGTATGGAATAACTCGTGGGATGCAGCCGGGAAACCCATTACCTGGGATATGGTGCACTACGATGTACAGCTTATAGGCGGGGTTGCCATGCACCAGGGGAAAATCGCCGAGATGCAAACCGGGGAAGGTAAAACCCTTGTGGCAACGCTCCCCATGTACCTCAATGCCCTTACCGGGAACGGAGTTCACCTGGTAACGGTGAACGATTACCTGGCCAAGCGTGACAGCGCCTGGATGGCACCACTTTTCCAGTTTCACGGGCTTACAATTGATTGTATAGATTACCACAGGCCCAATTCGGCAGCACGTAGAAAAGCCTATAACGCCGACATCACCTACGGAACAAATAATGAATTTGGTTTCGATTACCTACGTGATAATATGTCGCATTCTCCCGATGATCTTGTACAGCGCCCCCACAACTACGCGATTGTAGATGAGGTGGATTCGGTGTTGGTGGATGATGCCCGAACCCCATTGATCATTTCAGGACCAATTCCTAAAGGAGACATTCACGAATTTGATCAGTTAAAGCCTGCTGTTGCCAATATTGTTGAAGTACAGCGAAAATACCTTACCGGGGTTCTTGCTGAAGCTAAAAAACTTATCGCCGCAGGAGATACTGAAGAAGGTGGGTTAAAATTGCTTCGCGTGTACCGCGGACTTCCAAAGAATAAAGCGCTCATTAAATATTTGAGTGAAGAAGGTGTTAAGGCCCTACTTCAAAAAACAGAGAACAAGTACATGGCCGACAACAACCGGGAAATGCCGAAGGTTGACGCCGAACTGTACTTTGTGATCGAAGAGAAAAACAACCAGATTGATCTTACCGATAAAGGGATCGAATTCCTTTCTGGGAAAGATGATCCCGATTTCTTCGTAATGCCCGAAATTGGGATGGAGATCGCCAAAATTGAAAAAGAAGGCCTTTCCAAAGAACAAGAAGCCGAGAAAAAAGAAGACCTTTTCCGTGATTATAGCGTGAAAAGCGAGCGTATTCACACCATGCGCCAACTCCTTAAAGCTTACACCCTGTTTGAAAAAGACACAGAATATGTGGTAATGGACAATAAGGTGAAGATCGTAGATGAGCAAACCGGGCGTATCATGGAAGGCCGCCGTTACAGCGATGGGCTCCACCAGGCAATTGAAGCCAAGGAGAGTGTAAAGATCGAAGATGCAACGCAAACTTTTGCTACGGTTACGCTTCAGAATTACTTCAGGATGTACAGCAAACTTTCTGGTATGACCGGTACTGCTGTGACCGAAGCCGGAGAATTCTGGGAGATCTACAAACTTGATGTAGTAGAAATTCCTACTAACCGCCCTATTGCCCGGCAGGATAAAGAAGACCTTGTTTACAAGACAAAACGTGAAAAATACAATGCTGTAATTGATCACGTGACCGAACTTTCAAGGGCCGGGAGACCTGTACTTATTGGTACAACTTCCGTAGAAATTTCAGAATTACTTAGTAGAATGCTTACGCTTCGAAAAGTTCCTCACAACGTATTGAACGCAAAACTCCATAAAAAAGAGGCCGATATTGTTGCCGAAGCCGGTAACAGCGGCGTAGTGACCATTGCCACCAACATGGCCGGTCGTGGTACCGATATCAAACTTTCTCCTGAAGTGAAAAAAGCAGGGGGTCTTGCAATTGTAGGTACAGAGCGCCACGATTCGAGACGTGTAGACAGGCAGCTTAGAGGTCGTGCCGGTCGCCAGGGAGATCCAGGTAGCTCACAGTTCTACGTGTCTCTTGAAGATAATTTGATGCGCCTTTTTGGTTCAGAGAAAATTGCGAAGTTGATGGACCGAATGGGTCTCGAAGAAGGAGAAGTGATCCAACATTCCATGATCTCGAAATCTATTGAGCGCGCCCAGAAGAAGGTAGAAGAGAACAACTTTGGTGTACGTAAGCGTCTGTTAGAATATGATGATGTGATGAACGCGCAACGCGAGGTGGTTTACAAGCGCCGATACCATGCCCTTTTTGGGGACCGTTTGCGCGTGGATATCGCTAATATGATCTATGATACTTCGGAAAATATTGCCGAAACAAACAAAATGGCGAGCGATTTCAAGAACTTTGAATTCGAATTGATCCGCTATTTCTCCATGAGCTCTCCTATTACTGAAGAAGAGTTTGACAAAATGGACTTCCAGAAGATCGCACAGGTGATCTATAAAGCTGCTTATGAGCATTACCGCAATAAGATGAAGAGCAGTGCCGAAGCTGCCTACCCCGTGATAAAGCAGGTGTGGGAAGATAAAGGCAACAACTTTGAAAGGATTGCGGTACCGTTTACTGACGGGGTAAAAACCCTGCAGGTGGTAACAAATCTTGAAAAAGCTTATGAATCTGAAGGAAAGCAGTTAATCACCGATTTCGAAAAGAACATAAGTTTAGCTATTATTGATGATGCGTGGAAGACCCACCTTCGTAAAATGGATGAGCTTAAGCAGAGTGTTCAGCTGGCGGTACATGAGCAAAAAGATCCGCTTTTGATCTATAAGTTCGAAGCTTTTGAGCTGTTCAAGGTAATGCTTGACCAGGTGAATAAAGATGTGATCTCCTTCCTTTTCAAAGGGGAACTTCCGGCACCAAACCCAGAGCAGATCCGCGAAGCGAGACAGACCCGAAGGAAAGAAAATGTGGAGACCTCAAAAGAAGAGATCCCTAATATGGACGAGAGAGCTGCACAGAGCAGGGCCGCAGGCCAAACTCAGCAGCGCCGCCCGCAGGTAACCGAAACCATTACCCGAGAACGTCCTAAAATTGGTCGTAACGATAAGGTAACCATCAAGAACGTAATGACCGGTGAAAACAAGAGCATGAAGTTCAAACAGGCTATCCCGTTATTAGACAAAGGAGACTGGGTACTTGTTGATGAATAGTTAGTGGGCAGTGGTCCGCCAATACTTTAATATTACATATTTCTCCCCTTAGAAAAGAGGAGATGCCCGAAAGACAGAGGGATAAAGCCTGAAAAGCAATTTTGCTTTTCAGGCTTTATCTTTTTATTCTGCTTTATTTGTTCCATTTTCATTAAGTTTAAAGAACCAACTAAACTACAATGAGAAAATACCTTTTTGAAATCAAGTGGGCAGTCATCTTTTCTGTGGCTATGATCCTCTGGATGCTGGGAGAAAAACTCTTTGGCCTGCACGACGAATACATTGCAGAACATTCATTTTACACCAGCTTTTTTGCCATAGTGGCTATTGGTATTTACCTGCTCGCCCTCTACAATAAAAGGAAAAATTATTATAACGGGGTTATGAACTGGCAGGAAGGCTTTAAATCGGGAGCTTTTTTAACCCTTGGTATCGTGATCCTCTCCCCTTTTGTACAACTCCTAATAATTGAAGTGATCACGCCCGACTACTTCAGTCATATCACCGAATATTCTGTGGAAGCAGGAGAAATGACTCCGGAAGAAGCCGAAGCCTATTTCAACCCTCAAAACTACATTATTCAGAGTATGTTGTGGGCGGCAATAACTGGTTTGATCACAGCAGCCATTACAGCGCTCATGTTGCGGCGAAAAGTACCAAATCCGCATCAGGTTAAAGGCACTACCCCATACAGGTAGATAAAAAAGAAAGATTTCTAAATCCTTCCGCAGGAAAATTATAAAAGGACTGTAAGTAGATTCCTTTATTTCTTCGGAAAAAAATTTTTAGAAGGGGTCTTAAAAATGCCATTTTTGAGACCCCTTTTTAACAGGACATTGGCAGGAAAAAATTCAGCTGGTGCTTAACTTCATGGAACAACCCTAAAAAGTATCCAATGAAAATTGAAGACAACGAGAAGAAGATCAAACTGGCCGAAGACCAGGCAAGGCATATTCTGCAGCGCTGGACTATATGAAGGAAATGGATAACCATGCCGAAAAAGAGGTAGATGATTATATTATTAGCCTTGCTTCAGAAGAAGCCGAAGGCACCTACCAGCTGCAAGACGGAAAATTAAAATGGAATACGCCCGAAGAAGGCTTTAACACGCATCTTGAAATTGTGGTGCGAGATAAACACGATAAACGTTTTATTCCCGGCCTAAAAATCCGCGGTAAGTACTTGATGACCAGGGAAAGGAAATTATAGAAACAGATTTTTCATTTTTATGGCATCCGTTCCTGTTGCATTACGGCGCATTCTTTAAAATTCCGAAGGAGGGAAAATATAACGTTTAGCTTGAAATCCCGGCTCCCGAATTCCACAGGCATGATGAGATCAAAGGCAAGCGATTTGAAAAAGATGTACAGGTAGAGATCGAAATTGAAATGGAAACCGGGAGAGAACCTCATGGTCCCGAATAATCTCTAGATTTAATTCCCATGCAGGAAAAGCAACTTCATTCCGGCAACAAAATGCTCTTTTTCAACAAAGATTATATTTCCGAATTTGTTTACGGCGGTATTGATGGGGCTATTACCACCTTTGCCGTAGTCGCCGGGGCCGAAGGAGCAGATTTGGGAATTCAGGTTGTGGTGATTCTGGGAATGGCCAATCTTATTGCTGATGGCTTTTCTATGAGCGTGGGAAATTTCTTTTCAACAAAGACCGAAAGAGACACTTTTGAGCGCCATAAACAAATAGAATACTGGGAAGTAGAAAATCTTCGGGAAAAGGAAGTACAGGAAATACGTGAAATTTATGCCGCAAAGGGCTTTAAAGGCGAACTGCTCGAGCAAGTAGTTGAAGTAATTACGGCCGATAAAGAGGTGTGGGTAGACACCATGATGAAAGAGGAACTGGAAATGGTGAAAAGTGATAAAACTCCTTACAAAACTGCAGGCATGACCTTTTTTAGCTTTGTAATAGTAGGGTCAGTCCCACTACTTTCATATTTCTTTGCAGGCAGCGGGCCTGCCATTGACGAAGAGCTCTTTCTCTTTTCCTGCATCCTCACAGCAGTAGCCCTTGCAATAATTGGTAGTTTAAAAAGTATTGTCACCGAAAAGAACATCTTTTTTGGCATTTTAGAGACCCTCTTTTTGGGAGGAATAGCTGCTTTTCTAGCCTATTTTGTAGGAGATGTGCTTGAGAAAATGTTTGTAAACTTCTAGTTGTTTTCTAAGACTTTAAATTCTTAACAACTGATTTTTTATTCTTAAATTTTACTGAATATTCTATTAAAAATCAGCTATTTAACAATTGATTGGCAGATCATAATCTGTTTCTGTAGTTATCTTCGAACATATAAAATTGACAACTATGGAAGATCGTTACTCTAAATTTAAGAAGTTGAACTGGCTGCTTACAGAGAGTTTTGAAGCAGAGCGTATATACTACAACGCAAGTGAAGATGTACAGCAAGTGGAGCTGAAGCGATTTTTCAACCACGAGACTGTAAACCGGAATCGCTTTAGCTACGAAATTTCGGAACAACTGGTACAGGCGGGCATAGAACCTGCAAGAGATTGGGTACAAAAAGGAAATCTTGATCGTGACTGGCGGGAGGAGAGAAAAGCCCTTGTAAAAGCCAAACCTCTAAAGCTTCTGAAAAAATGTAGAAAAAAGGATCAGGAAAACCTGGAACTTTATAATGAATTACTGGAAAAGAAAGCTTTACCAAAAGAGATCCTCAAGCTTTTGAAAAAACAAAAAGAAAGCATTGAAAATGCTGTGGAGAAATGCCAGAAGTATGAATCTGGTGAAGAAGCTTTAGACCCTTCCAACCAGCCGCGAGTCCGAAAACTGAAGGCGGTATAAACTAACCTTCCGGTACATTTCTAAATGAGGTCGGGATATAAAATGTGAGCTTCCGGTGGAAAATCGCTATCTTTAATCTATGCGAAGTAAGTTTAGAAAAGGTCTCGCCGGACTATTTGTAGTCCTGGGGGTTGTAATGCTTATCTACATAATTTATAAGAATAACACCAAATCTTATAGTCCAGAAGATACTATAGAATATAACAGTGGGGATCTACACCTCGAAATCTTTTACAACAGACCTTATAAAAAAGACAGGGAAATCTTTGGCGGCCTTGTGCCTTACAACGAAGTGTGGCGAACAGGGGCAAATGAAGCTACCACCTTTACAACTTCAAAAGATATTCTCGTAGATGGTTCGCCACTTTCTGCCGGCACCTACACGCTATGGACGGTCCCGATGGAAGATTCGTGGAAGGTGATATTTAATTCTGAAATGTACCCCTGGGGTATTACGGCAGACAAGCTTCCGTCGCGTATAGCAGATTATGATGTGCTTACCATTGAAGTTCCTGTTCGAAAGCTGAAAAACCCCGTAGAACAATTTACCATAAATTTTGAAGAGCAGCGCGAATTCATCAATTTAAATCTGGCATGGGATCAAACCCTCATACGTGTTCCTATAAGAGATCCGGAGACACTGCAACGAGTAAGAGCTTTCTAAAATGGCATTTTTGAGAGGTGATTTTGTTAGATTTCGAGTTAGATCTCGAGGCTTTGGAAAAAAACATTAATTCTCCTTTCAAATCATCATCTTTACTCTACTAAGCACAATTCATTAAAGCACTTACTTTATCTTCAGCAGTAAGTTTGGATTGGGACAGTTATTCAGGAAGAAGTCCAGCTCTTTTTTGTTGGCTACACCTGGATAGTCCCCTACTTTTCCGTGCAAATCAAGAATGACCTGAAAATGAAGATGGGCGGCGTAATTACCATTTTCAGAAGCGTCACCTAAAGCAGCGATTTGTTCTCCCTGTCTTAACATTTGGCCTACAGCTAATCCTTCTAAAGATTTCCTTTGAAGGTGGCCATAAAGGGTGTAAAAGTGCTTTCCTTCAGCCCCATGTTCAAGAATGATCGTAGGGCCATAATCCCCAAAGTTGTCGTTATTCCGGAAGCTGTGGATCTTCCCATCAAGCACCGCCAAAACTGCAGTGCCCGCCGGAGCCCAAATATCTACTCCAATATGTCTGTTCCTTATTAATTCCTCATCTTCAGCCGAAGAAAACAATTTGCTGCGCCTGTAAAGTCCGCGGTGTTCGTTATAGCCGCCCCAGGCTACTTTTCCGCCTTTCTTCCGAAGAAATACTTCAATAAAATTCTGAAAAGCTTCCGGGGCATCTAATTGCTTCTGTGTCAATTCAGCATTATTAACCGAAAGATCGACGTGCTGATAATCTTCCAAAGAAAAACCGGCATAAATTACAGGTGTAAATCCTGTAGTGAGGCCGGTTAGAAAATGAGCATCTGGCATGATGTTTTTTGCCAAAAATAAATTACTTCAGCACAACATCACTAAATTTTGCAAAGATATTTATCGCTGCTCCCGCATTCTGGCTTCCATTGTAGCCCTTCAGTTTTTGATTATCGTAGGAGTTACTTGAAGTCAGGTTGAGTCCTTTAGGGTATTTCACTGTGCTATTGGTTCCATTATATGTAAAGTTAAAAGCGCTTTCGGGCAGGTCGAGGATAAGGTCTGAATTCTCCAAAGTAACATCCAGACTTTTAAACTTAGGAGACACTTTGTCGATCTTAAGCTCTCCAAAAGTTCCTGAGAGAATTCCTGTCTCCCCCAATTCTTTAAGGTAAACACTACTGGAATTGGAATCGAGCTTCAGGCTCTCGGCTTTTTCAATTTTAAGATCCTGCACATAGGCGGCATTGAGAACGCCATACTTCCAGCTCTTGATCATCACAGGAGTATACGCAACCCTAAAATTGGTATTTTTCCCTGCTATTTCTGCAGCATTGAACTTTGAATGTGAAACCTCTCCTCTTAGATTGTTTGTGGTGCCGGCAAGCTTCACCTCCCCGTGACGCACCTTTAGTTTAAGCTGTCCAGACCTCGGAATTTTCACCTTCAACACTTTTTTAGCCATGTTATGGTCTTTGAGCACAATAACGTTAGCCCCTGATTTAGGATTTTGATTGCGAGCTTCCTTTTCAATATTGGCAGCCCAGGCTTCCATTTCCTTACCAAAACTTTCACCCCACTTTTCCATATCTTTTTCGAAGGTCTTTCCCCAGGCTTCCATCTCCTTCTCGAAATCCTCACCCCAGGCCTCCATTCTCATTTCATGCTTTTTCCAGAGCACAGAATCCTTTTCAAACTTTTGAGCCCATTCTTCCATGGCTTTTTCAAAGTCTTTCCCAAAATTCTTTTCCATCTGTTTCTCGAACTTCTCCATATATTTCTCGCCATCTTTCTGGTACTGTTCGTAGTCAAAATTGATATTCCCCACACTCGCATAAAATTCTGGCGGCAGTGGCGGGTTTGTCGCGAGGCTCTCGAGCATTGGTCCCATCATTTCGGTGAGGGGTGCTATCATTTCAGGTAATTTTGCAAGTGGTGCCTGCAGGGCAGCCATATTAAAATCTCCCGGGCCGCCTGGCGTAGCTTCAGAATGTATCCTTACTTCTGAAGCCGATCCATCTACATCAAGCCTCCAGCTTTGCAGCATCTTATTCTGGCCCTCACTGCCACTGCCACCTTCGAGAAAGGCCGAAACCTGCACTTCGTTCCTGTC
Organism: Salinimicrobium sp. TIG7-5_MAKvit; assembly: GCF_049569215.1. Lineage (GTDB taxonomy): Bacteria > Bacteroidota > Bacteroidia > Flavobacteriales > Flavobacteriaceae > Salinimicrobium > Salinimicrobium profundisediminis. The sequence goes on along the minus strand of NZ_CP145903.1, from coordinate 2,781,516 downwards.
CCAATACTCCACGTCAATATGCGTGTGGCGGGCGTTAATATTAACGGTTACATCCTTATTCGTCTTAAACGTTTTATTTAATTTACTCGTTTGCGCCAGGCCAGCGGTTGCACAAAGCAGCGCAATAATTGCTGTTTTAAGCTTTGTAGTTTTCATTTCCCTGTATTTTTGATTGATTGATATCTTTAATTTTATTCTTCAGTTTGTACAATAGCTCCAGCCTAAGCTGCAGGTTAGAGATCAAAGCCTCAACACTGCTTTCGGTAAGGCCGGTTTCACTAATTTCGGCATTCAACTTTTTGTATTCCTGGTCAAGACCTGCCAGTTGTGTCATAAAAGAATCTACTAATGCCTTATTCGATTCATTCACATCCAGTTTCGCAAGCTCAATATTCAGGCTTGCCAGGTAGAAATTCTCAATCTTCCTGAATTCTGGAGACTCATCGCTAAGCTGATATTCTTTGGTTACCTCGATTTCCTCTTCCTTTTCCTGTTCAACCTCTGCGGGAGCATCGGTGATCTCATTTCCGTTAAAAGTTTCTTTATTGTTAAGGAAGAAGAAGCCTACACCCAGTGCTACGACCAGCACGGCAGCTATTTTGAGGAAGAAGAAACTCCTGTTAGAAGATTTTTCCTGTTTATTCTCCGGAAAATGCTCTTCCAGCCTCTGTTCAAATCTATTACGATGTCCTTTTGGGGGTTGAGAAGGCAGCGACTTGTCTTCCTGCAACATCTTTCTAATATCCTGTGCCATATCTTTTCTCTTTTAATTCGTCCTGTAATTTTTTCTTTCCGCGGTGAACAAGGGTCCTGGAAGCAACCTGTGAAATGTCCAGTATTTCTGCGATTTCCTGATGGTCATAACCTTCCAGTAGATACAACATCAACGGATATCTGTATTTTTCGGGCAATTGCTGCATCGTCTCCTTCACCTCTTCAATACCTATCCCATCATCAACATTCCAGTTCTCTTCCTCTTCAACCGTTCCCAACACCTGTTCATTGATCGCAACCATCTCCAGCTTTCGGGCTTTTAATTTATCGAGACATTTGTTTATCACGATCCGTTTAAGCCAGGCCCCAAACGATACCTCGCCTGTAAATTGTGCCAGTTTTTGAAAAGCCTTTATAAAAGCTTCCTGCATGGCATCTTCAGCTTCAAACGGATCATTTATGAACCTCAGGGCCACATAGTACATGCCGTCGCAATACTTATTGTAGAGCTTGAGCTGGGCTCTGCGGTCATTTTGTTTGCAAGCCTCTATTAATTGATGTTGTATCAAAATAACTTCAGTTTGGTTGGGTTTCACTTTAAAGACGACAGGAAATAAGTCGCGTTGCAAAATTTATCACTAAATGTAGATTTTTTTCTGAATACCTGCGGAAGCGTGGCGGGTTGCGGGTTTTTCAGTTGCGGGTTGCAAGAGCTGCTGAAAATGGCATTTTTAGAAGGTAATACTGCGGAAGAGGTTCGGGTTGCAAATTGCGGGTTGCGGGTTTAGCACGGTTGCAAGTTCCCTTTTGTTATTTCGAAGGAGGTTTTTTACGACTGAGAAATCTCTTATGGAATGGAAAATTGTCGGTTGCTGGAAGGCCGGGAAGAGGTGCTGAAAATGGCATTTTTGGGAGGTAATACTGCGGAAGCGTTGCGGGTTACGGGGTGCGGGTTACGGGTTTTTCAGTTGCAGGTTGCAGGTTCCGGGTGTTGTCCAGTTGCAGGTTGCGAGCTGAGTGATCTCTACCCCAGGTCAACAACTAAAATCAACTAAAAATCATAGTCCTAATTTCATTTTGTAACTCTAATTTCCGATCGTCCTTCTAATTTCGTTACTCTAATTTCGCGTCGTATTTCTAACTTCCACTGAGCAACTTCAGGATCTCCTGCTCTACTTCAGCTGTATTCCACTTTTCTTCTATGCCGGGTAATTTCATAACTTTATCCATTATAGCAGCTTGTTTGTCGCCCAACTCAAGGGCTTCAGCATAAGGGGCTTCAGAAAAAGTTACACGGGAATAAACCGGAACCCAGGATTCGGGGTGTTTTTCAGCAAAATGTTTTTCGATCTTCTTCCGCAGAAGAAATTTTTGATCGGCTGTTTTGCTACTCATTTCAAGAAAATTACGGTGACTCAACTCGGCAATAGCATCGGCATTCGGCTTTCTAAGCGCCTGATATTTTGCGAAGATCTGCTCCCAGTCATCTCCAAACTCTGTTTCAAGCCGACTTAATTCTGAAATATCTTCAAAACCTGCATTCATGCCCTGCCCGTAAAAAGGCACTACGGCATGGGCCGCATCTCCAACCAACGCGATCTTATCATAATACGTCCAGGGAAAGCACTTCACAGTCACCAGCGCACTGGTAGGATTCTTGAAGAAATCGCTGGTAAGATTGTAAATTTCATCTTTGATATCGGGAAAAAATTCACTGAAGAATTTTTCGGCTTTAGCTTCGGAAGAAATGGTCTCAAAAGAATGCTCGCCCTCAAAAGGCAGAAAAAGGGTGCAGGTAAAGCTGCCATCAAGATTTGGCATGGCAATTAACATGAACCTGCCTCTTGGCCAAATATGAAAGGAATTTTTGTCGAGTTTGTGAGAACCATCGGCATTGGCCGCGATTCGAAGCTCCTTGTAGCCCACGTTTACAAAATGCTGAGAATAGTTGAACCTGCTTTGGCGCTGCATTTTGTGCCGCACCCGTGAGAAAGCACCATCGGCTCCAAAAATAAGATCGAAATTATACTCCTGCCAGTTACCTTTTTCAGATTCACCGGTATACAACTTTGCTTCGGCGAGATCTACATCCCACACTTTTTCTTCAAACCTGAACTCGGCTCCCGCAGCTTCGGCAAGATCTATCATCTTTCGGTTTAACACGCCGCGGGAAATAGAATAGATCGCCTCTCCTTCCTGCCCGTACTTCTGAAAATAAACCGGACTATCATTTACGTGCATTGCCCGCTGATAAAGGGGTATTGCCAGTTCTCTCACTTCTTCTTCTATACCTGCCTCACGCAGGGCTTTCCACCCGCGATTGGACATGGCCAGGTTTATGGAGCGACCAGAGAATTCAACTGTCCGCACATCTGGCCGCCTGTCAAAAACGGTAATATTATGTCCTTTTTTTCTAAGGTGTAAGGCAAGCAAAGACCCTACGAGTCCTGTACCTACAATGGCAATGTTCTTTGAGTGCTGCATGTTACCGGCGAAAATACTACTTTTTGAATTATTGAGAGTTGCGTTGATCGCATTCGCCTGCATATCTTCTGGCTTTTCAAGACTACAATTACAATGGCGGGTTAAGATCTACCTGTTGCTAATATACTATTATATGTACCAATGTTTTGATATGAACGCTGGAAGAGCGGTGAAATAAAGGGGTACAGATGCAGATTATGAGATTGATATTACTAAAATTAAATCATCTATATTTTTTTAACTCAAAATCTTCTGAAGGGTTAAACCTCCGTTAAAGTAGATTATTGAGATTAAAGCTTTTGTACTTTTAATAAATAATCTGTGAAAAACCGACTTATAAATACAGATTTTAGGTGAATAACCATGAAAAACTAACCAGCTACCAAGAGGTAGCACAAATTAATCAATTATGAGAGACCTAGTTTGGCTTATTATCGTTTTATTAATTATTGGATGGTTAATAGGCTATTTCGCCTTTCCAGACCTTGGAAGCATTATCCATATTTTGATCGTGATCGCAGTGATCCTGATCATATACAAACTCCTTACAGGAAGAAGTCTGTAGAAAACAGAGGCCGCCTCGGTAAATATTGAGAAGAAGAATACCTCTATCATCTTCTGGTGATTTTGGATCTTTCTTGTCTTTATTTGAGGCGGTCTCTCAGTTTATGCCTTTTTTGTTAGTGCTAAGTTCATCACGGCAAAAATGGAATTAGAGTGGGCGATAGGCTATAATAAATGTAAGTTGATTACGCGCAACGGCAAAGACCATAAATCTGTGTCAGTAAGGGAAGTTTGTCTTAAACCCTCGGCCCGGATTACAAATCCGCGCCAGCACTGGAAGTATGAATTGGTGTGCACATCTGCGGCCGCTCAGTTTTACTGGTCATAATTAATCCTTTGTCATTAAACTTTAATCATTAAAAAAATGTGGAACCTTAAAGGACAAACCGCAGTCATCACCGGCGGATCAAAAGGAATTGGCAAGGCAACTGTTGAGGAATTTCTCAAGTTGGGTGCAGAAGTGCTCTTTACCGCAAGAAATGCAGATGACATTCTAAAGGTAGAAGATGAATATACAGCTCAGGGTCATGTAGTAAAAGGAATAGTTGCTGATGTCACAAAGGCCGAAGACCGCAATAAAATTGCTACGTGGACAATGAATAACTGGAAAGCAGTGACTATCCTGGTAAATAATGCCGGAATAAATATTCGGAAAAAAGCTACAGATATTTCTGAAGAAGAGCACCGGCAGGTACTGGAAACGAATCTGATCTCACCTTTCCTACTTGCGCGCGAATTGTATCCGCAACTGGTAAAATCCAAAAACGGAAAGATCATCAATATTTCTTCGGCTGCCGCGACTCAGGATGTAGGCACCGGCACGCCTTATGCTATGGCAAAAGCCGGACTTTTGCAACAAACGAGAAGTCTGGCTGTAGAATGGGCACGGAATCATATTAGAGTTAATGCGGTTTCACCATGGTACACCCGCACTCCCCTAACCGATTCGGTACTGCAGGGAGAACGAAAAGAAATGATCTTAAGACGTACTCCGCTCCACCGTATTGCAGAACCCGAAGAAATAGCATCAGTCATCGCATTTTTGGCTATGGATAAATCTTCTTTTATTACGGGACAAAATATAGTCGCCGATGGCGGTATGAGTGTGAAAGCACTTTAAAGTAAGATCTTAGAATTCAGACTTTAAAAGTTAGAAGTATGAAATCAAAATATTAGGTAAGAGTTCAGTTCTGGATTTCCGGTACGAATTGAATTAAGTTGTTGCAGATAACTTTAAGCTATCAGCTATTAAATATTTCAGCTTATCTGTAAAATTATCTAATCAGAATTTCTACTATTGATCTTCGACTTTTCCATTTCTACCTAACAAACTTTAAATTTGTTGTCGTCGAGTTTTAGATCCGCTTCAGCAGTTGGGCTTTTTAAATCATATGATGAATTCATTCCCAGTAAACTGATCCATCATTTTCATATCTTTATGCAATAGCAACCAATTCACCATGAAAAAAGTTATTCTCCTCCTTCTCATCCTTATCACCTCCTGCACGAAAAAAGAAGAACAATCCGTAGTTCAGAAAATTGCAGAAGCTAATGGTTTTGAAAACTGGAACGATGTCGAAGAAATCCGTTACACTTTTAACGTAAAAGTAAATGACAGCCTTAGAACCAGCAGGGCATGGACGTGGAATCCTAAAACACATGAAGTCAACCTTAATACTGCCAATAACACCGTCACCTATAACCATGAGACAGAAGCAGCTGCAAATGAGAAGACCGACCAGCAGTTCATAAACGACCAGTACTGGCTATTATTCCCATTCCACCTGGTATGGGATGATATGGAGTGGGAGCACACAAAGGAGGCTACCGCACCAATAAGTGGTGAACAAATGCAGCGGGTAACAGTGAAATATCCCGGCGAAGCAGGTTATACTCCCGGCGACATGTACGAGATCTATTTTGGAGAAGATAATATGATCAGGGAGTGGGTATATCTATCTGGTGGCAGCAGGGAAAACCCTTTTGCCACCACCTGGGAGAATTACGAGGAGCATAAAGGAATTCCCATCGCAAAAACACATCGGAACAAAGATGGAAGCTTCGAGCTTTTCTTTACTGATGTTAGTGTTGAATAACAGAGACATCAGACTTTAAAGACTAGATATTGAAGAGATTTTAAGCAAAACGACACTATCCCGTAAAGTGTGTAAGTTTTAAATAAAGGGGTTTGACTTTTTATCTAAAGTTGAACCCTTTCTTCGTATATAGTCAAGAACTGATTGAGGACGATTCCCCAGTTTCTAATAGGCGCTGACCATTTTTTGGTTGCTTCCCTCAGAGCCAAATATACAGATTTCATTACTGCATCATCAGTTGGGAAGGATAATTTGTTTTTAGTGTACTTTCTGATCTTACCATTCAGGTTCTCAATAAGGTTGGTGGTGTAAATGATTCGCCTGATCTCCAGCGGGAACTCATAAAAGACAGTAAGGTCTTCCCAGTTGTCTCTCCAGCTTTTTATCGCATAAGAATACTTAGAGTTCCATTTAGTGGCAAAATCTTCCAGGGCAGCTTCTGCGGCTTGTTTGGTAGGCGCATCGTATATCAACTTCATATCTTTGGTAAAGGCTTTTTTATCTTTCCAGACTACATATCTACAGGCGTTTCTGATCTGGTGAACCACACAGATTTGGGTTTTAGACTGTGGAAAAACATTTTTGATAGTATCGGTAAATCCATTGAGGTTATCGGTAGCAGTGATTAAAATGTCCTCAACTCCCCCGGGCTTTCATATCGGTCAATACGCTCATCCAAAAGGCAGCAGATTCGTTCTTTCCCAACCAAAGGCCCAGGACTTCTTTTTTGCCATCTCTTTTGAGACCTACGGCTATATAAATCGTTTTGTTGACTACTTTAGAATTCTCTCGTACTTTAAAGACGATTCCGTCCATCCAGACAATCAAATAAACGGGCTCTAAAGGACGATTTTGCCAGGCTATAATATCATTGCTGATTCGGTCTGTAATTCGGGAGTTAGTAGAAGTAGAGACATCAAAGCCATACACCTCAGAGATTTGTTCTTCAATATCGCTATTGCTCATTCCTTTGGCATACAGCGATACAATAACATTTTCGATGCCATCAACCATGTTCTGCCGCTTGGGAACGATCATAGGATTAAAGGATCCATCCCGGTCTCGGGGAACCTTTACAGTGTCTTCACCATAAGAACTCCGGACCTTCTTTTTAGTATAGCCATTCCTGGTATTTCCAGATCCAGACTTCTGGTGCTTATCATAATCCAGATGGCCATCCAATTCACCCTCAAGCATTTTCTCCAATCCACGTTTTTGAAGTTGCTTAAGAAAACTGCTAAGTTCTTCTCCTGATTTAAATTGTTTTAAAAACTCATCATCGAATAGATCTTCTTTTTTCATTACTGTGTAAATATTAGTGCCTGAAATTTGCAGGCAAGGTTAAAAAAATATGGGGGTTTGCAAACCCCCATATTTTCTACTTACACAGTTTTTGAGATAGTCCCAGCAAAACCGTTGGCGGCCATTGTTCTTCCTTTGGCATTTTTGCGGAACAATTTCAAATCTTCAAATTTATAAATCCTCGTCTCTTCCCTCTTATTACTTACTCCTTTTTAAAGTAATCCTTCAAAACCAGACCAAACTTCCACATGTCCTCATAAGAACAATAAAAAGGGGCCGGCGCTAATCTAATCACATTAGGTTCCCGCCAGTCGGTGACCACACCGTTCCTCATTAAATAATGAAAGAGTTCTTTGCCCTGTCCGTGTAGGAACACAGATAACTGCGTTCCCCGCTCTTGCGGAGTGATAATTTCGAAATTGCAGTGTACTTCCCGCGCAATTTCCTGTAATATGAACTCAAGGTATGCGACGATCCTGTTTCGTTTCTCAATTAAAACGGCCATTCCTGCTTCTTCAAACAATTCCAGGGAAGCCAGGTACGGAGCCAGGGCCAACACAGGGGCGTTAGAAATTTGCCAGGCATTGGCATTGGGCTCGGGTTGAAATTCAGGTTCCATTAAAAAACGACGGCCTTTATTATGCCCCCACCAGCCCTCAAAACGCGGAATATCTTTCTGCCCGTGATGCCGCTCATGCACAAAACATCCTGAAGCATTTCCCGGCCCGGCATTCATATATTTATAGCTGCACCAGGCAGCAAAATCAGCACCCCAATCGTGCAGATTTAATTCTACATTGCCAGCGGCATGTGCCAGGTCCCATCCAACAAAGGCACCCATCTCTTTTCCGGCTTTGGTAATCGTTTCCATATCCAGAGCCTGCCCGTTATAATAATTCACTCCGCCCATGAGCACCAAGGCGCACTCTTCTCCTACTTCTCTGATCTTTTGCAGAATATCTTCGGTTCTAAAATGGTGTTCACCATTTCTTTTCTTCACTTCCACAATAGCTTCATTCGGCTCTAATCCATGAAACCGCACCTGACTCGCAATCATGTACTGGTCACTTGGAAAAGCCTTCTCCTCCATAATGATCTTAAAACGTTTTGAAGTTGGTCTGTAAAATGAAACCATCAATAGGTGTAAATTGACGGTTAGGGTATTCATGACCGTAACTTCCGAAGGTTTTGCCCCGACTATGGGAGCCAGTTTGTCTGAAAATCTTTCGTGATAATCCCACCATGGCTTCTCTGCCTGAAAGTGACCTTCTACAGCCAGACCGGCCCAATCGGTCATGATCTCATCCACATATTTCTTTGCGTTCTTTGGCTGCAAACCCAGGGAATTCCCGGTAAAGTAAATGACATCTTTGCCGCCTACCTTCGGAAAATGGAACTTATCGCGGTATTCTTTTAGAGGATCTTTTTGATCAAGTTGTTGGGCGTAGTCTAAGGTGTTTTGGAAGTGCATTGATAATTTTTTACCAAATGTAAGAATTAGTGAAGAAGTGATGTAGTGAAGAAGTGACGAGATATTTTATGGTTTAGCTAAAAAGGTAATTATATGTATCAGATCATTTAAATTAGCTACAACAGATAACCTATTAAAAAACAATCAGATGAAATCACATCAAGATCTTACTGTTTATCAAAAATCTATTGATTTAGTTGTAATTACTTACCAGATAACTAAAAGTTTCCCTCCCGAAGAAAAGTTCGGCATCACCAGCCAAATAAGAAGATCTGCAGTCTCCATACCTTCTAATATTGCTGAAGGTGCCGCAAGACAATCAAAAAAAGATTTCAGTAGGTTTCTATATATTTCATTAGGTTCATTAGCCGAATTAGAAACTCAGCTCGAAATTTCTGTACGATTAGAATATTTGAAAAAAGATAATCTTTTAAATGAGGAAATTATTTATATCCGAAGAATGTTACTCAAACTTATTAAAAATTTAAAGGAATAACACAAGAAATGAAGTACCGAGTGGTCTAGATTTTACTTTATCACTCCGTAACTTCATTACTACATCACAATTTCCTCCTACTAATCGTCAGCCCATCTCTAACGGGCAACATCACTGTCTCTAATCGCTCATCTTCTGCCAAAAGCCGATTGTATTCCAGTAAAGCCTGAGTCGATTCATCGTCTTTCTTCACCGGCTCCACAACTTTTCCACTCCACAGCACATTATCAGATAAAATTACGCCTCCAGGACGCAGCTTTTCCATTATTTGCTGAAAGTAAACCGGGTAATTTGGTTTATCGGCATCAATAAAGACGAGGTCAAAATCTTCTTCCAGGGCTGGAATAATTTGGGTTGCATCTCCTAAATGCTGAACGATCTGTTCTTTCCAGGGAGAGGCCTCAAAATACCTTTTTTGAAGGTCCAGCAGTTCTTCGTTTATATCTATAGTATGCAAAATGCCGCCAGCTTTCATACCTTCTGCCAGGCACAAAGCGGAATATCCCGTATAAGTCCCAATTTCGAGGATGTTCTGCGGATTGATCAGCTTTGACAACAGGCTTAGCAGCCGCCCCTGGTAATGCCCGCTCAACATTCGCGGTTGTAGTACCTTCTGATTGGTTTCCCGGTTTAATTGCTGTAACAATTCAGGCTCTTTGGCTGAATGCTGAACGACGTAATCGTCTATCTCTTGGGGCAAAAAATGCATGTGGAAGTACGAAAATTAGAAGTTAGAAGATAAAAATGCAAAGCTCATTGGCTGTTAGCTTCTAGCTCTTGCTGAAATATAATGTCCGGATTTAACAAAAAGCCAGTTGTGAGCAAAATTGAAATTTAATGCTGGAAAAATTATTACCTAATATCTGAAGCGGATTGTAATTTAGTAACTGCCTACTTTATACCGCACATTGTTTACTGAATTAAAACCTTCTTTTAACACTTCCCGTAAGCTCCTCGATCTCCTCTTTCACTTTGTCTACCTCTTTTTTCACATCGTCTCCTATAGAAGTATCCATTCCATGTTTTTCGGCGCTGCGCATTACTTCAGATTTAATGTCTTCTGTGGCATTTTTAATGCTGCGCATCCCCTTACCCAAACCTCGGGCAATTTCAGGGATCTTATCGGCACCAAACACCATCACAAGAATAAACATGATAAAGGCGATCTCGGCACCACTAATAAATAACGGAAGTGTTTGCATACGTTGCAAATATACTTACTATTCCAATCACTAAAAAAGTCAGCTTGTTAAAAACTTTTCAGCAATTTTCAGAATGAGTCTTCAGTAAAAATAAATTCCAGCCTATTGAGTTTTATAAAATTAACCGCATAAAAAAACTCCCCTTTAAAAAGGGGAGTTTCGCAATTGATTTTGGAACAGGATTTCTTCGGAAAGACCAGGTTAACCTTGTGTTCTCTCCTTAAATTCCTGAAATTTATCTACCTCTGCCTCCTGTGGCCATGAATTATTATTCACATTTACATCGGCAGTTTCAAGATCGGGGTCAACTACAATTTTAGTAATCGCTTTATCGGTAGCCAGCGCCCTGCTGACTTCCTGATCGTTCTTTCTCCAGATTTGTGCTGGATAAGTCACTTTTTCGGAAGTACCATCAGCATAAGTATACTCAACTATGATAGGCATTACCAATCCGCCCGGTTTATTGAAAGTCACCTGATAAAAATATTTAGGCATTTTCATCTCTGCTCTTTGCTGCGGTGTAAAGTTGTCCATTAAATACTCATTCAAAGTTGTTGAATTTTCCGCAGGTGATTTTCCTTTTAAAGACGCCTCAAATTCTTCACTGTCTTCTTCAACCACATAAAGAATATCCATACTAGAAGGGTCTTCTACCCCATAACGTTGTAGCAAAGCTGTTCCCTCTTTGGTAGGTTGATCTGTAACATAATATTTCTTTACTTCTGAAACCCCTATATCCACATTATCTGTAGTATAGAACCAGCCTCTCCAGAACCAGTCAAGATCTACAGCCGATGCATCTTCCATTGTCCTGAAGAAATCTTCGGGGGTTGGGTGCTTAAACATCCATCTTTGGGCATAGGTTTTAAAAGCATAATCAAAAAGCTCTTTCCCCATTACGGTCTCCCGCAGAATATTTAGTGCAGTTGCCGGTTTCCCATATGCATTATTTCCTAACTGATAAACATTTTCGGGGTTGGACATAATAGGAGAGATGTATTTCTGATCTCCCTTCATATAATCTACAATCTTTGAAGGCTCTCCCCTTCTTGAAGGATATTTGGTATGTGGTTCAATATCATTCGGAAATTTTTCACCATATTCCTGTTCGGCCACATACTGCATAAAGGTGTCAAGCCCTTCATCCATCCAGCCCCACTGGCGTTCATCCGAATTTACGATCATAGGGAAGAAGTTGTGACCTACTTCGTGGATAATCACACTCATCATTCCATATTTCACACGGTCACTGTACGTACCATCTTCGTTAGGCCTCCCATAGTTCCAGCAAATCATGGGATATTCCATTCCCTGATTTTTGGCATGTACCGAGATAGCCTTTGGGTAAGGATAGGCAAAAGTGTGATCTGAATATGATTTTAAGGTATGCGCAACAACTTTGGTAGAATAATCTTCCCACAGCGGGTTACCTTCTTTTGGGTACAGAGATACGGCCATCACATCTTTCTCTCCAAGATCTACGGCCATCATGTCCCATATAAATTTTCGGGAGGTAGCAAAAGCAAAATCCCTTACCATCTCCGCTTTAAGTTTCCAGGTTTTCTTCTTGTCAGAAAAACCTTTTTCGGCTGCTTCAGCTTCTTCCTGCGTTACGATCATCACAGGTTTATCATAAGACTTCTTAGCCTGCTCATAGCGACTCATCATTTCTTTTGAAAAAATCTCTTTTCGGTTTACCAGCTCTCCGGTCCCGTCAAGAATATGATCTGCAGGTACAGTAATATTTACCTCGTAGTCTCCAAAAGGAAGCGCGAACTCACCATTTCCCCAAAACTGGTAATTCTGCCATCCTTCTACATCATTGTAAACGGCCATACGAGGGAAAAACTGTGCTATCACATAACTGTTGTTCCCATCTTCTGGAAAATGTTCAAATCCAGAACGCCCCCTGTCTTCAAGATGATTGTTAATATTGTACCACCAGGCAATGTCAAAAGTGAATTTTTCTCCTGCCTTTAATGGCTGCGGAAGATCTACCCGCATCATAGTATTGTTGATAACTGTTTTTAAAGGCTTGCCATCGGCACTTACTTCAGTGATATTAAAACCTCCATCAAAAGGTTCCTGCATATATTCTGAAACAAAATTCCCCGGCTGCGCCACCGGAGCTATGCCATTCCCATCTTTTAATTTGGCTACAGATTCTTTAGATCGAATATTTTGATCAAGTTGTACCCAAAGGTATTCAAGTACATCGGGAGAATTATTGTGGTAAGTGATGGTCTCGTGCCCCGTTAACTTTTGATTTTTATCATCGAGCTCAATGTCCATTTTATAATCGGCTTCATTCTGATAATAAGCAGGACCGGGTGCACCACTACCGGTGCGATATTGGTTTGGAGTTGAAAATTCCTGGTACAACTGCCGGAATTTATTCTCATTGAGGTGGCCTCCCTCCTTTTGCTCTGCTTGCTGCTCTGCCTCCTGCGCATAAAGGCCGGCCGACATTAAAATAAAAAAAGCCACAAAGGCAGTTTTAATAGATTTCATATGTAGTTTCTGAGTTTAGATTGCTAAAAATAACTGAATTTATAAGTTTCACAATTTTAATTGCTGAATTTTAACGTGCCGCCCGGCTCATCACGCATGAGTAACAGACTTTTTATCTTCCCACCGTACTCTACTTTTATTACATTTTTTTGCTCCGGAAAAAGATCTGTCAAAATGCTATTTTCGACACCTATGCTTTGTATAAGTTCCACGTCTTCCACTTCCAGGTACACCAGTAGCTGGTCTTTATCATATTCTTTACCTATGTAGTTGACAGCACGTTGCCCGCCATTTACAGTGATACGGAATTTATCACCGAAATACTTCTGAATAAGTTCATCGGCCGCAGGATGTTCATTTTCTTTGATAAGCGTTAAACTCTCGCTGTACCGGGTTTGCAGAAGATCTTCTAAATCATCAGCAAAAACGTGGGAGATAATCTGGAGGGAACGCTGTTTTTCGTTGTATTCTATGTTTGTAGCACTAACATAGAATTTATGCACAGCAGTAAAAGCCAGGAAAGGCAAGGCAACTAAAAAAAGTAAAATTGTTCTTTTCATGGATTCTTCTGTACCTAAAGTTGTCTTCTGTATAACAAAGACCATTCCACAGCAACTGTAATAAGTAAGACCAATAAAAATCGAAAAGGTTTAATGGTAGTTTGGAGTTGAGAGTTCGGAGAATTAATAGGATAAGAATTGTGAGGTGCAACAAATAATACCCACCCCGCCCTGCGGCCACCCCTCCGAAGGAGGGGACGTTATTAAATAATTTTGAATTAATGATGGCGCAGTTCAATGGAAAATTTTCCTGAATATGGGGTTGTCGCGCTTCCCTGCGGTCACTCGCAAAGACACCTCAACGATGAGCTGGCGCAGAATTGCAATCCGTGCCGGTAAGTAACTGGCACTGCTACCTTCTTACTTCTAAAATCTAATTACTATTTGCTCGCAAACAACCTGACATCTTCTTCGCTGACTTCCTGACCACCCAGAATAATGAGTCGTTCTACAACATTACGCAGTTCCCGGATGTTTCCTGTCCAATTATATTCTTTTAACAAATTAAGTGCGTCTTCAGTAAAGGTTTTTTTATTCACTCCCTGTTCTTCAGAAATTTTTTCTGAGAAAAAATTCACGAGTAACGGGATGTCATCCCTTCTTTCGTTGAGCCCGGGAACTTTGATGAGGATCACGGCCAACCTATGGTAAAGGTCTTCCCGAAAGTTGTTCTCTTCAATCTCTTTTTTGAGGTCTTTATTAGTAGCTGCAATTACCCGAACGTTTACCTTGATGTCTTTGTCGCTACCTACTCTTGAAATCTTGCTCTCCTGCAAGGCGCGTAAAACTTTAGCCTGTGCCGAGAGGCTCATATCACCTACCTCATCAAGAAAGATTGTACCACCGTTAGCGGCTTCAAATTTCCCGGCCCGGTCTTTATTTGCCGAAGTAAATGCCCCTTTTACATGCCCAAAAAGTTCACTTTCAATCAATTCGGAAGGAATAGCAGCGCAGTTCACTTCAATCATAGGTCCGGCTGAACGATCACTTTTTTGATGCAGCCAGTGGGCCACCAGTTCTTTACCCGTCCCGTTTGGACCGGTAACAAGCACTCTTGCATCTGTAGGAGCTACCTTCTCAATAATATCCTTGATCCTGGTAATGGCTTCAGATTCGCCAATCATCTCGTAATTTTTCCCAACTTTTTTCTTAAGACGGGTATTTTCAACCATCAGCTCTTTCCTGTCGAGGGCGTTGCGTACTGTGTTGAGTAACCTGTTAAGATCGGGCGGCTTAGAGATATAATCAAAGGCGCCGAGCCGCATGGTGTTCACTGCAGTGTCTAGATCGCCATGACCAGAGATCATGACTATAGGAATTTCAGGTTTTAGTTTTTTAGCTGCTTCCAATACCTCTACCCCATCCATTTTTGGCATCTTGATATCGCAAAGGACAAGATCGTAGTCCTGATCTTTTATTTTTTCAACCCCCTCAAGGCCATCAGCAGCCTCGTCGACCTCATAAGTAGCATTTTCTTCAGTAAGTATTTTTATCAAAACCCTTCTAATAGCGGCTTCGTCTTCAATCAATAGTATTTTTGGCATGCTTCTAAATTTTAAATTTTATTCCGCTTCGGCCATAAAAAGTGTTGGTCTTGTTGATCTCATAAACATCATCCTTATCTCCATCTCTAAGCCTTATATCGTTCATAATAGTATGACCGGCGTAGAGGTAATATACTAAATGTTTGGTAAAGTTATACTCATAACCAATCCCTCCCAGCACTATGGTCATCGAAATATTCTCTGCAACCTGCCCGGTGGTTGACATCACCCTGTTGTTCTGGATATTAGCAAAAAAGCCATCTAAGGTAGCAAAGAGTTGCAGGTGATGTTTTTCATTAAAAGAGTACTTAATATTTGACTTTGGAACCCCTGCCGAGTAAGACCAGTTGGGTGAAATTTCCCGGTAGTAGTTCACCACCGGTAACGGGAAAGGCATTCCTGAAGTGGTAGAATAATGCAGCCCCAGTATCAACCTCCAGGGCTTAAGGGTTTCTTCGCCGTTCTCATCTTTAATAAAGAAAACTGAACCGGTATAAAGGAGGTCGTCATTTAGCGCCTCTCCTAATTCAAAGTTAGACGCCAGCATTACACCTGCCGTAGCCGCAAATCTCCAGTTCTTCTGCATTTTAAAGGTATAGCCCAGGCTGGCAGTAAAGGACTGGTACCTGTCTAAGTCCTCTCTTCCGGTAACCGGAGCCTTATCTTCATATTTGAAGTTTATGTTCTCGTATTCTATTCCCGGAAACAGGTAACTGCCTTCTTTCTTCAGTTTTATGGGAAAGTTGGCAAAGGTCCTGAACCTCCTGAAAGAGTTGTCTGAATCTGACTGCGGAAAGTACGTATATTCAATTCTGGCAAGATCTGTATTTTGCCCCTGCATGTTATAAATTCCAGGAACGAGCAGGGCAATAATGAGATAAAAGGTTAAATTTTTCATTTTTTGTTTGGGTTGCTAGTGTAAAGTAACACAAGCTTCATGGGGAACCCTCTCAAAAAAATCTTAATATTTCAGCCATTTATATAAATCCTTATATCCGGGTTTTTTACCGTACATCAAAATCCCAACCCTGTAGATCTTTGCAGCTACCCATACCACACCTGCTATAGTAAGGAAAAGAATAGCTATAGAAATAGCTAGTTCCCACCACGCTACCCCAAATGGTATGCGCATAAGCATCACGATTGGCGAAGTAAGCGGGATCATTGAAAATACTGTGGAAACAACCCCATGCGGATTTTCAATTACAGCAAAGAAGCCTACGTAGATTCCCAGCATTAAAGGCAGTATTACCGGAAGCATGAATTGCTGCGTATCGGTTTCGTTATCAACAGCGGCACCAATCGCCGCATAAATGGCGCTGTATAAAAAGTAACCTCCAATAAAATAGACCAAAAAACTCACGAGTAGCAATAGCATAGGTAAATTTGCAATGTCTATAACCAGTTGCTGAAGTTCATTATCGCTAATTTGTTCCATTGCCTGCTGCTGCGGGCCGTGGAGTTCGGCCATGCTCATCCCTGAAATTGCTGTAATTACAGTAAGCATTACTCCTCCCAGGATCACCCAGATAAGAAACTGAGTAATTCCGGCAAGAGAAGTGCCCAGAATTTTACCCAGCATAAGATGTATAGGTTTTACAGAAGAAATTATGATCTCAATAATGCGGTTGGTCTTTTCTTCAATCACACTGCGCATTACCATGTTTCCGTAGATAATAATGAACATCATCAACAGGTAACCGGCTGCCCCTCCAAAAAACATCTTTACGTAAGTTGACATTTTTGAAGTCTTTTCGCCCGAAAAATTCTGGATACCAATATCCACCTTTGCCCTCGAAGACGCAATAACATCCAGGTCAATTCCACGGGCCAGCAGCTGCCTGTTGGTAAGCTTTTCGGCAATGGTCTTCTCTATCTCGCTCAAAAACCCAAAGGCCGGGGCTTCTTTGGCAAAGAACTCAATATCGGGAACCCTGTTCTCCTGCAGTTGCGGGATATGCAGCAATCCGTAATATTCTTTTTCTTTTACAATGGTCTTAGCTGCTTCAAGTTCAATATTAGATAGGTCAATAAACTTAACATCCCTAGAACTGTCAAAATCATCTACAAAGATCCCGCTTTCATCATTGACTCCAATTACGTGCTGCTCTTCGGAATTTAGGTTTACCAGGTAAGCAATAAGCACGATCATCCCAACGAGGATAAGGGGGCTTAAAAATGTCATTACGATGAAGGCTTTATTTTTAACCCTTGCCAGGTATTCCCTCCTGATAATTAGTTTTAGGTTACGCATTGGTGGTAACGGTTTTTATGAATATATCATTTACTGAAGGAATCACTTCCACAAAATGGTTTACCTCTGCCCGGGAGGTGAGAAAAGTAAGAAGCTCGTTTGACGAAGAATCGCCTCCAATCTGAATCTGAAGCTTAAGATCGTCATTGATGCTTTTAAACTCGGTGTCAGAAATGCGGAATTTCTCCTCCAGTTCCTTCCTTAGATTTTCGGGCCGGGCAGCCATTAGCCCCACTTCATAAGTGTTCGATTTGTACTGCCTCTTAATTTCATTCACTTCCCCATCAAGTAATTTGTTTCCCCGATGTATCAACGCCATATAATCACACATTTCTTCCACGCTTTCCATTCTATGGGTAGAGAACAGGATCGTGGCACCATCGCGCCGCAACTGCAAAATTTCGTCTTTGATCAAATTTGCATTGACAGGGTCAAAACCACTAAAGGGTTCATCAAAGATCAGCAATTTTGGACGGTGTAAAACCGTGACCACAAATTGCACTTTTTGGGCCATCCCTTTTGAAAGCTCCTGAATCTTTTTACCCCACCAGTCTTCAATATTCAGTCTCTTAAACCAATACTGAAGCCGCTCTTTGGCTTCTGCTTTTGAAAGGCCTTTGAGCTGTGCAAGATACAGGGCCTGCTCTCCCACTTTCATAGATTTATAAAGCCCCCGCTCTTCCGGAAGGTAACCAATATGCTGAATATCGTTTGGCTGTAGCGCCCGCCCGTCAAGTAACATCCTGCCACTGTCGGGCAGGGTTATTTGATTGATGATCCTTATAAAAGTAGTCTTCCCTGCTCCATTAGGCCCTAAAAGGCCAAAGATGCTTCCTCTTGGAATTTCCAGAGAAATGTTATTGAGTGCTGTGAAGTTACCAAACTGTTTTGACACATTTTCGGCTACCAAAAGGTTATTCATATACGGGCTTTGTGTAAAGATAGAGTTTTGAAAAAAGCTTTATCGTCATTAGGAAGAATTTAAGATTCTCAAAAATGCGAAAAACGTTATCCCATTAAATGCAAAACCCACCCTTAATTGACTTAAGGATGGGAAAAAAATTGCTATGAAAAAGAAAAATTTACCACTAACCTGAATTAGTGATGCTCAAATATATGCAAAAATTTTTAACAAATGCAAATTATGTAAACATATCTTTAACTTTTTCAAAAAATGATTTATCAGATTTTTCGGGCTTCGGATGGAAGTGTTCATCATTTGCCATACGCTCAAAAAAGTCTTTTTGTTCCTTGTTAAGTGTTTTTGGAGTCCACACATTTACGTGCACTAAAAGATCGCCTTTTACGTAGCCATTGATGTTCGGTATACCTTTGCCCCTAAGGCGCAAAATCTTTCCAGATTGTACACCTTCATCTATTTTGATACGCACCTTTCCTGATACTGTATCAATTTCTCTTGAGGTTCCCAGCACAGCTTCAGAAAGGCTGATGTATAGGTCATAATGAAGATTATCTCCTTCCCGTTGCAATACAGGATGCTCTTTTTCTTCAATGGCTACCAGGAGGTCTCCGGGAACGCCATTGCCGGGTGCTTCGTTACCCTTACCTGAAACTTTGAGCTGCATCCCTTCTACTACCCCTGCAGGAATTTTAATAGCAACGGTCTCTTCGTTCACTACAAGTCCCTGAGCATCGGCATCGGCAGGACGATTATCGATCATTTGTCCGCTTCCGCCACAAGTAGTACAGGGGGTAGCGGTTTGCATACGCCCTAAAATAGTATTTGTCACACGGGTCACCTGGCCTGTACCGTTACATGTTGAACATGTTTTATAGGTAGTACCCGGTGCCTGGACTTTTCTTTTAACCTTTATCTTTTTCTCGGTACCATTGGCAATTTCTTCAAGGGTGAGGGCTACGCGAATTCGCAGGTTACTACCTTTAGCCCTTCGCTGGCCGCCAAAGCCGCCACCAAAGCCCGAGAAACCTCCGCCGCCGCCAAAAGCACCGCCAAAAATATCTCCAAACTGGCTAAAAATATCATCCATATTCATTCCGCCACCACCGCCACCAAAGCCGCCATTCTCAAATGCCTGGTGACCAAAGCGATCATATCGTGCCCGCTTATCTTCGTTGCTTAGAACTTCATAAGCTTCGGCAGCTTTTTTAAACATTTCCTCTGCCTTAGAGTCTCCCGGATTTTTGTCGGGATGAAATTCTATAGCCTTCTTGCGGTACGCCTTTTTGATTTCGGCTGTGGTCGCGTTCTTGCTTAATCCTAATATTTCGTAATAGTCCTCTTTCATGATATTTTTAAAGTTCTCAGATTAAAAGTTACTTACCGGTCACCACTTTTGGATAACGAATAATGCGGTCGCCCAGTTTGTATCCTTTTTCAACCACGTCAACAATCTTGCCTTTTAATTTATCTTTTGGGGCAGGAATTTGCGTGATAGCTTCATGGATCTCAGAGTCAAAAGTATCTCCCTCTTTTACCTCCATTTGCTCAAGCCCCTTAGCGCGTAAGGTCTCCCTGAATTTATTGTTAATAAGCTCTACGCCTTTCAATAATTCCTTGTCTTTTGCTTTATTGATCTCATTAAGGGCACGATCAAAATCATCAAGCACCGGCAACATTGCCACAATGACGTCCTGGCTGGCAGTCTTGAACAGCTCTATGCGCTCTTTACTGGTACGCCTCTTGTAATTTTCAAATTCGGCAAAGAGCCTTAGGAATTTATCTTTTTCCTTCTCAAGTTCATTTTTGAGGGTTTCTTTTTCTGGAACTTCCTCATCCTGAGTAGTGTCTCCCTGAGTATCGGCTTTTTCTATGGCCTCATCCAGTATGTCCTCTACCTGGTCTTTTATAACTTCTTCTTCTGAAATATTTTCCTCTTTATGTTCTTTCTCGCTCATGTGATACGTATTTTATTTTATTCCGTGACACAATTGGCAAAAGGTCTGCCAAGAAATTTGAAATGCCAAAATGTCACAGGAAAGTTTTAATATTCTTTTAGGATAAAGGCCCGGTAAAAAAACTAATTTTGCCGGTTAAACAATTAAATATCCAGATGAAAAAAAGATTTTTTAATTTCGTACTTGTTGCAGGAGTTGCCATGGGAACCGTGGCCTGTAAAAACAATAATGAAAATAAAGTTGAACCGGGTGAAGCCCAGGAAGCAGCTGTTGCAACAGAAGAAGCAATGACTTACGAGATAGATACTACTGCATCTACTATAGAGTGGAGAGGTACAAAACCTACCGGTGAGCACGTGGGAACCATCAACATTGAAGACGGAACCCTCATGGCTACGACTGAAGAAATTACCAGCGGACGTGTTGTTATCGACATGAATTCTATCACCGTGACCGATGAAGGTATGGAAGAGAAAGACAAAAGAAGTCTTGAAGACCACCTTAAAGGAACTGTTGAAGGCAAAGAAACTGACTTTTTTAATGTGAATAAATACCCAACAGCTACTTTTGAAATTACCGGAGTGACCGAGGAAAACGGACAAAAAGTACTTCAGGGAAATCTTACCCTTAAAGAGGAAACTAAAAACATCCAGTTCCCCGTAAATACTGAAATTAATGGTGAAACAATTACTCTTAAGAGTGAGACTTTCATTATTGACAGAACTAATTGGGGAGTGAACTACGGTTCAAAATCTGTTTTTGATAACCTTGGAGACAAGTTTATTAGTGACGAAATGGAGCTAACAGTTAATGTTACCGCTCGCAAAACAAACTAAGATCCTCTTCAAATAGGAACTAAGAAAAGCCGGCTTCATTTAGCCGGCTTTTTTATTGATCAAATCTTTAATGGTAGGCCTTAAATTCACAAAGGAAAACTCAAAGCCTTTTTCCTGGATTTTTGAGCTGCTCACCAGCTGACTACCCAACACCACGCCAGACATTTCTCCCATCACTGCTTTTAATGCCAGCCCCGGAACTTTGGGAAGCCACAATTTCTTATCGAGAGCATTTGCTATTTCTTTTGTGAGCTCTTCATTGGTGGCAGGATTTGGCGCTACCCCATTATATACGCCCTGTAAACCATTAGTGATTATAAAGAGGAAGATACTGGCGAGATCCTTTATATGGATCCACGACTGCCACTGCTTCCCTGAACCCAAAGGTGCTCCCAGGTTCAACTTCACTGGCTTCATAATTTGAGGTAGGGCGCCGCCCTCGGCCGAGAGTACAATACCTATCCTCACTTTGGCAACCCGCAGGCTAAGATCCTGGAATTTATCAGCTGCCGCTTCCCACTGCTGCGTCACCTCTCCTAAAAAGTCTTTGGCCACCACAGTATCCTTTTCCTCGTACATCTTGCTTCTTGAGCTGGGGTAGATACCAATAGCACTCGCAGAAACCAGCTGCCCTACCTGGTGAGAATTCTGTTCAAGGGTTTTATACAGTAGATTTAAAGAATCCAGCCTGCTGTTAAGAATTTTCTCCTTGTTAGATTTCGTCCAGGGTTGGAAGACACTTGCCCCGGCAAGATTGATAATTGCACCCACACCATCCAGGCATTTGGCATCTATTTCTCCGGTTGAGGGGTTCCAGTAGTAGCCACGGTAGACCTCACTCTTTTCAATTTTCCCCTTGCTCGTGGTTAGAAAATTGACATTGATGCCCTTTTCACGACACAATCGGGTAATTTCTGAACCTACCAGGCCGGTGGCTCCGGTAATAAGAATTCGCATTTTTATTTTGAATTTACGGCATTATCCTCAAACAGCCCCGCTGTTTATTAAAGGTTTAACAGCGCTATTTTTTGACAGCCCGCAGCATCTCCCGCTTTCCAGGTGGCCCAGGTAAACGTGACACTTCAAAACCTGCCGCCTGCATAGCCCGCCGCACATCACCTTTGGCAGAGTAGGTTACCAATACACCGTTGGTTTTTAAGGCCGCATACATGTTCCTGAATACCTCTTCACTCCATAGATCGGGCTGCACCCGCGGACCAAAGGCATCAAAATAAATAAGATCAAATTCCTGTACTGCAGATATTTCACTAAAGAATTTCTTTTCCTTCTGAAGTCTGAAAAATGGCGAAATTTCAACAGATTTTTCCCAGGGAGTTTCATGCAGCTTTTTGAAAACTTCTGAAGCCACTTTCTCCCCTACAACTTCAGAATAATCTAATACCTGAAGTTCTTCTGCCTCCACGGGATATGCTTCAACGCCTGTATAATTTACGTGTATCCTATCTTTTTCAGCTTCAATTAAAGTGAGGAGCGCGTTAAGGCCTGTTCCAAATCCTATTTCAAGAATTGAAAGTTGTGTGGGCTCATGGCTTGAAAGGTAGAATTGATAACCACATTTGATAAAGACATGCAATGCCTCCTGCAAAGCACCGTGTTTGGAGTGGTAATGCTCGTTCCACTCGGGCAGAAAAATGGTGGAAGAACCATCCCCGGTTTTTATAATCTCACGTTTCAAGACCTAGTTTTTAATTTTAACTCCATCGGCAACAAATGAGAGTGTAAGCTCGGGAGTGGTTATAGCTTTGACTTCAGCAGCGGTCTTTCCTGCATCTTCGGCATAATGCTGCCGGCCTTCAACAGACATTTCAGTCACAAAAGCCTTTCCTTCGACTATTACTTCCTTATCCTCAATATCTTTAGGAACAAAAAAGGCATAATCTTTAAATTTTACCATAACTTCACGATCATCCTCGAGAGCTACTTTCATCCAGCAACCCTTGCTTTTACAAACCGAAGCCACATTTCCCCTGAAAGCTACATTGACGGTATCGCCGGGTTTGAGGGTGTCATAGTGCTCCTGCATACGCTGTGTAGAAAGTACCGAAACCAGCTCAACCTCCTCTCCTACAGAAATATAACCTTCCGCTTCACCCAAATTCTTTTCCTGTGCAAAAAAGGATATTGTCATCATTAAAGAAGATAACAGCAGCAATAAATTAATTTTCTTCATTGTGTTCCTGTTAAAGGTTTGTAAATTTCAAATTAAAATAAAATTAGTTAAAACACATCTTTAGAACCTGTATTTATTTCGGTAAATTTGCTTCAAATAGATATCCATGAAAAATACACCTCTCGCAATCGATGTAATTGAAACTAAAACTTCAAATATCGATTCGGTTGATTTTGATAACCTGGTCTTCGGAAATGTATTTGCAGATCATATGATGGAATGCGATTATCACGACGGTCAATGGCAAAATCCCACGATAAAACCTTATGGTCCCATTCAGCTTGATCCTTCAGCCAAAGTCTTCCATTACGGGCAGGCTATTTTTGAAGGAATGAAAGCCTTTAAAGATGATGACGACCAGGTGTGGCTATTTCGTCCTGTCGACAATATTGAGCGTTTCAATAAATCTTCGCAAAGACTTGCGATCCCCGAATTTCCACAAGATGTATTTCTTGAAGGTCTTGAAGCCCTTCTAAATTTAGATCGTGACTGGATCAAAAAAGGCTTCGGAAATTCCCTTTATATAAGGCCTTTCGTAATTGCTACTGAAAAAGGGGTTTCGGCCTCTCCTTCAAAATCTTATAAATTCATGATCATCTGTTCTCCTGCCAAGGCTTATTACAGCGGCGAAGTAAGGGTGTTCTTTGCAGATAAATTTAGCCGTGCTGCCGATGGTGGTGTGGGATATGCCAAAGCGGCCGGAAACTACGGAGCGCAATTTTACCCTACTAATCTTGCCAAAGAAGAAGGCTACCAGCAAATTGTGTGGACCGATGCCAATTCTCACGAATATTTGGAAGAAGCCGGCACCATGAACATTTTCTTTAGGGTGGGAGACAAACTTATCACGGCTCCTACCAGTGATCGTATCCTTGACGGGGTGACCCGAAAAAGTGTGCTCACCCTTGCCGAAGAGTTAGGAATTGAAGCAGAAGTAAGGCGTATCAAAGTTTCTGAAATTGTAGAAGCTGCCGAAAAAGGTGAACTCAAGGAGATCTTTGGATCGGGTACCGCTGCTACTATTAACCCCGTAAGAGGTTTTGGAAACAAAGGCAAAAAATATGAACTGCCACAATTGGAAGATTCTTATGCCTCGCTTTTAAAACAAAAGTTAATGGAAATACAGTACAATAAAGCCGAAGATAAATTTGGCTGGAGATATGCTGTCAAAAAGAATTAATTAAACACTACCGGAATCCGAAGCATCCTGTCATGCTCCGGTTTTCCTGAAGCATTGGCGCGGCTAAAGATCAAATAGCCGCGCTTTTCTTTTGTCTTAAATTCAAGCTGCCCGCTAAACGGTACCCAATCTTTGGTCATCCAGTCTCCTTGTGCTTCAAGATAACTTTCGGCCAGTACTTTCCCACTTTCGGTCACCAGCTTTACCGGCGCATTCGCTTCAAAAAACCAGGTGCCTTTTGCCCTGCCTTCTATGTGCAGCGGCGAAGTTACAGTAGCGTTTCTTTCGGGTACTTCAGGCTTAATTAAATTTCCAATCTCTTCGCGCTCCCGGTTGGGATCAATAAAATGTAAACTCTCTAAAATGGCATTTAAGGCTGACCTTTTTTCTTCGGAAACCTTTCCGTAGAACTTCATGGCATCCCCTCCTAAAGAATCGCATTGATCCATAGTTATTTCTTCACCGGTGCTACTGCTGAAGCATTCTGCCCTAAAATCATTTACCTCATAAAAAATATAGATGGTTCCATATTCATTCCAGCCCGGCGGCGGCGAATTGAAGCTGATACCTATTGCCCACGGCTCACCACTTTCCAGCAAATAGGCGTAGGAATCGTTTTTATTGATGTTGAACGACAAAGGCAGGTTCCCTTCCCAATCTTTTAATGATTTACGCGGCCCACCAGGTGCATCAACACCAAAACCCTGCGGTAGCACGGTTATATAGGCCATAGAGGCATCATTATGAATGCCAAACGGAGGTTCCTTCTCAATTTCGCTATCGTAGAAATTAATTACAGGCGACTCCCCCGGAAGTTGCCCTTCAAAAACCTCAAATCCCAGCGGAATTTCTGCTGAAAAATACCATTTTTGGGAGGTGTAGGTTTGCAGCTTCGGGTTTTGCTCCTCCTGTACAGTTTCCTCTCCCAACGTTGGCGCCTGTACCTCTTCACCTCCCCCGGAATTGCGACAGGACATAAAGACCAGGCTTATAAAAATGAAATATATTGCTCTCATCTTTATAAGATACTAAAATTTCAAAATATGGAAAAGGCGGGGAAATTACTGGTCGCAGCGAGGTGTCAAAAATGGCATATTAGACCTACAATTTTACCTCAGAATTTTTTCAAAGTTCGGCCTGAAATAATTTGGTCCTTTGAGTACCTTCCCGTCTTCTCTGTAAATTGGTTTCCCATCTTCGCCGAGTTTGCTCATATTGCTGCGCTGTATCTCATCAAAAACTTCAGAAATTTTGTGCTGCAGGCCGTGCTCTAAAATTGTACCGCACAAAATGTACAACATATCACCCAGGGCATCTGCAATTTCGGGCAGGTCCCCATTTTTTGCTGCTTCCAGGTATTCTTCATTCTCCTCCTTCATCAATTCGTACCGCAACTGTGTTTTTCCGTCTTCGAGCCTTGCTGTGGGCTGCTGTTTCACTCCCAAACCAAAAGCTTCATGAAACTCCTGTACTGCTTTTAAGCTTTTTTTCATCCTAATGCTTTAAATTCGCATAAAATTAGAAAAATTAAGGCCCTATGGAAATGTTTAGCACAGGACAATGGATTTTTGCCGCATTGTTCTTCGTGGCCTTTGTGGGAGTGATCATCTTCAGCTATCGAAAAGACATCAAACTGCACCGCAAATACTATAAAGGCACAATCTTCATCTTACTTGGGTTTATTGGTTTTATCCTGCTCCTGTTTGTGCTTAAAAGCTTTTTAAAAGGATAATATTCAGCATAAAAAAACCGCCACTCTTTGCAGAATGACGGCTTGTATTAATTTGGTGCTTCGAACTAGTTTTCCAGAGGAAGTACATCAAATTCTTCTGAATACTTAAGCATTTGCTCTTCAAAAGAAGTTGGCTGTACCACTTTAATAGCTGTGATCTCACCATTATCATCTGTCTCAGGAACAAGAATAGGATTCACAAATCCGCTATAAGCAGCAGATTTGAACTGTGCATTTCTTTCAAGAACTTCGGTGTGAATATCCTGATCTACTTTTACACCGTAGTTCTCTACAAGGTCTTTTGCCGCCTGGTAATCTCCTTCAGATTTAATTCTTTGGGTCTCTTTTAGCAGTTGACCGAAAAGATCACGAAGTGCAGCGTAGTCTGTAATATTAAAATAAGTTTTTCCATCTCTGGTTACCTTCTCAATAATGCCTTTTTCCTGGCCTTTTTCAAACACCCATGCACTCACCCACTGGCGGTTTCTCATGTGTGCTTCTTCAATATCGGCTCCCGGCTCAAGACGGATAAGCTGTGTTATTAATCCGTTTCTAATGTACCCGTCGTAGGCAGCTTTCCCCACTTTTTCATAATCATCAACCAACCCGAGTTCTTCCAGTTTTGGATCCATAAGGTAGTAAAGACCTACAAGGTCGGCACGGCCTTCTTCCAAAGTAGAAGCATAACTTTTTAGGGTTTCTTTGGTTTCTCCAACTCCAGGATTAAGTTGCCCTGAAGCATGACCTACCACTTCGTGAAGTGCGGTATGAAGTTTATCGGCAAGTTGCCCGTATTCTTTTTCAAGAGTGATCTCTTCCTCGTCGTGAGCAAATTCTTCAAGCCTGCCAGTGCTGCCGGCATTGTTGTATGAGTTAATGATATTTCCAAGAGATACAGATTTGCTACCGTGCTCTTTTCTTATCCAGTTAGAGTTAGGAAGGTTCACACCAATAGGAGTAGCCGGCGAAGCATCTCCTGCCTCTCCTGCAACGATCACTGTTTTGTAAGTAACCCCTACCACAGAATCTTTCTTGTGCTCTTCCATCAAAGGTGCATTATCTTCAAACCACTGCACGTTTTCTTCAAGCACCTGCATCTTCTTACTCATATCAAAATCTTTGATCTGCACAATAGTTTCATAAGAACCTGTGTAACCAAGCGGGTCGTTATAAACTTCGATAAAACTGTTGATGTAGTCAATATTTCCTTCGGTAGCTTCAACCCAGGCGATATTGTAGTCATCCCAGGTTTGAAGATCTCCGGTTGTGTAATATTTTATTAACAGCGCAAGTGCATCTGCCTGCTGCTGATTTTCGGCAACTCCTTTTGCCTTTTCCAACCAGAAGATGATCTTGTCTATTGCAGGGCCATACATGCCGCCACTCTTGTAAACCTTTTCTACGATTTGCCCATTTTCCTTTACAAGTTTTGAATTAAGACCAAACGCAAGAGGTTTATTTGGGTTTGGGGACTTTTTATTGGCGTAGAACTGCTCAACATCTTTTGCAGTGATGCCTTCACCATAAAAGTTAACCGCAGAACCTTCAACCAAACCTTTAGATTCATCAAGGTTCACCTTTTTAGCGTCTTTATCATTAAAGATCACTTCATACGCCTCTCCTGTAAGCTGAGTGTTGGTCTCGCTAAGAAGAGTATCAAAATATTCTTTGCTGAATTCAGGTTTCAGCTTGTCCATTGAGTAATGGTGGTGAATCCCATTAGAGAACCACACCCTCTTAAGGTAGGTTTCAAAATTCTTCCAGTCATCGGTAGTTTTGTCTCCTTCGTAGCTGGCGTAGATATTCTCAAGGGCTTCCCTAATTTTAAGGTTGTGTTTGTAGTTCTGGTCCCAAATAATATCTCTCCCGCTAAGACCGGCCTGTACAAGGTAATACACCAGTTTTTGTTCCTTTAGGCTAAGATCTTCCCAGCCGGGAATCTGGTACCGCAAGATCTTGATATCTGCAAATTCATCTACCTGATAATCAAAATCGTCGGTTTGATCAACTTCTCCCACAGCTGCAGGGTTTTCCATCTTGGAATCTGCGCAGGAAAATAGAATTGTTGCCGCAAAAAACAGCATCAAATAAGCTTTAATTTTCATTTTTAAGAGTTTAATTATTAAAAGTGCTGGAAAAACTTTCAGGAAGGAAAGCAGTATAAATTTCCAACCTGCAGGACTTTCACCATTAGATAACAAATGTAAGAATTAACATTTTCAAATTATTTATATTAGCATAATAAATACTATAAACCCGCCTCACATCATGAAGATCTTAAAGTACCTTCTTTTCCTGCTGTTAATCCTTTTTATCGCAGGCTCCATATACATAGCCACTCAAGATGGCCAATACAAAGTTGAGACCAGCAAGCTCATTAATGCGCCTGCGCCAATGCTATTTCGGGAGGTAGCTGATTATTCAAACTGGAAATCGTGGGAAGCCTGGAACCAAATTGAAGGAATGGACCTCAATGTTGCCGGAGCGACTTCTGAAAAAGACACAGCTATCTCGTGGCAGGCAGAGGGTATTAGAGATGGAAGTATAGTAACCACAGCAGCAATCCCTTATTCGAATATTGAACAAATACTGAAGACAAAAACTATTATTGGTGAAGCCGAAGGTAAAATCACCTGGACCTTCACTCCCGAAGACGAAGGTACACGAGTCACCTGGAAGCTGGAAGGCAATCAAAGCTTTAAGGAAAAACTGGCCTTCACCGTACAGGATGAAGAACTCGCCGAAGTTTTTCTTCCCATCTTTGAACAGAGTATTGAGAACCTGGAACAGCACGTTACCAGAAAGATGGAAGCCTATTCCATTAATGTAGACGGGGTGACCGAACATGGGGGAGGATATTATATGTACACCACTACCGCCTCACGCATGGGTGAGGTTAATACACGTGCAGCCAGTATGATTGAACAGGTAAAACTCTACATGAACCAGAACAACATTTCTATAAGCGGGCAGCCTCTTATTATTTATAATCAGCGGGATGACCGCAATGGCACTACGATTTTTTCAGCCGGCGTTCCTACCCCAAGCCAGGTGATTACTCCTGCCGGAAGTGAGATCCTTAATGGCTATCTCGAGCCTCAAAAAGTGGTTAAAACCACTCTTAATGGTCATCACAAAAATGCTTCCGAAGCCTGGGAGCGCACTTACCGCTATATTGAAGAAAACGGTTTAATTGTAAATGCACAAGGCCAACCTTTTGAGATGCTGATTACCGACCCTACTAAAATTGACAATCCGGCGCTCTGGGTCACAGAAATTTATATTCCGGTAGAATAATGAAACAGGTGCTACTGGTTTTTCTTGGCGGGGGATTTGGCAGTGCCCTTCGATTTTTAATTTCAAAAAACCTCAACTCAGTTTCTTCCATCCCGCTGGGCACGCTGCTGGTTAATTTCTTCGGAAGTCTTTTGATAGGGTTCATATTAGGATTGGGAATGAAACAGGAGGCCATTTCCCCTAACACAACTTTGCTGCTCGCCACCGGATTCTGTGGCGGGTTCACCACCTTTTCGGCATTTAGTTTTGAAAACCAGGCTTTGCTGAAAGCAGGAGATTACATCAACTTTGGGATATATTCTGCCGGAAGTATCTTCCTGGGAATTGCTGCCGTTTTAATCGGAATCTGGTTATCTAAACTGAGCTAGTGCTCTTTGTACTTCTTCACCCCTGCGGTTACAGGTATTCCCAGCTTGTTTTCGGCCGGCGGAATGGGACAGGAATAGCCACCGCTATAAGCACAATAAGGATTGTAAGCTTTATTGAAATCCAGCTGAAACACCCTGTTGGCAGGGATCGTTAAGTCGAGATACCTTCCTCCTCCATAAGTAGTCACTCCGTTAGTAGGATCTGTAAAAGGCAAAAACAGGTAGTCTTTGTATTCCTCAGTTTGTGATAGTACAAGGCTCTGGTAAACATTCAGTTTAAATTCTTCTCCTTTAAGAGTAAAATACAATTCGCCATACTTCACATACATCTTCTTTTTTTCAGAAGTAGTGGGCATAGCAAAAGGAACTTCTTGAGGAGTTCTCAAAAATTCAGCTTCAACCCTGAAGTTGGGATCAAACGGAAAAAAATCCAGAGCTTCAAAACTTTCCCGATCCTTTTCTGACAGAGGAGAAGTGGCCGCATCTTTAAATTCTGAATTGATCTCTTCCTGAAATGCAATAAATGCAGAGTCCTGCTGCCCAATGGCCACACCCGGGAACAACAGAAACAGAAAAATGCCTAAAAACCTCATTTTTGAGACTCTTCTTTAGAATCATAAAATTTCGAGGCGCCCAGGTAATTTTCAATGATCTGGTTGTATTCAGGGGTTAGGCGTAAGCCCAAAGTTCCTTCAATGGTGTATAATCCCTGCATGTCTTTATAACCGTGCTTCAGCATTTCTTCAAGGTAGAAGTAGGCTGTGGAGAAATCATTGTCCTGCGCACTTAGAGAAATGATATTTTTATAGGCGCCAAAAGCTTTGGGATCAAAAATGGTCTGAATCATATTCGTTATGAGTTCACTCTCCAGAGGCACACGAGATTTACTCATGTCCTGGCGTTTAAGATGAATATATTCTTTTATAAAATCTTTTAACCGAAGTGCCATTTTTGCCTCCCCATCTTTTCTTTGGGCGAGGGAATCCAACTGATTTTTTTGATAATTCCACCAGCCGAGATTTTCAAAATTTGCGGTGCGAATATCCTCTTCCAGGTAGTAAACAAAATCATCCAGCAGTCTCGATTCTTTTTGAAGAATGCTTACTTGCTGGCGCTTTTGCTGGTCGTAATTCCGGGAGCGCAACAACTGGTCCTGTTTTGACCTTATTTCGGCCATATTCACCAGCTTATCATACTTTTCTTCCATCACCTCCAGAAGAACTTCGGCATTTATAAGTTGATTTTGGCTCATTAGCCTGTTTACGCGGGAAAGATCGTTACGGTACAACTGTTCAATGAGCTGATTATCTAAAGGACGGTTCCCTTCGCGCATAGCTTCAAGCGTAAGAGAACCCACGGCACTGGAAATGATCTCTGGAACAGGCCAATCTTCCCCCCCGGAATAAGTATAGATCTGTGTGGGAAACCTGAGTTGGGAAAGAGCAGCTGCAGTGCTATTCATTGCCCGACCCGAAAATTGTTCATCTCCTACTATTCCAACAAAGAGGAAATTCTTTTTATTATCGAGCAGGTTAAAATTCACCCAGTGGTCTCCAACTGCCACAACACCAAGAAAATTATCAAAAATAAGAGGCAGCGAACTTGCCACCTTACCGCCGGTCATAGAACCTGCAGCGGCTATTTGCCGGGAATCTAAAGGTAAAATATTCGCGACTCGTTGTAACAACCTCGCGGCAACAACGGCATTTTCCTTTAATTCATTTTGTTCACTTATATTATTTGAAGAGACAAGGATGTACCCCTGCTCCTCGGCAGTAGACTGGAATAGTTGTGCAGCAGCCTTCCCTCTGCCCTCTCCGTCAAACAAGAAAAGTACCGGCCATAATTTGTTATTTTGATACGTTGTGGGAAGATAAAGGGCATAACTTTCCTGGAGGGTGTCAGAGACCTTGAAGTCATCTACGACAATTCCCTTTTTTATCATCAATTCCTGGGCGGACACCTGCAGGCTCAGGAACAAAAAAAAGATTATTCTTTTCATGGAATTAAGGTAATAAAAATTCCAGCATCCACAGATGTATTTTCGGGTAAGGCATAAAAAAAGCCTTACTAAATAGCAAGGCTTAAGAATATAAATATCAAAAATTGAGACTAAGCTTGTCTCACGTTTACTGCATTTACACCTTTTCTACCTTCTTCAAGGTCGAAAGTTACTTCGTCATCCTGTCTAATCTCATCTACAAGACCATTAGCATGTACGAAATACTCATCATTTGACTCTTCGTCCTTAATAAATCCGTAACCTTTTGATTCGTTAAAGAACTTAACTGTACCTTTATTCATTATATAAATTTAAATTGGAGGCGAAGGTACAACTATAAAACCGATAACCTACTAAAAACCAATTTATTATTTATTTTATTCCATAAAGGCGATGTGAATCCCTTCTATCAGCATGTTAACGCCAATAATTGCAATGATAAGACCCATGATTTTCTCTACCACCACAATTTTATTGGCTCCAATATAGCGCACAAGGTATTCACTTGAGAGAAATGCCAGGTGATTTAGCCACATTACCAGCGCAAACATCACCAGGATTATGCCCAATTGCAGGTAGGTGGCGGTAGTAGTAAAGTTCATTGCTGTTACAATAGTACCGGGACCGGCAAGGATAGGAATCCCAAGCGGTGAAATAGATATTTCTTCGTTGAAGTTTATTTCTGTCTGGTTGTCAATACTTGATACCTGCGCACGAATCATTTCAAAGCCTACAAAAAATACCAGGATGCCCCCGGTAATCTTAAAGGCAGGAATTGTAAGCCCGAAAAAATCGAAGATATATTTACCCAGGATTATAAATCCAGAGACAATAACAAAGGCTGTAAAAGTGGCCTTTTTAGAGATTTTCTTTTTGGTAGGCCTATCGGCCTGGCGGGTAAGGCTAAGAAATATAGGCACATTTCCTACAGGATTATTGATAGCAATAAACCCTGTAAACACCGCAATGGCAAATACCCAAATTCCTTCCATTTAATTAGTTTGGTGCTAAAGATTACACGCGACAAAAGTATCTAAAATAAACTTCATGCAAAAACAACCTTCCATCCATATTCATTTTATTTCAGAATAAGTTTTGAGACTTCTTTAACGAAGGCGCAGAAGCATTTTTTGTACATTTTCCAACCTGCGGGATGTGCAAAAATGAATAGCATGAAAAGTTATAATGAAAAAAGGGATTTCAGCAAGACCGGTGAGCCGCGGGATGTGCCATCTAAGAAGAAAAATGAGCAACCCATATTTGTAATTCAGAAGCACGATGCCACCAACCTTCATTACGACTTTAGGCTGGAGATTGACAACACCCTTAAATCATGGTCGGTACCCAAAGGCCCAAGCACAGATCCTTCAGTAAAGAGAATGGCGATCCCCACCGAAGATCATCCAATTGCCTATGCCGATTTTGAGGGAGTAATCCCAAAAGGAGAATATGGCGGGGGTACAGTAATGATTTGGGACACCGGCACCATTGAGAGCAATAAAAAAGATGAAGATGGTAAGCTTATTTCCCTGGAAGAAAGCTTTAATGCAGGCAGTATTGAAGTCACCCTTCACGGAAAAAAACTGAAAGGCGGATATAATCTTGTGGAAATGAAAGGCGGAAAGATGAAGGGAAACTGGCTGCTTATGAAGCAGGATGATGCCGAAGCCGATGCCCGCCGCAACCCTGTAAGCACTCAGTCTAAAAGCGTCACTTCAGGAAGGACACTGAATCAAATAGCACAAGAAGAATCTAAAAATCTGTAGTGAATGACAGTTGCCGGGGTAGAGATTTCAAATTATGACAAGATCATTTTTCCGAAGAAAAAGATCAGCAAGGGAGACATGGTGACTTATTATAAAAAAGTGGCCCCTCTCATGCTTCCTTATCTAAAGGACAGGCCACTTACCCTGCACCGATTTCCAAACGGAATTGACAACAACGGATTCTATCAAAAAAGCATTTCAGATTATTTTCCAGATTTTATAAAGACTGTAGAAATTGAAACCGAAGAAGGATCAAACACACAAATTCTTTGCAATGACATCAAAACACTTGTGTACCTCGCCAACCAGGGCACCGTGGCATTTCATATATGGTTGAGCAAAAAGGACAAATTGCGGCAGCCCGATAAGGTCATCTTTGATCTGGATCCTTCCGATGATGATTTTGAAAAAATAAAGAAAGGGGCTAAGGCAATGCGGGAATTATTAAATGAGAAAGACATAGACCCTTCCCTTATGACCAGCGGGAAAAGCGGCTTACATTTATACTACAAGATAAGAAGAGGAAAAGATTTTGACCAGGTAAAAGCAACAGCCCGCGAAATAGCAGAAGAAGCAGAAAAGCGCCATCCCGAATTATTCACTACGGAAATAAGAAAAGAAAAGCGCAGATCAAAAATTTTTGTAGATTATCTGCGGAATGCATACGCCCAAACCGCTGTATGCCCTTTTTCTTTAAGAGCCACTGAAGATGCAGGCGTTGCAACACCAATTGAATGGCGGGAGCTCTCAAAGATTAAAAGTGCTGCGGAATATACCATTGACAATATATTCAGAAGAACCGGACAACTAAATCAAAATAAAAATTAAGATCAAACAATTATGAAAGACATTAGCCCCGAAGAGGCAAATCGCGCTCTTAATGAGCAGGCAGAGAAAGTAGAACAAAAGGACCTTAAAAAGGTACTTGCAAAAGAGCAAAAAATTGAAGACAAATTCCGTAACAACGAATCGATGAGCGGATACCTGGCCAAGGCAAAAAGCATGTTTAGCCTGGTTCGGGATTACTGGAACGGCAATTACAGGGAAGTGCCCTGGAAAACTATTGCTGCAGTTGTGGGAGCTTTGCTCTACGTACTCATGCCCCTGGACCTCATCCCCGATTTTATTCCCGTCGCCGGTTTTCTTGATGATGCAGGAGTAATTGCGGCCTGCCTTGCACTGGTAAGTGATGATCTCGTGGCTTACGAGAAGTGGAAACTTCACCAGGACAATTCCGCCATTAACATTGAAGACGAGTCTCCAGCCTAACGCCCTGCGTTGTGAATAAAGACAAACTGGAGCGTACGCCATTGTACCGTAAGGCAATGGAAATTCTTGAAATTGTAGAGCGCATAATACAACTGGTTCCCGAAGAAGACGAATTCACTACTGCGGTAGCCCATAATATGTATACCGATGCTCTACAGCTCGCGCCTAAAATAGCCGGAGCAGAAGGTGTCGACCTCTATGACATAAAGATGGAGAATGCAGCGATCATTCGAAAATGCGCCCGCGAAATATACGTGGGTTGTAATGGGTTTGTCATGGAAGGTTTTAAGGAAGTTGAATATCTGGAAATGCTAAGAGGAGAGATTGAAGAATTCCGGGTGCTTTTTGCAGAATGGGTAAAGAATTTTGACCAGTTGAATTACATAATTGACCGCTGGGGATTATTTAATCCGCCGGGAGTGAATTATGATGATGTAGACCCAGATGACAATATTCCTTTCGATAACCCATTTGACGACGAAGAATAGCGCAAATTTTACTTCTGAAGATTTAAAGAGTTACAGAAAGGTATTTCAAAAATGGCATTTTTGAGATACCTTTTTTGGGTTCAGGTTAATCAAGAAATAGTCATCTCTTCCTCTTAAGTCTGTTATTTTGAAAGATATCTATCTACCGACCAGCGCCCGCCTCCCCTTATCATGAGAAACAGGGAACCCAGCCACATCGCGAAATCGGTACGCATTTCGTGAGCCATACTCCAAAATCCATAGGTTTTTAGATCCCGTAGTACAAAAGGTCCAAAGCTTTCCCCGAAGCCAATAGGTATTTTTGTTGTAATAATAGCAACAGTCATTATAAGTAAAGTAGTCAAAGCAGCCCCACGCGTTAATAAGCCCATGAGAAGCAGGATTCCTGCAGCTACCTCCAAAAATCCAACCAGGTTCCCAAGGATCTCCGGTTCCGGAAAGCCCATTTTTGCGAATCGGCCCGGACCACGCATTTCAGGATAAAGGAATTTTTGAATGCCTTCAACAAAAAATACAGCACCTACCATGATCCTGATGAGAATAGTGGTGCTTTAAGCATCAGTGTGAAGAAACTTTTGTGAATTCATGTGAGGTGGCGTTTGTCCAAATAAAAGTACAAAATTGAAAATACCCTACTTGAGTTTAGAACCTCGACAGGCTGATCAAAGACTTTCTTCGGAAATGAATATAACCTAACAGGTCTTAGAGACCTGTTAGGTTTCGTAGAAATAAACAACAAAAAAACCTCACAGGTTTTAAAAACCTGTGAGGTTTGATATATAATA
Source organism: Salinimicrobium sp. TIG7-5_MAKvit (assembly GCF_049569215.1). Taxonomy (GTDB): domain Bacteria; phylum Bacteroidota; class Bacteroidia; order Flavobacteriales; family Flavobacteriaceae; genus Salinimicrobium; species Salinimicrobium profundisediminis. The sequence continues at coordinate 2,745,527 of NZ_CP145903.1, read as the reverse complement.
TTTTCAAGAGGCTCCCGACGTCGCTGTCGCACATCGGTTCTCTGCTTACATATTTCTCCTGTACTGCCCTCCTACTTCAAATAAAGCTGTAGTGATCTGTCCTAACGAACAAACCTTTGTAGCTTCCATAAGCACCTCAAAAATATTCTCATTCTGAATGGCTGCATTTTTCACCTTTTCGAGGGTTTCGTGTTCCAGTTCCTTCTTCGCCTCATGCAGGTCCTGCAACGTTTGGATCTGACTCTGTTTTTCCTCTTCGGTGGCTCGGATTACTTCCCCGGGAGTCACAGTTGGCGAACCTGTAGAGCTAAGAAAAGTATTTACTCCAATGATGGGGAAATCTCCATTGTGTTTTAGGGTTTCATAGTAAAGACTCTCTTCCTGAATTTTACTCCGCTGGTACATAGTTTCCATTGCACCAAGAACTCCGCCTCTTTCGGTGATGCGGTCAAACTCCTGAAGTACTGCTTCTTCCACAAGATCGGTAAGTTCTTCTATTATAAATGCTCCCTGGATAGGATTCTCATTCTTTGTTAACCCCAATTCTTTATTGATGATCAATTGTATAGCCATCGCTCTTCTTACTGAAGCCTCTGTAGGCGTAGTAATAGCCTCATCGTAAGCATTAGTGTGCAAAGAATTACAGTTGTCATAAATGGCATAAAGCGCCTGAAGCGTGGTTCTTATGTCATTAAAATCAATTTCCTGTGCGTGCAGGGATCTTCCGGAAGTCTGGATGTGATACTTCAGCATCTGCGCCCGCGGATTGGCGCCGTACTTATACTTCAGTGCTTTTGACCAGATCTTTCTCGCTACCCTTCCAATCACCGCATATTCGGGATCAACTCCGTTAGAGAAAAAGAACGATAAATTCGGCCCGAATTTATTGATATCCATTCCCCTGCTCAGGTAATATTCTACATAGGTGAATCCGTTGGCAAGGGTAAGTGCCAGCTGCGTAATGGGGTTAGCCCCGGCTTCAGCGATGTGATAACCTGAAATAGAAACTGAATAGAAATTCCGCACATTTTCCTGAATAAAATATTCCTGCACGTCACCCATCAATCTCAAAGCGAATTCTGTTGAAAAGATACAGGTGTTCTGCGCCTGATCTTCCTTCAGGATATCTGCCTGTACAGTTCCCCGCACCTGGCTAAGGGTCCTTTTTTTAATATCTGCATAAACATCTGCCGGCAACACCTGATCTCCCGTAACACCCAATAACATGAGTCCGAGGCCGTCATTTCCTTCCGGGAGTTCGCCTCTGTATTTGGGCTGCCCCATTCCTTTTTCAGCATAGATCTTATCAATCTTTTCCTGCACCTCTTTCTCAAGGCCATTCTCTTTAATATACTTCTCACACTGCTGATCTATTGCAGCGTTCATAAAGAACCCAAGCAACATTGGCGCAGGGCCGTTAATGGTCATACTTACTGAAGTCATAGGGTCGGCAAGATCAAAGCCTGAATATAACTTCTTCGCATCATCGAGACAGCAGATGGAAACTCCGGCATTCCCGATCTTTCCGTAGATATCAGGGCGATGATCAGGATCGTTTCCGTAAAGCGTGACCGAATCAAATGCCGTAGAAAGTCGCTTTGCCGGTAAGCCCATACTCACGTAATGGAAACGGCGGTTGGTACGTTCAGGCGAACCTTCTCCCGCAAACATCCTGGTAGGATCTTCCCCCTGTCTTTTAAAAGGATACAATCCGGCAGTATAAGGGAATTCTCCCGGCACATTTTCCTGCAGGCACCATCTTAAAATGTCACCCCAGGCCTGGTATTTTGGTAATGCAACCTTCGGGATCTGGGTATGGGAAAGGGATTCGGTATGGGTTTCAATTTTAATCTCCTTGTCGCGCACCTTAAAGGAGTAGATAGGATCTTTATATTTATTCACTTTTTCATCCCACCCGGTAACGACTTCCCAGTTGTAAGGATCGAGGTCCATTTTAACTTTATCAAACTCTTTCTTCAGTAGATTTACCAGCTCCTCATTTTCTAAAATGGTGTCATCCTTCAGCTCATCTTCTTCGAATCCGTATTGATTTAGACCGACCTTAGTTCCGGTTATTGATTCAATGGTTTTGTATATTCCGTAGAGCTTTTGAGCAACTTCAGCCTGTGAGGCCGCTTTCTCATCATAGCTGCGGTTATTTTCTGAAATTTCAGAAAGATATCGCGTTCTGTTTGGCGGGATCACGAAGATCTTTTCGCTCATCTCCTTTGAGATGTTGAAAGTAGAACTAAACTTACTTCCCACTTTCTCATCGATCCTGTCCATGATCTGCTTGTAGAGCGTGTTCATACCGGGATCGTTGAATTGAGAAGCAATAGTTCCAAAAACAGGAAGACTATCAGGGTTTTCATGCCACAATCCGTGGTTGCGCTGATATTGTTTTTTCACATCGCGAAGGGCGTCTAAAGCACCACGTTTATCGAATTTGTTGATCGCCACAAGATCGGCAAAGTCAAGCATATCGATCTTTTCCAACTGTGTAGCCGCACCAAATTCGGGCGTCATCACATAAAGTGAAACATCAGAATGCTCCAGGATCTCTGTATCACTTTGCCCAATTCCCGAAGTTTCCAGAACAATAAGGTCATAACTCGCGGCTTTTAGCACCTCAATGGCTTCAGCAACATATTTTGACAGGGCAAGATTAGATTGACGGGTAGCCAAAGACCTCATATAAACCCGCGGATTGTTGATCGCATTCATCCTAATACGATCTCCTAAAAGGGCTCCCCCGGTCTTTCTTTTGGAAGGGTCTACAGAAATAATCCCAATGGTTTTTTCAGGAAAATCCATTAGGTAACGGCGTACAAGTTCATCTACCAAAGAAGATTTTCCGGCGCCACCTGTTCCGGTAATTCCCAGCACGGGAATCTCTTTTTCTTTATTTTCAGAATGAATTCTATCAAGAGTTTCTTTGGCAACTTCAGGAAAATTCTCGGCAGCCGAAATCACCCTCGCAATAGCTCCCGGGGTTTTCTTCTCCAACTCTTCTACCTCCCCGTTGAGGCTGTCCCCCAGCGGGTAATCAGATTTTTTCACCAGGTCGTTGATCATTCCCTGCAGCCCAAGTTCGCGGCCATCATCGGGAGAATATATCCTGGTGATGCCATATTCTTCAAGCTCTTTGATCTCTTCAGGCAGAATTACACCGCCGCCGCCGCCAAAGATCTTGATATGCCCGGCCCCTTTTTCCTTAAGCAGATCGTGCATATATTTAAAATATTCGGTATGCCCGCCCTGGTAGGAGGTCATGGCAATGGCATTAGCATCTTCCTGGATTGCACAATTCACCACCTCCTCCACACTGCGATCATGCCCCAGGTGAATTACCTCTACTCCTGTAGACTGGATGATACGGCGCATAATATTTATGGCGGCATCATGCCCGTCAAAGAGCGAAGCTGCGGTTACAATTCTTACTTTATTGTTAGGTTTATAAGGAGCTTGTTGTTCCATGTTCAATTTTATGATCTATTTAAGCATGCAATTTACGAAAATTGAAATAGTTGGTAACTAGATCTACAAATAGCACAAAGTCTACCTCGTGTTAGTGCAAATGCTATGATTTATCTACTTTTAAAGGCCCAAATATAAACTATGTCAAGTTTCATACTCTTAATTCATTGCCCCGATAAAGCCGGAATTATTTCAAAGGTCACCTCCTTCATTTTTAATCGTAAAGGAAACATAGTATACATTGATCAATATGTAGACGTAGAAAATTCCATATTTGTAATGAGGCTGGAATGTGAATTTTTAGATGCTACAAATATTGACTCGCTTAAGCAAGCGTTTTCTGAAGAACTCGCAGTGCCATATCAAATGTTTTGGCGAATATATTCAGCAGAAGCTAAATTGAGAATGGGCATTTTTGTATCAAAATATGACCATTGCCTTTATGACATTTTGGGAAGACACAAAGCCGGGGAACTTCCCGTAGATATTCCTTTGATCATTAGCAACCACGAATACTTGCGTTCTACAGCCGAAAAATTTGATATTCCTTTTTATCATGTCCCCATTACCAAAAACAATAAACCCGAAGCTGAAAAAAGACATTTAGAATTGTTGCGACAGGAAAAAATAGACTTTTTTGTTCTGGCCAGATATATGCAAATTATTCCCGATGGGCTTATTGAAGCATATCCAAATCGCATTATCAATATCCACCACTCTTTCCTGCCGGCTTTTGCAGGGGCCAAACCTTATCATTCTGCTTATAAACGCGGAGTAAAAATCATTGGTGCGACCTCACATTACGTCACCGCCCAGTTAGATGAGGGGCCAATTATTGAACAGGATATTACCCGAATTTCTCACACCCATTCTATAAAAGATCTTATCCTCAAAGGCAGGGACCTGGAAAAAGTAGTTCTGGCAAGGGCGATAAAATTACATATTGACCGAAAAACGCTCGTGTACAATAACAAGACCATAGTATTTATATAATTAAGAGTAAAATTCGCCCGGGAAAAAGCGGGATTTTTTATAACTATCTTTGAAAAAAATTATCATGAAGAAAATACTCCTCCTCGCAATACTTCCTTTTTTTCTCGGCTGTGCCGAATTACAACAAATAGCCGATTCGCTTCCGCAGGAAGGAACAGGGATTTCTAATGCCGAAGTAGCTGCAGGCCTGCGCCAGGCGCTCAATTTTGGGATAGACAAGCAGGTGGCCAAACTAACACAGGAAGATGGTTTCTTTAAGAATGAACTGGTGCGCATTGGGCTTCCTCCCGAATTACAAAAAGTAGATCAAACCCTACGTGACATTGGGTTGAGTTCTCTGGCCGATGAAGGTTTACGTGTGCTCAACCGGGCCGCTGAAGATGCGGTACAGGAAGCCACACCTATTTTTGTGGATGCCGTAAAGCAAATCACCTTTACCGATGCTCAAAATATTTTACTGGGAGACGACATTGCCGCAACCACTTACCTTGCCAATAAAACCACAGAGCCTCTCTATTCAAAATTTAACCCTGTGATCACCAATTCCCTTGAAAAAGTGGGAGCCACCCAGGTATGGACAAAAATTATTGAAAGATACAACGCCATTCCGCTTACCAATAACGTCAATCCCGATCTTGCCGATTATGTGACACAACAGGCTCTTGAAGGGGTTTACACCATGATCGCAGTTGAAGAAAAGGAAATCAGGAACGACTTTTCTGCCCGTACCACCAATCTGCTGAAACGGGTTTTTGCTTTGCAGGACTAGAAAAGACTAAGGTTTAAGGATTAAAGTTTAATCCATTTTAGCTGTACAAAAAGTCTCGATTCTGTTGAAGCATTGCTGTTGCGAGTTGGGGGTTTTTCAAGTTGCAGGTTGCAGGTTGCGGATTTTGTTCTGTTACAGGTTCCCTTTTGTCATTTCGAAGGAGCTTTTATAGCGACTGAGAAATCTCTACTGGAATGGAAAAATTTCGGTTATTAAAAAAGTCAGAAAGAGGTGTGAAAAATGACATTTTAAGTAGGTAATTCTTCGGAAGAGTTGCGCGTTGAGGGTTGCGGGTTTTTCCTGTTGCAGGTTGCGCGCTGAAAATCTTTAATTACCTAAAGGTTAGAAAGAGGTGCCAAAAATGGCATTTTAAGGAGGAACAGTAATTTAAAATTATTACTCCTTATACCTTAAGCATTACTCCATGAAAATTGGGGTTATGAACAGTGAATAATTCTTTTAAACCCTTGTAGAACCTCAACTCTATGAGTCTGCCTTATAACTTTTTAACAAGAGAGGCCAGGGTTCACCACAGTTTTACCATAAAGTTAACTTTCAGTTATGAATTCTTCGAAAAACTGCAGGATATCTTTGCATTAATAATAAAAGTATATGTTTCGATTATTTGAACCCAGATCTACGTTGGAAAGGCTTCGTGAGAAGTACTGTTTTCTCATGCGCCGTTCTTTTGAGCTCGCTTTAGTAGATAAGTTGCGAAGTGACATGCTCAATGATAAGGCGTGCAAGATCTTAAAAGAGATCCGTCGTATGGAGCAGAGTCAGGATAAAACAGCCTGAACTTTCCTGAAGTAGGTAAAAGCAGCCGTAAGGCGCGACCCATACCAGCTAAAGTATTCGCCGTCCACAACCTGGATGCAGCCCAACTTCACTTCTTTTTTCAAAGCTTCTATATCTTTCTCTTTAAAAGGAAATGGTTCTGTAGAAAGCAGCACCACCTCCACCTCTTTTTCATCGAGCTGTGCCAGGGATATTTCGGGGTAACGGGAGTCCTCTTCTAAAAAGCCATTTTTGAAGCGGTTAAGTTCCAGCAGGTGATCTATAAAAGTATCTTTCCCTGCCACCATCCACGGATTTTTCCAGATAAAATACGCCACTTTTCGCTCCGGAAAGTCTTTCACATACTCCTGAAAACCTGCTTTTTCTAGCTGTATCTTTTCAATTATTTCTGAAGCTTTGCCGGTCACTTCAAAGATTTCGCCGTATTGCCTGATGAGTTCGAGGGAATCATCTATAGTGTAGATATCTGAAACATGAACGGGAGCGATCTTTTCAAGCTCCGTAACCATTTCTTGGGTATTTTCTTCCTTATTACAAAGGATGATATCGGGTCGCAGGGCTGCTATGCGGTCAAAATGCACCTGTTTGGTACCACCAACCACCTTTTTCTGCTTCCGAAGGGCTTCAGGATGCACACAGAACTTTGTTATTCCCAAAATTTGCTGCTCAAGCCCAAGATCAACCAATAATTCCGTCTGGCTGGGCACCAGGGAAACGATGCGCTGCGGAACTTCCTTAAGCGCAATCTTCCGGTTTAACTGGTCGTAGAAGGTGTTCATGATCAAAAAATATGAGGTGCCAAAAATGCCATTTTTGACAGGTCTTTCCGAAGAAATTCCTATAAAAATGTTGCCATTTCCTGCTGTAGCTTTTCTGCTTCTGCGGCAGCTGCTTCAGCAAAATCCATTCCTTCCGAAGCATAGATAATAGCACGGGACGCATTTACGAGCAGGCCTACATTGCGGTTCATCCCGAATTTACATACTTCTTCCAAACTTCCGCCCTGGGCACCAACTCCCGGCACCAGGAGGAAACTTTCAGGAATGATTTTTCGAATATCCTTTAGAAATTCAGCTTTTGTAGCCCCTACCACATACATCAAATTTTGGCCGTTGTTCCAGGTCCTGGAGGTCTTGATCACTTTTTTGTACAACTGTTCTCCTTCCACTTCTTTGGTCTGAAAATCATATGCACCGCCGTTAGAGGTTAGAGCCAGCAAAATGGTATGCTTGTTAGCAAAAGCCAAAAATGGCTCTACGGAATCTTTTCCCATGTAAGGGGCCACGGTGACCGAATCAAACTGCAAATCTTCAAAAAAGGCCTTTGCATACATGCCCGAAGTATTGCCAATATCTCCCCTTTTTGCATCGGCAATGGTAAAGATATCGGGATGATTTTCGTTCAGGTAAGTAATGGTTTTTTCCAGTGCTTTCCAGCCCTTGATCCCGTGTGATTCGTAAAAAGCCACATTGGGCTTATAGGCCACAGCCAGGTGATGAGTGGCATCAATAATGGCTTTATTAAAGGCGAAAATAGGATCTTCTTCTTTTAAAAGATGTTGAGGAATCTTCTCAAGGTCTACATCAAGCCCCACGCATAAAAAGGACTTTTTGAGGCGTATTTGTTCGGTAAGCTGGGAAGTGGTCATTGGCTGGAAATAAAAAAGCTGCCGGAGTGCGGCAGCTTTCAGTTAGTTTATTTAAAAAACGTCGGAATTCTCTTTAAGTTTTTCGGTGTTTTCTACTAGTTGTAATTCGTCGAGGATCTTCTGGATATCTCCGTTGATGATGTTCCCAAGATCGTAAAGCGTAAGCCCAATTCGGTGATCGGTCACGCGGCCCTGCGCATAATTGTAGGTACGGATCTTCGCACTCCTGTCTCCGCTGGAAACCATAGAGTTCCTTTTGGCTGCATCGGCTTCCATTTTCTTGGCCAGCTCCTGCTCGTAAAGCCTTGACCTCAATACACGGAAAGCTTTTTCCTTGTTCTTATGCTGGGATTTTTGATCCTGGCACTGCGCCACCAATCCTGTAGGGATGTGGGTTAAACGCACCGCCGAATAAGTGGTGTTCACCGACTGCCCACCCGGTCCTGAAGAACAGAAATAGTCAATTCTCACCTCTTTTGGATCGATCTCCACATCAAATTCTTCGGCTTCGGGCAATACCATTACTGTAGCGGCCGAGGTATGTACACGTCCCTGGGTTTCAGTTTGCGGTACCCGTTGCACACGGTGCACTCCGGCTTCAAACTTTAATGTTCCGTAGACATCTTCACCGGTAACATCAAAAATAATTTCTTTGAATCCGCCGCTGGTACCCTCGCTAAAGTCAACAATCTGGTGTTTCCAGCCTTTGCTTTCAATATATTTGGTGTACATGCGATAAAGGTCTCCTGCAAAAATACTTGCCTCGTCCCCACCGGTACCGGCACGAATTTCCATCACTACGTTCTTGGCGTCTTCGGGATCTTTTGGCACAAGCATCATTCGAATCTTCTCCTCCATTCCGGGAATCTGCTCTTTGACTTCTTCGAGTTGAAGTTTGGCCATATCGGTCATCTCGGGGTCACTGCCATCAGCGATGATCTCTTCGGCCTCTTTTTTATTCTCGATAAGGCTCACGTACTCTGCGCGAACGTCCATCAATTTCTTTAACTCCTTGTATTCTTTATTTAGCTCTATATAGCGCTTTTGATCGGCAATCACGTCGGGCTGAATGATCAGGTCATTCACCTCGTCAAAACGCTGCTTCACAATATTCAATTTCTCGATCATAACATCTCCTTAAAGCAGCAAATTTACGATAATTCTGTCGGATTTCTGAAAAGGATTTGTGCTGGAGATAAAAATTATTCAGCAAGGACATGTTCGATATTGCGAAGATATTTCTCGCAGAGTCTGTAAAAGAAAAAGCCCAGAGATCGCAAAGCAATTCTAAATGATGCTTCTTTTGTATCTTTAGAACAATGAGTAAAATGAACAAAATAGGCCTGGGCGGAGGTTGTCACTGGTGTACCGAAGCAGTTTTCCAGTCGGTGGAAGGCGTGCTGAAGGTGGAACAGGGATATATTGCTTCCAATGCTCCCGCCAATACATTCTCTGAAGCTGTCATTGTGCATTACCTTCCAAAAAGGGCAAATTTGGAGTGGCTTCTGGAGGTGCATCTTCATACGCACAATTCCACTTCAAATCATTCGTTTCGGGATAAATATCGCAGTGCCGTTTATTTTTTCTCTTCGGAAGATGAAGTGGAAATAAGAAAGATCCTGAAAAAACTTCAGCAGCAATTTAAGGACCCCTGGTGACGCAGGTTTTAGCATTTAAGGAATTTAAGCCTTCAAGGGAATCTATTTAGAATTATTACCGAAAAAATCCCGATGCGCCTTTTGTAAAAGATATATCGAGCCGAAATTACTTTACCTTAAAAACAACTTTTCCTAAATGGTTTCCCGCAGATTACGCAGATCCACGCAGATTTTTTTATATCTTATTCCTGGAATGACTGAAAATCAAGTATCATACAAGATAAGAGGAGCCATTTTTAAGGTTTTTAATGCATTCGGTCCCGGACTATTAGAATCGGTTTATGTCGCCGCCCTGGCATCGGAACTTAAGAAAGAAGGACTAACAGTAAGAAAAGAAGTTGCTGTCCCTGTTTTCTTTAATGATGAAAAACTCGAAGTTGGGTTTCGAATTGATCTTCTTGTACACGAAAAGGTATTAATTGAAGTGAAATCGATAGAAGCTATTGCACCAGTTCATCATAAACAGACGCTTACTTATTTAAAATTAACCGGATTAAAATTGGGAATTCTAGTTAACTTCAACGTAGAAAATATCATCGATGGAATCCATAGAAAAGCAAATAAAATTTAATCTGCGAAAATCAGCGTGATCTGCGGGAAATATTACAAATATTCAAACTCCCCAAATTCACTCTTAATTGTCAGTTTCTTTTCTTCTGAAGCTTCTACCCTACCCACTATTTTTGCATCTACATTGAAGGATTTTGAGATTTCGATAATGTCCTGAGCTAAAGATTCATTGACATAAAGCTCCATTCTATGCCCCATATTGAACACCTGGTACATCTCCTTCCAATCGGTTTTGCTTTCCTGCTGAATGAGTTTGAATAAAGGCGGAACTTCAAAGAGGTTGTCTTTGATCACATGAACGTTATCTACAAAATGCAGGACTTTGGTTTGTGCGCCCCCACTGCAATGAACCATTCCAAAAATGTCATTTTTAGAGTACTTTTCCAGGATCTTTTTAATGACCGGAGCATAAGTGCGGGTGGGAGAAAGCACAAGTTTCCCGGCATCCAGCGGGCTGCCCTCAACTGCATCGGTGAGGTCTTTTGAGCCGCTGTAGATCAATTCAGCGGGAATTGAAGCATCAAAACTTTCAGGGTATTTTTGAGCTAAACTCTTTACGAAGACATCGTGGCGTGCAGAGGTGAGTCCGTTACTGCCCATGCCGCCGTTGTACTCTTTTTCGTAGGTTGCCTGTCCAAAAGAAGCCAGACCCACTATTACATTTCCGGGTTTGATATTGTCATTATCGATCACTTCGCTGCGCTTCATGCGTGCAGTTACGGTGGAATCTACAATAATGGTGCGTACAAGATCACCAACATCGGCAGTTTCGCCGCCGGTGGAGTGGATATTTATTCCGAAGCCTTTGAGATCATGGAGCAATTCTTCGGTACCATTGATAATGGCAGAGATCACTTCGCCCGGCACCAGGTTCTTGTTACGGCCAATGGTAGAAGAAAGCATGATATTATCTACCGCACCAACGCACAGCAAGTCATCAATATTCATGATCAATGCATCTTGCGCAATTCCTTTCCACACCTCAAGATTCCCGGTTTCTTTCCAGTACATATAGGCCAGGGAAGACTTTGTACCAGCGCCATCGGCGTGCATGATGAGGCAATAATCTTTATCACCTGTGAGATGATCGGGCACAATTTTGCAAAATGCTTTTGGGAAAAGCCCTTTATTGACATTCTTAATGGCATTGTGCACGTCTTCTTTCCCGGCAGAAACTCCGCGGCCGGCATATCTTTTACTTATTTCCTGGCTCATGTAGATAGATTTACGGTCAAAGATAATTAGTTTAGAATTTTTGATCGTAGAATTTATATAATAAAAAAGGCACTCCCAATTGGAAGTGCCTATAAGTCTATTGAATTTAAATTATCGGGTAAACAATAATTCCCTGTACTTGGTTAAGGTCCAGATCTCATCGTCTATTACCAGCTCGAGCTTATCACAATGGTAGCGAATGGTCTCAAAGAATGGCTTCACATCATTACAGTATGCAAAGGCTTTTTCTTCGGCATCCTCCAGTTTGTTAGCCTTCTTACGGGCTTCGATCATTTCGGTAATACCGGAATTGATCTTCTCAATACGTTCGGAGATTTCTTTAATGATCTCGAGTTGCTCTTTGGAGTGTTCCTTGAAATCATCAGCAAAGATCTCTTTAAGTCCGCGTACGTTTTTGATCAAAATGTTTTGGTACCTAATCGCGGTTGGAATGACGTGATTGCGGGCAATATCCCCAAGGATACGGCTCTCAATTTGCACTTTCATGATATATTCCTCTAACTGAATTTCATGACGGGCTTCAATTTCCACATTATTCATGATCTCCAGCTCCTTATACATATCCATTGTCTTCTTGCTAACAAGAGCTTTAAGAGCTTCAGGAGTATTTCGATTGTTACTCAGACCTCTTTTTGCGGCTTCTTTTTCCCATTCTTCGGAATAACCATCACCTTCAAAACGAATATTCTTAGAGTCTTTGATGTATTCTCTTAGAACATTGAAGATGGCGTCATCCTTCTTCATCTTCTTATTCTTGATAAGACCATCAACCTTTTTCTTGAAATCTATCAGCTGCTTGGCAACAATTGCATTTAGAGCGGTCATTGGCTCTGCACAGTTTGCAGTGGAGCCAACAGCACGGAATTCAAATTTATTACCAGTAAAAGCGAAGGATGAAGTTCTGTTCCTGTCGGTATTATCCAGAAGGATCTCAGGGATCTTTCCAACTACGTTAAGTTTAAGTTCGGTCTTTTCTGCCGGAGAAAGTTTCCCATCGGTAACTTTTTCGAGTTCGTCAAGGACCTGGGTCAATTGAGAACCAATAAAAGTAGAGATGATAGCCGGCGGAGCCTCATTAGCACCTAACCTGAAGTCATTTGATGCGCTGGCAATTGTAGCCCTTAACAGCTCCTCATTTTCATTTACAGCTTTTATGGTATTGATGAAAAAAGTTAAAAACTGAAGATTTTTCATTGGTGTAGATCCGGGTCCTAAAAGGTTTACACCTGTATCTGTACTCAAAGACCAGTTGTTATGCTTCCCACTTCCGTTAATGCCTGCAAATGGCTTTTCATGGAACAATACGGTGAAGTTATGGCGCTCTGCTACTTTATGCATTACATCCATTAAAAGGGAGTTGTGGTCTACTGCCAGGTTGGCTTCTTCAAAGATTGGAGCAAGTTCAAACTGGTTTGGCGCCACCTCGTTGTGCCTGGTTTTAACAGGTACTCCAAGAAGCATACATTCTTTTTCAAGATCGCGCATATAAGAAAGTACCCGCGAAGGAATAGACCCAAAATAATGATCATCTAACTGCTGACCTTTAGCCGGAGAGTGCCCCAGCAAAGTTCTTCCAGCCAGCTGAATATCGGGCCTTGATGCTGCCAAAGCCGAATCAATAAGAAAGTATTCCTGCTCCCATCCAAGAGTAGCCTGAACTTTACTTACATTTTTGTCGAAATATTTTGCCACATCGGTAGCAGCCTGGTCAACAGCCTGCAACGCTCTTAAAAGTGGCGTTTTATAATCCAGTGCATCTCCTGTGTAAGAAACGAATACACTGGGAATACACAAAGTAGTTCCATATATAAATGCGGGAGAAGTAGGATCCCATGCGGTATAGCCACGGGCTTCAAACGTATTTCTTATCCCCCCGTTCGGGAAACTTGAAGCATCGGGTTCTTGTTGTACAAGTTGCCCGCCTCCAAATTTTTCAATTGCAAGGCCATCACCAATAGTTTCAAAGAAAGCATCGTGTTTTTCGGCAGTGCTTCCGGTAAGGGGTTGAAACCAGTGTGTATAGTGGGTGGCCCCTTTAGAAATGGCCCATTCCTTCATTCCGGTAGAAATATGATCGGCAATAGTACGGTCAATCTTTTTACCGGTGGCATTGGCTTCCTTTACACTCTGGTATGCTTCTTTAGTTAGAAATTGTCGCATTACGCTTTCGCTGAAAACATTGCGGCCAAAAAGTTCTGAACGCCGTTCGTTTTCTTCAATTTCTACAGGTTTGCGGTTCAAAGTCTCCTTGAGTGCCTGGAATCTTAAAGTTGCCATTTATTAATTGGTTTTATGGGTTAACAGCAACAAATATATTTAATAATTGTTTACACCCCCTAAAAAATTGGGGGATGTTTACAAAAATTTTATATTTTCTTAAAAAGACCCCTCAGGCAAAGCCTATCCTACAAAGGCAAGGCTTACAAACACAGCATAACCGGCAAAAAGCAGAAAACCTTTCCACCTGTTTAACGAATAACGCTTCGGAAGAAAAGCCAACGGAACCAGAATAAAAGCAATACCAATCATCCATAGAATATCGCTGCTTAATATCTCTGCTGAACTTACTACCACAGGCTGAATTAAGGCAGTAATACCCAGCACCGAGGCTATGTTGAAAATGTTAGAACCAATCAGGTTTCCAAGGGAAATGGCTTTTTCCTGTTTCATAGCTGCAATGACCGATGCTGCCAGCTCGGGCACACTCGTTCCTACGGCGATCATAGTAACCGAGATCACCCTCTCACTCACTCCCAAAGCCGATGCCAGGTCTACTGCACCCGAAACCAAAAATTCTGATCCGAAATAAAGGGCAGCACCTCCAATGACCAGCCAAAGAACAGTCTTAAAGTTGGAAGCCACTTTTAAATCGGGATCTACTTCATCGGGCTGAAGTTCGGGTTTCCGGCGGGCGCGACGAATCAATAAAACAAGGTAAAGCACAATAGCCAGTACTAAAACAACACCTTCTAAGCGCGATAGTACATGTTCTGTAGAAAGAAAATAAAACAGCCCCAGGGAAAAAAGCATCATTATTGGCCAGTTGAACCTGTAGAATTCCCGGTCAATGATTAAAGGCGAGATCATGGCTGTGATACCAAGAACCAAACCTATGTTAGCAATATTAGAGCCGATGACATTACCCAGGGAAATATCTGAAAATCCTTCAAGTGCGGCCTGCAGGCTCACCAGTAGCTCTGGCGCCGACGTTGCAAACGACACCACTGTAAGGCCAATGACCATTCGGGAAAGTTTCAGTTTCAAAGAAATCGCTACAGACGATCTCACGAGGAATTCACCTCCAACTACTAACAGAATAAAACCAAGGATAATAAATAGAATGCTCATCAATTTTTTTTGCGAAGATATGAGATTCTCAACGAATAGGCTTGTTTGAACCGTTTTGCAGAGCTTCACCTACACCAAAACCAGGACTTTAAGAGAGAATAAACCAGAGATTCGTTATTGGCGGTATTGAATGATCTCCCAAAAATGCCATTTTTGACACACCTTCCGGGAAGACCTTCGGAAGGCGATTTTGCTCCTATACCTTTCAAAAAGGGGAAATTGGGAACTAATTTCTATCTTTGATAGAAACCAACCGACATGAAAAAGACATTTTTCAAGACACTTTCGAAGATCAACAAAAAGGTTCTTCCCAGCTATTCAAAGCGACAGCTGGACCTGGCTAAAGCAACTAAATTTCAGAAAGCGCTTATCGGTTGGAAAACCTGGGTCACAAAGAATTCACTCTAAAGGTTCAAGGTTTAAGATTTATGGTTTATGGTTTATGGTTTATGGTTTATGGTTTATGGAAAAAACATGCTCCATTAACCAATCACTAATTAAACAACAACAATTTGTCCATTTCTGTTTAACCATTCCCCAATTAACCAGTCACGATTAACCATCAACTATTAACTACGAACTAATAGCTAACCAGCGAAACCACCTTATATGAATCCAGTTTTTCCTTTCCTTTTAAGAAGCTGAGATCCATTAAGAAACTGCACTGTACAATTTCCCCTCCCATTTTCTCCACCAGTTTACACGCAGCCGCAGCAGTACCTCCCGTTGCCAGCACGTCATCGTGCACAAGGATCTTTTCACCTTTTTGTATTGCATCGCTATGCACCTCAAGTGTATCTTCCCCATATTCTAATGAATAGCTCTCCCGGTATGTATCGTAAGGCAATTTACCCGGCTTTCTAATGGGCACAAAACCTGCATTTAACTCCTGCGCCAAAAGTGTCGCAAAAAAGAAGCCGCGGGATTCTATTCCTACAACTTTATCTATTTTCTCACCTTCCAAAAATGACAAAAAAGCAGCCACTGTTTCTCTTGTAGCAGTGGCATCCTGCAATAAGGGTGTTATATCTTTATAAACAATTCCTTTTTTTGGAAAATCAGGTATGTCTCTAATGTAAGCTTCTATATTAAACATATGCGCGGTTTCCTGCGAAGATAATAAGAAAAAAGCGTCTCTTCCCATTACCTCCCATTACTCCTTTAGTAAAAATTCAACAAAGATTTATTACTCATTTAACTGGCACTAGTCCCTTCTGTATATATTTTAGACTGAACAAAAAAAACCTGAAAAATGAAAAACTTAAAAGATCTATTCGAACACCAGCTAAAGGATTTGTACAGCGCCGAAACCCAACTGGTAGACGCACTCCCAAAGTTGCAGAAAAATGCCAATGATGATAAGCTTAAAAAAGCTTTTGAGAAGCACCTCAAAGAAACTGAGGGGCATGTAAAGCGCCTCGAGGAAATTTGTGACAAACTGGGCATTAAACCTACGGGAGAAACCTGTAAGGCTATGCAGGGTCTTGTGAAAGAAGCTGAATCTTTTCTGAAAGAAGACACCGAAAAAGATGTGCAGGATGCAGGACTAATTGCCGAGGCCCAGAGAGTAGAACACTACGAGATCGCGGGATATGGTACGGCTGTACGTTTTGCTAAAGAACTGGGACATGACGACATTGCTGCAAAACTTCAAAAAACTCTTGATGAAGAATACAAAGCCGACAATCTTCTCACCGACATGGCCGAAGATCGCCTGAACAGGAAGGCTAAATCCTAATTTGGAACCAGAAATCTTAAAAACCGCCTGCACTTCGCAGGCGGTTTTCTTTTTTCATCCTATTAAATGCCTCAAAAAACATCTTTTTAAGAAACTTTTTGTCGTCTTCTTCTTCAACTGTCAAAACGGAGTTAACTATCCAATTTTACGAAAACGATTGAGCAAATTTGCTTAAATTAAAGTGTTAGTAAAAAAGTTGGAAAAGAGACAGAATTATAGATCAGGAAATCATGAATAACGGGAAAATTAGAGAACTTACTTTGCGGCGTCTTTTAGACGATAACTTCGCAGGTTCGAAACTTTTTCGGGATTTGGCCGAATCTCTGGAAGATGCTTCTTTAAAAGATTATTTTCAAAGCCTTGCATCCCGGCGTAGCCAATTCGCCATTGAACTTGGTGAAGAAATTCTATACTACACTGGGAAAAAAGCTCCCGCTTCTTCTTCTTCTTCTTCTTCTTCTTCTTCTTCTTCTTATACAGTGAGAAAACGCACCGGGTTATACGGGGAAAGCAGGAACAAATGCATAAAAAATGCTTTGCGGGCTAAAAAACTAAGCCTTCAGAAATACCAGGAAGCCTTATGCAGAATTTATGAAGGCAGCTGTCGCGAGGTCTTAATCAGGCACAAAGCCTATCTTGAGAACTGTGTTTTCGAGTTAAAAGCTCTAAAGAGCCTGCTTAAATACAGGGACCAAATAGAAGATCAACAAAATGAAATGAGCAGTCACCTTTAAAAACTGCTAATAAAATGTACGTGTAAAAAGCACCTTCGGTCTATCAGGGGGTGCTTTTACTTTTAAAACTATCCTCCGGTTTTTTTTATATTGTCAATCCAATTTCAATCTTACCTATGAACAAAAAATACTTCCTCTACATTCTGGCATTTTTGAGCCTGCAGGCAGCCTATGCCCAAACGTCTGATCTCACTGTAGAAAAGATCATGCAGGATCCTTCCTGGATGGGTACTTTCCCTTCAAACGTGCAGTGGGGCCCGCACAGCGAATACATTTATTTTAATTACAACCCCGATAACAGTCCTGCCGATTCCCTCTACAGGGTATCCAGAAAAAACCTGAACATGATAGAAAAGGTTTCATGGCAGGATGAGCAAAAACTCCTTCCGCAGGGAGGGGATTTTAACCAGGCGCGCAATAAAAAGGTGTACACCCGCGATGGGGACCTCTTCCTGTACGACCTGCGTAAAAAAAAGGAGGAAAAGTTACTGGAACTCAGTGGGAGCCTATCAGACCCCCAGTTTTTGTACAACGAAAATAAAGTTAGTTTCGTCAATGATAACAACGCTTTCGTTTACGATCTAAGTACGGGAAAGATCACTCAACTCACCAATATTCAGGCGGGTAGCCAAAAAGAGCAAAAAGACAAAGAGCTTTCTGCACAAGATCAATGGCTGCAAGATGAAAACCTGCAATTGCTTGAAGAAGTAAGAAAGCGGAAAGAAAACAAAGAAGCGCAAAAAACTTACCGTGACATGACTGCAAAGCCGGAAGTGTTTACCTTTTACACCGGCGACAAGCACCTGCGAAACCTACAGGTATCCCCCAATGGCGAATATGTGACTTTTCAGCTTATCACTACCGCCGAAGCAAAAGATACTGATGTTCCCGATTACACCAATCTTACAGGTTACACAGTAAATCTTTCTGCCCGTAGCAAAGTAGGCAGCGAGCAGGCAAAACTGGAAGCCATGGTGTACAACCTGGAAAAGGACACTGTTTTCAAAGTAGATACAGAAAATCTTCCCGGAATTAAAGATCTGCCCGATTTTGTAAAAGATTATCCCGATAAAGAATGGAAAGAAGAAGTAAGGGAAGTGTATCCCAACGGCACCTGGTTCTCGAATGATGGAAATAAAGCTGTCATGGTAATACGTTCCAAAGACAATAAAGACCGATGGATCGCCCAGTTAGATCCGGAAACAGGAAGCTTGAAATCCCTGGACAGGCAGAGAGATGAAGCCTGGATCTCTGGCCCCGGAATAGGCTATTCCTGGAGTGGTGGTAATATTGGCTGGCTAAACGACAATAAGACCATTTATTTTCAAAGTGAAGAAACCGGATATTCACACCTCTATCTTCTCGATGTTAATTCGGGCAAAAAAACACAGTTGACCAAAGGTGATTTTGAAGTTTTTGACCCCATTCTTTCCAATGACGGAAAAAGCTGGTATCTCACTACTTCGGAAGTTGATGCCGGCCAGAGACATTTTTACAAAATGCCGGTACGGGGGGGGAAAATGCAGCAGCTTACCAGCCTTACCGGAAATAATGAAGTTGCCCTGTCGCCAGATGAAGATTATATGGCAATACGATATTCGTACTGCAATAAACCCTGGGAACTTTATTTAAAGAAAACTTCTGCTTCAGCCGAAGCTAAACAGGTGACCACAGGCCAGTCTGAAGAATTTCAGCAGTATGACTGGAGAGAACCGGCACTGGTAAAGTTCGAAGCCACAGATGGTGCCATGGTTCCTGCCCGGTTGTACAAACCTTCAGCCGAGGCAAAGAATGGTGCTGCGGTGGTATTTGTTCATGGGGCTGGTTACTTACAAAACGCACATAGCTGGTGGTCCAGCTACTTCAGGGAATATATGTTCCACAATTTGCTGGCCGATCTTGGATACACGGTTCTCGACATAGATTACCGCGGAAGTGCAGGTTATGGCCGTGACTGGCGCACCGGCGTTTACAGGCATATGGGCGGTAAAGACCTTAGCGACCAGGTAGACGGCGTAAAATATTTAATTGCTGAACATGGGGTAAACCCAGAGAAAGTCGGAATTTACGGCGGCAGTTACGGTGGGTTCATCACTCTCATGGCTATGTTTACTGAAGCCGAAACATTTGAATCTGGCGCTGCTTTGCGTTCGGTGACAGATTGGGCTCATTACAACCATGGCTATACCTCAAACATACTCAACGAGCCGGTAAATGACCCTATTGCCTACAGGCGCTCTTCTCCTATTTATTTTGCTGAAGGTTTTGAAGGGAACCTGCTAATAGCGCACGGTATGATAGATGTTAATGTGCATTTTCAGGATGTGGTGAGACTGGCCCAGAGGCTCATCGAACTTAAAAAAGAGAATTGGGAAATGGCCGTATATCCGGTAGAAGATCACGGTTTTACCGAACCAAGCAGCTGGACCGATGAATACAGGAGAATCTTGAAGTTATTTAATGAAACCCTGTTAGATTAACCTGCCAAAAAGGGCAAAAAGAGGCTGTCTTTAAAGCGGTAAAATGTCATTCTGAAATTTTACAGAAGCATACCTTGCTCACCTTCAGAAGCATACAATATCTGAGACGTGTAAAGGATCACAAAACAGAGCTTTAAGGGCAGCCTCTTTGCATTCGCCCCAGCCTTTCGCTTCCAGATTTACAGTATTTTTCCTACCTTTAATAATCTAATTTACTTCTACCATGAAAAAGATCCTCGTAGCGATTAACATTGAGAAAAATGCCGATCGTTTAATAGCCAAAGCCGAAGAAATTGCTCAGGCTTTCGGATCCAAGATTTGGATCCTTCACGTAAGCGAACCCGACCCCGACGATTACCTTGGGCTGGAAGCCGGACCACAATACGCTCAGGACAAAAGAGTGGAAAACCGGAAAAAAGAAGGTGAACTGGTAAAGCGCATGGCCGAAAACCTGCGCCAAAAGAACATTGAAGCCGAAGGTGTACAACTTAAAGGGTCAACGGTAAAAATGATTAAAAAAGAAGTGCAGAATATCAATGCCGACCTGCTTATTGCCGGACACCACAAAAAGAACTTTTTCTACGATATGTTTGTTGGAAGCATAAAACAGGAACTAATTGACGATCTGGATGTTCCCGTTCTACTGGTGCCTGTAAAACATAGATCTTAATCTGTTTGAAGAAAGGACTACAATGAATTTCCAGCTAATTTGTAGGAATTTTCTTCATTTATTTATTAACCTACTGGTCAAAGAGGACTTTTTTGTCGCCTAACGACCCAACTTCGTAGTTTTCAATAGGTCGAGGGAATATATTTTGTTTATATTTGTTTCGCCTTTAACAAAATATTAGGAGCAAAGGCAGGTTTTATACTTGTATCCCCCTGCGATGAGAGAAAACTGCTGGAAAGAAATTTTTGAAGCCATTCCCTTTGCCTGTTTGGTCTTAGAACCGCAAGAGTGCAATGCATTCATGATGGTAGAGGCTAACACAGCCTATCTTGAATTACTGGGTAGATCCCGCGAAGATCTATTGGGTAAAGACAGTAGGGAAATTTTCTCATCCCATGTCAACCTCAGCGAATATGGACCTGACTCCTTCTTTGCGACTTTAGAAAAAGTAGCAAGGTTAGGAGCAAAAGAAGAGGTAAACGACATAAGGTACGACGTAAAGAATATGATTACAGGAGAATTTGAAGAACGCTACTTCAGTTCTCAAAACTTTCCCATAAAGAACGAAGCCGGAAAAGTGGAAGTGATTCTACACTGTGCCCGGGAAGTTACAGCAGAGAATAAACGCAGAAAACGCGACAAAGAAATTGAAGAAGAACTCAATTTAAGCCGCCAACAATTCAAAAACTTTATCAGGAGTAATCCTGACGGTCTTTACAGGCTTGACATGCAGGGAAATTTTCTACATGTCAATGAGAGCCTTGCCATGATCACCGGCTTACCTGCAGAAGAGTTAATCAATAGTAACTTTATTAATTTTTGCACTCCTCATGACCAGGATCTTGTTATTGAACATTTTGAAAGGTCCCGTCAAGGAAAAGTAACTTCATTTGAAGCCGAATTCCTATCGGCTACAGGCAAATTAGTCACTCTAAAGATCCTGCTAATGCCTATGTTCCTAAAAGGCAGTGTAGCCGAGGTTCATGGTATTGCTAAAGATATCACTCAGCTAAAGCACAGCGAAAAGGTGATTATGGAGAAAAACCGTTTTCTTGAAGTGAACGCAGCTTTTGTAAGTTCTCTCCTTGAAAAAGAGATCAATCAGGAAGCACTTCAACAAACTTTTGGAGTCATAGCCGAAACCGTAGAAGCCGACAGGATGTACTATTTTGAGGCAAACTCCGATCCTGAAACCGGTGAAATATTGATAAGTCAAAAGGTAGAATGGTGCAGCGAAAAAACCATTCCTCAAATTGATAATAAGAAGCTGCAGAATATGCCCATAAAGAAGGTACAGGAAATTACTGCTCCCCTTGTAAAAAACCTTCCATTCACTGCCATTTTAGACGAACTTGCTCCTGGTGAGCTAAGAGAAATTTTTATTGAGCAGCAAATCAAATCTATGTTGTTGCTGCCAGTTTTCGTAGGAGATTCGCTTACCGGCTTTGTGGGGTTTGATGACTGTACATATCAGCGCATCTGGAAAGAAGAAGAAATCACCTTTTTAAAAGGTCTTACCCAAAACCTGACTAATGCTTTTGAACGCAATGCCGCTCTTAAGAAAGCCAAGCAAAGCGAGGAAGAACTTAAATTGAGTGAACAAAAATTTCGGGCTCTGGTTCAGGAAGGTGCCGATCTTATTGGGATTTTAGATATTTATGGATGCTATTCTTTTGTAAGTGAGAACTACAAGAAGATCCTTGGTTTAGAACCGCAGGAGCTCATAGGGAAGAATGCACAATATTTCATTCACCCCGAAGACTGGCCCAGAGTTAAAAAACAGTTTTACCAGTTAAAGGATCAAAAACAGGTAAAAATCTCACCTTTCAGGTTTAAAGATAAGAACAACGATTATCGTTGGGTACAGACCACCGCAACCAATCTTTTAAAAGATTCTGCCGTTAAAGGAATTGTAGCCAATTCTCGTGATATTACCACGGTGATTGAGCAAGCCAGGGAAATTGAGCATATCAACGAACGCTATCAACTGGCAGCAACGGCCACGCAAGATCTTATTTATGATTGGGATCTTGTGGAAAACAAAGTCACCCGTTTCCACAGAGGGCCACAGGAGCTGTTTGGTTATTCTGCGGAAGCAGTAGATCAATATGATTTCTGGAGAAATAACGTGCACCCCGAAGATAAACCGGCTGAAAAGAAAAAACTGGCAACTGTAATTTCCAATCCAAACGAAAATTTTATAAAAACAGAATACCGCTTCAGGAAAGCCGATGGCACTTATGCCCGGGTGGTAGATCGCGGTTACATCATTAGAGATTATACCGGTAAGGCACTACGGCTTATTGGTGCCACCAGCGATATTTCAGAAATAATCACAAAAAGGGAGGCCTTAAAGGTAGCCAACAAACGTTTTAAGATGGCCATGAAAGCCACCAATGAAATGATTTGGGACTGGGAGATAGAGACCGATTCGGTAACGCGAAGTAAAGGCTATAAGAAGATCTTTGGTTATGACACCAACGAAGCCACAACAGTACACGCCTTTTGGCTCAGGAAAGTGGTTGATGAAGACAGGGATAAGGTACAACGCTCTCTTGCCGATGCCATAACCAATACAGGGGTCAAAAAATGGAAACTGGAATACAGGTTTGTAAAAGCCGATGGCACGATTGCCCACATCATAGACCGCGGCTATATTTTACGGGACAGCAACGGCAAAGCAACGAGAATGGTGGGCGCAGTGCTCGATGTGACGAACTCCAGAAGACTTTTGCAAAAAGTTCAAAAGCAAAATAAGGTGCTAAAGGAAATTGCCTGGGAACAGTCTCACGTGGTAAGAGCCCCACTGGCACGTATAAAAGGCCTTTTACACCTGCTGGAAGAGGAGTTGTTTGAAGAAATGTTGAAAGATGAGATCCTGTTTCACATGAAAGAATCGGCTAACGAGCTCGATGATATTATTCGGAATATTGTAGAAAAAACTGAAAAGATTAATGTTGAAGCCAGATAATTCAGGTCGTTTGGAAATTCTGGTAGTAGATGACGATAAAGTAGTGACTTTATTGCACAAGAGCAGTCTGAAATCCTCCAGAATTGAACATTCTCCGGTACTTTGCTACAACGGTAAGGAAGCGCTTGACTATCTTAGGAAGCACGACAAACCCGGAAAGCACTTCCTGATTTTGCTCGACCTCAACATGCCCGTACTTGACGGCTGGAAAGTGTTGAAAAGACTCAAAAAATACCCCATGCAGGCCCAGGTATTCGTGGTGGTGGTGACATCTTCAATCAACCATCAGGATGCTGTAAAAGCCCAAAAGTTTGAGCACGTAATTCATTTTTGCCGCAAGCCTTTAACAGTAGCGTGTACCCAAAAGATTAAAAACCTGGAGCCTCTTCGAAAATTCTTCTTTCAGAACGTGGAGGAAAATCAGAAAAAATAAAGAAGGGTGTCAAAAATGGCATTTTAAGCGTCCAATATTCTTCAGAAATTTTTATCTTGAAACAAAAATGAAGCAGGTAAATACTGCCTTTGCAGGTTATGGCCCCGGCGGGAGCATCTATAATGCCCCAATCCTATCGAGCGTAAATGGATTTAGAGTAAAAAAGATCCTCACCTCCAACCCTACCAATGTTGAAACCGCAAAAAAAGACTTTCCGGAGGTTGAGATTGTAGGAGAATATTCAGAAATACTGGAAGATCCTGAAATTGATCTCATTATCCTTGTATTACCAAACCATCTCCATTTTACTTTTGCTAAAAAAGCCTTAAAAGCAGGAAAAAATGTACTGGTTGAAAAGCCTTTTACGCCCAATGTAAGGGAAGCCAATGAACTTATTAAACTGGCACATCAACAAAATTTACTGCTTACTGTACACCACAACCGTCGGTGGGACAGTGATTTTTTAACTGTAAAAAAGATAGTTGAAAAAGGCATTTTAGGCAGGGTGGTTGAATATGAAGCCCATTTTGATCGCTTTAGAAACGAAGTAAAAACCGGCTGGAAAGAGGATAAAAAGAACCCGGGAAGCGGAATTCTCTACGATTTGGGAAGTCACCTAATTGATCAGGCGCTTTGTCTCTTCGGACTTCCTCATGAAGTATTTGCCGATATTAGGACCCAGCGGGACAACGCCACGGTGCCCGATGCTTTTGAACTTATCCTCTTCTACCCTAACCTGAAAGTTACTTTAAAAGCAGGAATGCTTGTAAAAGAAAAAGGCCCCACTTACCAGCTCTCTGGCACGAAGGGAAGTTTTGTGAAATATGGGGTAGACCCTCAAGAGGAATATCTCAAAAAAGGTGCTAAACCACAAAACACTTCAGAATGGGGTGTGGAACCCAAAGAAATTTGGGGCAGGCTCAATACTGTCGAAGAAGAAAAGCTTTTAGAAAGTGAGCGCGGCAATTACCCTTTCGTGTACCAAAACCTGTATAATGCCCTTACACAGGGAGAAGCTCTTGCAGTGTCACCTCAACAGGGCAGAGACGTCATAAAGGTCATAGAAGCGGCGCAACAAAGTCATGATGAGCGCAGGGTGATTACCTTTAGTTAAGAGGTTTTCCAGACTCCTTCAGTTTTAAAAAATATCTTTTTGCCTCCTTCAGCACTCGAGGTGCCATGATTAGGGTAGCTGTCATTGTGGGAATAGCCATTAAAGCAAAAAATCCGTCGATGAGGTTTATCATCATGCTTAGAGACGTTGTCGCCCCCAGGAGTATACTCAGAATATAGAAGTAGTTGTAGTAATGCTTGTTTTTGGCCCCAATTAAGAAGGAAAGACATTTACTTCCGTAGTAAGAATAAGAAAACAGGGAAGATATACTGAAGATCGCGATACAAACCAACAGCAGGTAATTCCCATAACCCGGGATAGACGCATCAAAGGCGGCAGCTGTTAGGCTCACCCCATTCACATCGTGCGTTTGCCAAACACCGGTGACAAGAATCGCCATTCCGGTTAAGGAGCACACAATGAGGGTATCTATAGCCGGCCCCAACATAGCGACCAGGCCTTCGCGTACAGGCTCGGCAGTTTTGGCAGCTCCGTGGGCCATGGGAGCAGTTCCAATCCCGGCTTCATTTGAAAAAGCACCACGCCGTACACCCAGAATTATGAGTCCGCCCAGCATACCTCCCAAAAATGGTTCTCCGGCATAATTTTCTGCTGCAAATGCATCAGTAAAAATAAGTTTGAAGTAGTATGGCACCTGCTCAAGATTTACGAAGAAAATAATAAGCACGGCCACAAAATAAAGGCCCACCATAACCGGAACCATTCTTGAAACCGTATTACTTATTCTATTAAGACCCCCGTAAATCACCACTGCAGTAATTATGGCCAGGATCACTCCAATGATAAGGTTGGATGTTAGAGTTACCTCAACCCCGTTAGGTGTTAAAAGGATATAATTTATAGCCTGAGTAAGCTGGTTGACATTAAAGACCGGTAAAGCCCCCACAAGGCCGGCTACACTGAAAAAAGCAGCCATGATCCACCATTTTTTCCCGAGTCCTTCGGTAATAAAATACATAGGACCTCCCTGTAGCTTTCCTTCAGAATCTTTTCCGCGGTACATGACGGCCAGAGTGTTTGTAAAAAATTTGGTAGCCATACCTATAATGGCACTTATCCACAACCAGAACATGGCACCCGGACCTCCAATAGCGATAGCCACAGCAACGCCGGCAATATTCCCCATCCCAATAGTAGAAGAAAGTGCCGTAGAAAGCGCCTTGAAATGATTGATCTCGCCGGGGTCGTTTGGATCATCGTATTTTCCCCGAAGTACCTCTATGGAATGCCCGAGGTAACGAAAGGGAAGAAATTTTGAAAGAATAAGAAGATATAATCCTCCACCGGTAAGTAAGATTAAAAGTGGAAGGCCCCATACGAAGGAGGCGAATTGAGCTATGAACTCATCTAGTGTTGCCATATAGCAAATATAGTATTTGCAGAAGATTGTGCAAGTTTCACCTGACCGACTGCAGCATTATTCTAAAGATTTTCCTTGAGCTCCACAAAACATAATAAATCATAAAATTGTGTTAATAAAGCTCTCCAATTCTGTACATTTGGACGAATAAAAATTTTCTTTTTGAAGGCCGGTTAGAACATTATTCAACTTCATGCGGAACATCTATCTTCTAATTCTTTGTCTTTTAGTATTAGGCCAACTTCAGGCCCAGGAACTAATTTGGGAGAAGACCATAGGTGGAAATGATATATATTGGCCACCAATCCTGCAGGCACTATACTTTGGCAAAGTCGTTTTGGTGGAGATCATATTGATGCTATTAAGAAGACAATAGAACTGGCCGATGGCACCTACTTGCTTGCCGGAGAATCCCACACCGGAATATCGGGAGACAAAAACGAAGCTTTAAGAGGGTTTCGGGA
The DNA here is from genome assembly GCF_049569215.1 of Salinimicrobium sp. TIG7-5_MAKvit. Classification (GTDB taxonomy): domain Bacteria; phylum Bacteroidota; class Bacteroidia; order Flavobacteriales; family Flavobacteriaceae; genus Salinimicrobium; species Salinimicrobium profundisediminis. The sequence goes on along the minus strand of NZ_CP145903.1, from coordinate 2,719,045 downwards.
TCTGTGGATCGTAAAACTGGATGCCAACAGACAAATCGAATGGCAAAGGACTTTTGGTGGTAATGAGGCTGAAGATCTCACAGATGTTGTACAAACGGAGGGTGAGGGCTTTTTAATTGCTGCACATTCCCTATCGTCAAATACAGGAGATAAGACTACTGTAAGTTTGGGGGAAACAGACTTATGGATCTTAAAACTGGATAGCAGCGGCAATATCGAATGGCAAAAAAGCTATGGAGGTGGAGGGTACGACAGCTCTCCACACATTGCAAAAACTAACAATGGCAATTTTGTGATTGGAGCTACTTCAGCTTCCGGAATTTCAGCAACAAAAAGTGAACTTTCAAGGGGATTGGGTGATTACTGGGTTTTTGAAATAGATCCTATGGGAGAGATCATCTGGCAGAGAACTATTGGGGGAAATAACGGAGATTTTTTTTCCCACCTGCAGCCTGCACGAGACGGGGGTTATTTATTGGGTGGGGATTCATTTTCTCCCATAAGCGGGGAAAAAACAGTAGCAAACAATGGGGGAATAGACCTGTGGGTGATAAAAATAGATGCCGGAGGCGAAATTCAATGGCAGCAAACATACGGCGGCAGTTCGGAAGAGTGGTTTGCTAATTTTTAACCTTCAGCAGATTCCGGATATGTAATACTCTGGGGGCTTTTGGTATGGACCAACTTATGCGGGGTTTTGTAGATGTGGAAGGAAATTATATGTTAGCAGGCTGGACAGATTCCGGTGCATCTGGGGACAAAAGTCAGGTTTCAAGAGGAAGCAGAGATGGATGGGTAATTAAGTTAGATCCTCCAGAATTAGACCTTCCTTCAGTTAATACTCCTGATCCTTATATTGCCTGTGAGGTAGGTCAGGTCGATATCTGTACCAAATTTATGCCGGGAAGTGGCAGGCATAGAACTTCTTAATTAAGCAAGAGAAAAATTTCAGGCAGCATCAAAACCATTTCTAAACTCCGGAAGGAAAAAAATATATTATTTAGCCTCAAATTGTTTTCGTTTTTTATAAAATAGCCTATATTTGCACCCGCAAAACGGCCTCGTGGCGCAACTGAATAGCGCATCTGATTACGGCTCAGAAGGTTACAGGTTTGAATCCTGTCGAGGTCACTATATCTACTTCAACAAACCCTGTAATTCACTGATTTACAGGGTTTTTTATTTTCTGAGATGTTAATTAATGTTAAAAAATATTGATTAATATTGAATTGTGAGGTCAACAAATCGGTCAACAAAAATAGTTTTAGAAATTTGTTGACCGCTTTGTTAAAATTATTAACTTTCTTATATAGTTGATTTGACTTTCGTCTTTACTGATTATTCACCTTTAAGACGAACAACTATGACTTCAAAACAGACATTTTCTATCCTGTTCTGGATTAACTCCTCCAGAGCCAAAGACAATATGGCCGAAATTTATGCCCGAATTGTCGTCAACCGTAAAAGAGTTAATATCAGTTTAAAAACAAAAGTTGACATTAAAAAATGGGATAAAAACAAAGGACGATTAAAATCCAAAGATCCAGGTTCCATCCAGATAAATCGGTACATCGAACAAACAAGGACGCAAATTTTTCAGTCTTACATGGACCTCCAAGCCAACCATGAGACAGTTAGCGCTACATCCGTAAAATCTCGTTTTTTAGGAGAAGATGAGCATCACACCTCAATAAAGGAATTAATAGCATATCATAATGAAAAGATGCAACACGTTCTGAATCCTGCTACTATGCGCCACTTCAAGACGAGTCAAACCTATATTATGGAGTATGTTCACAAAGAGTATAAATCTAAGGACTACCTACTTAAAAATCTTGATTATGGTTTTATAATTGGTTTCGAAAGCTTTTTGCGCTCCTATAAGCCGAAACATTATCAACCACAAATTGGCAACAACACCATCATGAAGCATATTCAGAGATTGAGAAAGATGGTAACCATGGCCTTCCATATGGAGTGGATTACAAAAGATCCATTTGTAAAATTCAAACCTAAAATAATCAAGAAAGAACGAGATTTCCTTACACAAAACGAACTGGAAAGATTGGAAAAACTATCCTGCTCAGTGGAAAGGTTAACTCAGGTTAAGGATCTATTTGTTTTTAGCTGCTATACTGGAATCTCCTTTGGGGATATTATGTTACTAACCAAGAAAAACATTGTAGACGGAGAGGACTGAAATCTTTGGATTCTAACTGTAAGCTCCCCCTAATTAGAACTGCTTGATGATATAAAATTATTGTTTTTGGTTTTATCTGTAGTTGCTATTAGAGAATTATATTCTGCATATTCTATTGGAGCCATTTTTCCTAATGCATCGTGAGGTCTTTGATTATTGTAATCATCCATCCATACCTGTGTTTGTTCTCGTACCTGATCCAGATCTTCAAAAATGTATTTATTTAAAACTCCTCTTCTATAGCTACCATTGAATCGTTCAATAAAAGCATTCTGTGTAGGTTTTCCTGGTTGGATATATTTGAAGTTGATTCCATGCATCTGGCTCCATTCTGAAGCTATTTTAGCAATAAACTCAGGACCATTGTCCATTCTTATTTTCTGAGGTTTTGTTCTTCGATTAATTAGGTGGTTTAGTACCCAAATAACTCTATTGCTGGGCAAGGAAAAATCTACTTCTATGTGAAGTGCCTCCCGGTTATAATCATCAATAATAGTAAAGGCCCTAAACCTTCTTTTATTATCCAGGACATCTGTCACAAAATCCATACTCCAGGTATGATTAAGGGTCTCAGGTACTTCTAAGGGTTCTTTTACTCTTGCTGGTAATCTTTTCTTCACTTTACGCCTTAAGCTTAAGCCAAGGTTTTTATAGACACGATAAACTCTTTTATGGTTCCACGGCTTTCCTTCCTTACGCAGTCGCTCATAAGCCATCCAAAAACCTTCCTCACTATACTTCTCTGCCTTTTGCTGTAAGGCTTCTTCTATGGGTTTATCATCTTTAGGGAGAGGTTTATAATAAAACACACTCTTGCTCATTTTTAAAACACGGCACGCCCTGCTTATACCGTAATGAGCAAGTTCTTTAGCTATGGTTCGCTTACGGCAAGGCTTTAGAGCTTTTTTTCGATGATCTCTTTAGCCATCTCATGATCCAAAGAAAGGGTGGCATACATTTGCTTGAGTCGACGATTCTCTTCCTCAAGTTCTTTGAGTCGCTTAAGCTCTTTGCCATTCATTCCGCTAAAACGTTCTCGCCATTTGTAAAAAGCAGCGGTGCTTACACCATATTCACGACTGATCTCGGCAGCTGTTTTACCGTTATCGAATTCTTTGAGGATCTTAGAGATTTGCTGAGGGGAAAATTTACTTTTTTTCATACTGTTTAAAATTAAGAGTTATTATACTTTTAAACAGTTCGGTTTTAAGGGAAGCTTACAATGCTTCTATGGACAGCCTGGAGATCAAAGTCCCGGCAAAAGACCTCGAGGAGCATCTTTCTAAAGTGCGGGTACAAAGCAGCAGAGACCGAAAGGCTAAAGAGAATAAAGCTTCTGAAGAACAGCAGAAGATCACAGCAAGTAAGAAAGAACTCCAGGAAATAAAGAGCCGGAACAAAAAATGGAGTCAGGACCAGGACATGCGCCCCGGTGCCAAAAACAAAGGCAGCAGGTATACCAGCAACAAAACACATTACAGCCCCACCGATCCCGATGCCCGGATTAGTGTAAAACCCGGGAAGGCCAGAAAACTGAACTACCTGTGCAACCTGGCAGTAGATATTGAAGCACACGTCATTACTGATGTTCGGGCTTATCACGCAGATAAAAAAGATACTAAATACCTGCAGGATACTGCCACAAGGCTCAACAGGCGCCTGCGTCGTGAAGGTTTGATATGGGAAAATGTACTGGCAGATGCCGGTTACAGCAGTGGAGAGAATTATGCATACTTCGAGAAAAAAGGCCTTACCACTTATATCCCTCCGCACGGAACCTATAAAGGCGGACCTGAAAGATTTGAATATATCAAAGAAGGGAATTACTGGCTGTGCCCACAAGGTAAGAAAGTGACCTTCCGAAAGCAGAAGATGGAAAATGGCAATCTAAAAGACAATTATTTTACCACACGTGCCGATTGTAAAGGCTGTCCCATAAAGCAGGCCTGTATTGGTAAGAGCCATGAAAAAAGGATCAACATTACCGCTTATAGAGAGGAGTACGAAAGGAATATTGAACGGGTAAAGAGCAGGCGTGGCCGCTACATGAAAGGCAAACGCCAAAGCACTGTAGAACCTGTTTTTGGTACGCTAAAGGAGTTCCTGGGGCTTCGGAAGGTGAATACCATTGGAATCAAACAGGCCAATAAGTGCATGCACCTGGCCGCCATCGCTTATAACCTAAAGAAATACCTGAAATTCACCCATAAAAGAATGAAATCCGGGGCAGGACAGCTTGCCTTGCTGTTTTCACCAAAAACCTACTACAGGAATCTCACAGTTCAATTTTAAGGAACCTGAATTTTGCTCACAGCCCACCGAATCTATAAAAGAAAAACCGCTTAAAGCGGCTTATTGGTATCAGGAATTTTCGAAATTAACGGCTTGCGCAACGGTTACTGTTGTTGTAAACTGGGCTTTTTTCTCTTTAAATTATCAGTTAGTTTTAGTCCGCTGAAAATTGATCAGTCAGTATTTTTTAAAAACTCACTTTTGAAAATCTTTTTTTAGAGATAAATTGGATTTAGTGAGTTCCGCTTGTCCGGCATCAAAAATATTGAAACAGATTTCGATTTTTCACCTTTGGGTTATCCTGCACAAGGAATCACGAATGAATGGTCTAATAGTAGCCAAATAACATTCACACCTACCGGTACTCCTACAGTCCTGTTTGGCACCAAAAATAATAATATTGGACCCTTCGTTGTCTCCTATACCAATGGCGAATGGGTTAATAGAGGAGCAATAGCAGGAATTCAGGATAAATCATTTTATCTGGATATGGTAACCTCGGCTACGGGGGAAACTTACCTTACTTTCGATGCTTCAACTGCTGGCAAAACCTATCTTTATAGAACTACAGATTTTACCACTTATGAAAAATTAGATGAACAATCAGATAGATCTGGTGCAATATCCCTTTCACAATTAAATTCCGGACAGGTATATAATAGATTTAACCAAAAAGGATTTTTGATCGATGGTTCGCAGCTAAGGGAATTTGGTGATCCAGCTTTTGGCCAATTATACAATAGCAGCCTGGTTAATGATCCTGATGGTGGATTCTTACTTTTTAGTAACAATTCTCCTCTTGGAAATTCAGAAGCTTATAAATATTCCCAGGGCAACAGCCTTACCTATACTGTAGTTGATGGAGCAGGAAATACTACAACAGGTAGTGTCTCAATTACTGTGGAGGACAACATTAAACCACAGGTAATTACAAAGGATATAACTGTTGAGCTGGACGAAAACGGCGCTGCAACTATCACTACCGAAATGATCGATGATAACTCTGCAGATGCGTGTGGTATTGATAGCTATTCGCTGGATATTACTGAATTCGATTGTTCGAATGTTGGTGAAAATACAGTTAAACTTACTGTAACTGATATCAACGGCAATTCTGAAACTGGGACTGCAATCGTGACTGTAGAAGACAACGTAGCTCCGGTGGTTGCAATCCAAAACATTACTGTTCAGCTTGATGCTGAAGGAAACGCAACTATCACTCCGGCGATGATCGACAACGGCTCTGCCGATGCCTGCGGAATTTCAGAAATGTCGCTTGATAATGACACTTTTGACTGCTCAAATGTTGGGGAGAACACGGTGGTGCTGACTGTTGAAGACAACAATGGAAACAAAACCTCTTCCGAAGCAATCGTGAATGTAGAAGATAATGTAGCTCCGGTGGTTGCGATCCAAAACATCACTGTTCAACTTGATGCTGAAGGAAACGCGACCATCACTCCTGAAGATATCGACAACGGTTCTTCCGATGCCTGCGGGATTTCAGAAATGACGCTTGATAATGCCATTTTTGACTGTTCAAATGTCGGGGAGAACACGGTGGTGCTGACTGTTGAAGACAATAACGGAAACACCACTTCTTCCGAAGCAATCGTAACTGTAGAAGACAACGTAGCTCCAAATGTGGTTACGCAAAACATCACAGTTCAACTTGATGCTGAAGGAAACGCGACCATCACCCCTGAAGATATCGACAACGGTTCTACCGATGCCTGCGGAATTTCAGAAATGTCCCTTGATATTGCCACTTTTGACTGCTCAAATGTCGGTGAGAATACTTTGACCCTTACTGTTGAAGACAATAACGGAAATAAAACTCCTTCCGAAGCAATTGTAACTGTAGAAGATAATGTAGCTCCGGTTGCGGTGACCCAAAACATCACCGTTCAACTGGATGCTGAAGGAAACGCAACTATTACTCCGGCGATGATCGACAACGGCTCTTCAGATGCCTGCGGAATTTCAGAAATGACGCTTGATAATGCCATTTTTAACTGTTCAAATGTCGGGGAGAATACGGTAGTGCTTACTGTTGAAGATAACAATGGAAATACAACTTCTTCCGAAGCAATCGTGACTGTAGAAGACAACGTAGCTCCAAATGTAGTTACGCAAAACATCACAGTTCAACTTGATGCTGAAGGAAATGCAACTATTACTCCGGCGATGATCGACAACGGCTCTTTAGATGCCTGCGGAATTTCAGAAATGACACTTGATATTGACACTTTTGACTGCTCCAATGTTGGAGAGAACACGGTAGTGCTGACCGTTGAAGACAACAATGGAAATACAAGTTCTTCCGAAGCAATCGTGACTGTTGAAGATAACGTAGCTCCGGTGGTTGCAATCCAACACATCACAGTTCAACTGGATGCTCAAGGAAATGCAACTATCACTCCGGCGATGATCGACAACGGCTCTGCCGATGCCTGTGGGATTTCAGACATGTCGCTTGATAATGCCATTTTTGACTGCTCTAATGTCGGGGAGAATACAGTAGTTCTAACTGTTGAAGACAACAATGGAAACACGACTTCTTCCGAAGCAATTGTAACTATTGAAGACAATGTAGCTCCTGTAGTAGTGGTCAAAAACATCACCGTGCAGCTTGATGATGACGGGAAGGTAAACATCACCACTGCAGATGTGGTGGAAAGTGCGACCTATAATTGTGCAGTTGGCAGTATTACGCTAAGTGAAACGCGTTTTAACTGTGCTACCGGTGCCACAAAAGATGTGACGGTAACGGTTACTGATGTGAACGGCAACATCACCACCAGCGTGGCGACGGTGACCATCCTTGATGAAACCGCTCCCGTGGTAATTGCCAAAGACATCGTGGTAGAACTTGATGAAAATGGCATGGCCAGTATCGTGGCCGAAGATGTCTATGATGAGGCTTTTGACAACTGCGGAATTGCTTCCATGAGCCTGGATATTACCAGCTTTGGATGTGACAATGAAGGGATGAACTTTGTTCTGCTAAGTGTTACCGACTTTAGCGGAAACTTAAGAACGGCCGAAGCTGTTGTAGAGGTTCAAAACAGCTTTGGAGACAATGATTCCGACGGAATGAAAGACAACTGTGATGACGATGATGACAATGATGGTATTCCTGATGATGTTGACAATGCACCCTTAGTTCCAAACCCCGATCAAACAGATACCGATGGAGATGGCCTGGGAGATATCATTGACACAGATGATGACGGTGACGGAATTCTTGATGAAGATGACAACTGTCCGCTAACCTACAATCCTGGTCAGGAAGACATCGATAAAGATGGTGTGGGAGATGTTTGTGATACAACACAAATTCATGTTTCTGAAGCCATGACGCCAAACGGTGACGGTATCAACGACACCTGGAGGGTGGTGAACATTGAGAACCATTCAAACTCCCTTGTCATTATTTACAACCGCTGGGGGAAAGAGATCTTTAGACAGTCGGCCTACCAGAATGATTGGGACGGTACGTACAACGGCGATGCACTGCCCGAAAGCTCATACTACTTCCAGATCTACCTTGACGGAAAGAACCTGGATAAAGACGGATGGTTGTACATAACAAAATAATGAAGCTCACAATGAAAAGATATATCAATAAATTTATCGTACTGTTCCTGATATTCACCGGAACGACTTTATACGCGCAACAACAGAATTCGTACACTTTTTACCGCCAGAATATGAACATCGTGAACCCGGCTTATGCCGGGGCCGATGGACATACCACTTTTGCAGGTATTTTCAGGAGTCAGTGGAGTGGTGTGAAAAATGCCCCCGAAGCCCAGGCTTTTTCCTTTGGTACCTATGCCGGGAAAAGAGTTGGAGTGGGACTTTCGGTAGAAAACGACCGCACTTTTGTGGAGCAGCAAACCTTTGTGACTGCCGACTTTTCTTATAGGCTTCCCATGAACGAGCAACTCGATCTTTTCCTTGGTTTGAAAGCAGGTGGAAACTTTTACAACGTGAATACCTCCGAGCTTGAGACCTGGAATTATGATGTAGATCCTTCGCTGGTGGGCCTTAGCCGGTTCAACCCCAACGTGGGGGTGGGTGCTTATTTAAAACATGAGAAATACTATATTTCTCTATCGGCCCCAAAGATCCTCGAGACCAAGCGGGCACGAGAAGAGGAAGGCATAGTAACTACGGCGGCAGACAGGGTGCATATGTACTTAAGTGGAGGATATGACTTCAGGCTGAACAGCACGTTGGAGTTAAAACCCTCTGTTATGCTTCGATATGTGCATGGCGCCCCGGTTTCGGTAGATTTTACAGCGCTTATGAACATTCATAACAACTTTGAGATTGGAGCAGCTTACAGGACCGATGAGGCCATTAGCGGCCTTGCTTTGATCAAGGTGATCGACTGGTTTGACTTTGGTTACGCTTATGAATCTTCCCTGCGTTCAGAATTACAAAATGCAAGCAACGGCACCCATGAGCTGTTTGTGAGGTTTACACTGAAGGACTAGAAGAAAGTTTTAGTTTCTGAAATACTTCAGGAATGATAAGACAAAAATCTGCTGTGATAGAAATACCCGGCAGATTTTTGTTCTTTAAGGCTGAAGCAAAAAATCCCAGACAACTCAGCACTATGCAAAAATTTTAGATAGAAAAATCAGTGATGATATTGCTCTATGAGAAAGGTTAGATTCCTCTTTGGACGCGTTAAGTTTGAAATAGGGATTTCACTAATATTAAGCATTGAACAAAAGTTTAGCTAAAACATGCATTTTCCCTAAGTGAAAATAACGTAAAAAACAGATGCTAATTTTCAGATATAACAATTAATAACTTGGGAAGTTCTTCATCTGTATTTTAATTGTGAGAGTCAAATCCACTAAAATTTTAAGATAATAAACAACCAAAGAAATTAATTATAATCCATTACCAGCGCCATTCAAATTTTATGACGGCAGTAAACAACAGCTAATATTTTTTTAATAGGAATTCAGCATAGCGTAAGCCTGAAACAATCTTATTATTCCGGTTTTTCGCTTTGTCTTCAAAATTATCCAGTGTTCTTTTCTCAATTTTTTTTCCTTTAATAAAAAGCATACGTATATTTTGCAATGAATTAAGGTTAACAAAGGGATTATCATCTAACAGGATTAGATTTGCTTCTTTTCCTATTTCTATACTCCCTGTATTTTTCAAGAATGCATGTGTTTTGGAGGGATTTACTGTAGCAGTCTTTAAAACATCATAATTGCTTAGGCCAGCCAATTTGTACAATTCCAATTCTTGATGAATAGAAAAACCAGGTAAGGTAATTCCAATACCTGCATCTGTTCCGCAGACAATGTTCACCCCTACTTCAGCTAACTTCCTAATTGCCAAAAGATGGAAATTATGCTGAGCTTCAATTGCTTCAGATATTCCTGGATTCTTGAGTTTTTCAGCACTCCACCTGTCATATTGGGCTTTACTATCTACCATTCTTATCAAAGGATTCATATAATCCAGTTCATTACTGGACATAATATCCTTTTCCCCGAGCAAATGATAAATATTACGATATACAGCCAATGTAGGACATAATGCTGAATTTGAATTTGAGGCGTACAAATTTACTACCTCTTGAAGTTTCACGGTATCTAATTTATATTTTAAAGGTTGTTGCACAATATCTTCAGCATGTTCAATGGTCTTAACAGGGTTTGTAAAATGGGATGCATAAGGTAATTTTTCGCTGGGATGAGCCACTATATCGATGTTTTGTCTCCTGCTCTCGTTAATAATTGCATCAAATATTTCTGGTGTTAGTCCATTGTATATTTTAATAAAATCATATCCTTTAGCTTTACAAGCAACTACCATTTCCCGACCTTCTTCCGGAGTAAAAATTTGGAGGTTGTCATCGCCTACATATTCAGGGCCTGTCAATTTGGGGCCTGAAGTGTAGAAATTTGGAGCAAGAATTTTATTTTCTATAATGTCCTTTTTCATTCGAAGGTGCATGGGCTGCCCCCAGAGATTTCGGACAGTTGTAACGCCTTTTGAAAGATAAAGTCCCAGCTCATATCTGTCCCACACATGCACATGCATGTCGGTTAGCCCGGGCATTAGAAATTTAGCCTTTCCGTCAATATAGTCAAGGCTGGGATCTTTTAAATTCACCCCGATTTTTGCAATCTTCCCGTCGATAATTTTTACATCCTTGTTAGTCAATATAGTATCGGCCGTCATAGGAATAACGTTCACATTATTAATGAGGTAACTATTAAATTCAGTACCTGGATTATTGTTAATTTTCAGGTATGAAATATTCCTGTTATCTATTATAATGGCCGATAAAAGGATAACAACACAAAGGGCAATAATCGTGATAAGCGAAACCAAAGTTTTTTTAAAGAATTTCATTCTTAAATAATTACGTCAGAAAAATACTTTATTACAATTTAAGCCATAATAAATTTGGCTGTAGATGGATGAGTTATTTTATGAATTTTTCCCCTCTAATTTTATTAGGTGTTTGCAATAACAACATTGCCTCTTTTATGCCCTTTTTCAATAAAACGATGGGCTTCTGATAATTCTTCTAAAGGAAACTGTTTGGCAATTATTGTTTGAAGTTTTCCAGCATTGTAAACTTTTAGAATTTCACTTAATAAATCCCGAAGTTTATCATTGCTTTTGGTTCCTGTGGCCTGAAAGATAGCCTTCTTAGAAGATAAACTTGTCCTCATCATGTTGAGTAAATGAGATATTCTCAGCACCGGCGAGATGTAAACTCCTTTTTCAGAAAGGATCTTTCTGCACTTCTAAAGGAAGACTTCCCTACTGTATCAAATATTATATCATATGTTTTATTACTGTTAGTGAAATCTTCATGGTTGTAATCGATCAGTTTTTCTGCTCCTAGAGACTTGACCAAAGTGAAATTTTTAGCACTGCAAACGGCTGTAACATGACAACTTTTCTGATTTGCAAATTGAACTGCTGAAGTGCCGAGTGCTCCTGAAGCTCCGTTTATTAAAACTTTTTGGCCGGGTTTCAGCTTTGCAAGCCCTACTAGGAAATTAAAGGAGGTTAAATGACCGTCACAAAAACACGCTGCTTCAGTAAAATCTAATGAAACAGGCATTTTTAATATCACAGCATTTTCAGAAATTATAAGATATTCTGCATTAGCCCCAAACCCCAAAGTAGTTTCCCCAAACACGCGGTCTCCCTGACAAAACTTTGTTACTTTTAAACCGACCTGCTCCACCGTTCCACTAAAGCCTGTACCAGGAATGGAGTTTTTTGGCTTTCTTAATCCCAAAAACAACCTGGCGAAACTGGGTTTCCCCTGGCGCATCAAAGTGTCAGCAGTTGTAGCTGATGAATTTATAATTTTAATCAGCACTTCATCCGGTTTAGGCTTCGGGGTTTTGACTTCCTGAAATTGAAGGACATGGGGGGAGCCATATCCTGTTGCTACTATTGCTTTCATTTTTTTATCACTCATGAGTTGCTGTTTTAGATCAAAGAAAACAAAGGATCAAAAATTCAAAATTGATTCTCTTTATTGGGTTGTATTATTTTGGATGTTTTACTTTCTTTCTTAGAATTTTTACAATTCGGCTATAAAAAATCTCTGATAAATTCCAGTTATATCCGTCAAAATTGGTGGTATTCGTAAATTGAATGACAATTGTGTCTATGTCTTTATGATATTTAGCAATTGTTTGATATCCAGGGATAAGGCCTGTATGTTCATATTCATAGATTGAAGAATAAATTTCCTGCTCTCTTTTATTCTTAAATACAGAGCCATCATTTAAAGCTCTAATAAACTTTCCCAAATCCTCTGCTGTAGCAAGCATTGCATCATTATTGTCTGCTTTTAAATCATATTCGTAGCCCACATAGTACCCACTCATGACATCATCCAAATTTACATCTTCGATAGATCCATAAGTATTTTTGAGGTCAAGAGGATCTAAAATCACCTCCTGGATATACTGAAACTGGTTCTCACCTGTTACTTTTTCTATAAGTTTACTCAGGAGTAAATAATTTGTATTACTGTATTTATAATTTTTCCCCGGCTCAAAGTCTGCGGGTTGATCAAGAACTAAAGCCAACTGTTCATTTTCACTTTTTTTTGGATGAACCCAGTAATTCTTGGTGTCGGTATAATTGGGAATACCACTTCGATGCTGCACCATCATTCGCACGGTAATTTTATCGGCATTCTCTACCCTTCCCACAAGTTCAGGAAAATAATCAGCAAGAGTATTGTCCAAAGCCAGACTTCCATTGTTAGCTAATTTTGCAATAGCCACAGCAGTATATAATTTACTTACACTGGCAATTTTGAACAGTGACTGAGGATCGGCAGGAATTTTGTTTTCCCTGTTTTTGTAGCCTGCAGCATAATAGGCAGGCTTTTCTCCATTTTGATTTACATAGACGATCATGCCGTCAAACCCGTATCCAATTGCATCATCAACCTGTTCCTGAACTGTATCGGGCAATGGCATAATCCAAGCCTTAATTACTATCCATGGGACAAAGTATAATGAGGAGATACTTGCAATAATTAATAATATTCTAAACATGTTTTTTAATTTTTGTGATTTCATAATATCCTGTTTAACGATAAATCATTTATTTTGATTGATTAGAAACAGGGTTTCCGCACACTGAATCTTCAATGATTTTGTTTCTCAATGCTTAATTCTTCTTTCTATTAACAAGCCTATAAATTTAAGTAATATGGTCGCCGTAACTATCATTCCTACTCCCCACCCAATTAGTGTCCCAGACCAGGTTTTTTTCAAATAATTTCCCAAGACCAAGCAACGTAGAGCCGGTTGTAACAATGAGCAGCATTACATAAAATATCACATTATAACCCCATTTTTTTGTTATTTCAGTTTGTCGATATTCCATTACTTAGTCTTCTTTATGAGTTCCTTACCGGGATTTCTAAAATCTCTTTCTTTTTAATTTTTTTATCAATTCCTAAATTCCTGCCCGCTTTAGATTTCCATTTAAGTCCAAAAAACGGACGAAGAAAATAAATCCTTCTAATCCCAAATTCGTAAATAACAAAGCAGCCTATTCCTGTAAATGCGACTATGGTGACAAATTTCAGGAAGACCGGGAGATCAAACGGCAGGATGATCATTGAAGCCGCATACAACACGAACATGTGAATGATATAAACGGGATAAGCTGCCTGGCTAAGGTATGTTAATGTGTGACCGGGCTTGTTGAGATATTTAAATCCAAGCCCAAAAATGGCAAAGATCCAGCAATTAGATTCCAGGGCCAATAAATAGGCTGGGGGCACTAAATTGAATAGAGTAAAACGGACTAAGCAAAGAGTGAGGGCAAGACCCAGATATAGCCATTTCCACTTAAACACGGTTTGCCAGAAGGTTTCTCCAATGAATATGAAAAAGAAACCAAAAAAGAAGGCAATCATTCCAAGAAAGAAGCCGTGCCAGGTCTCCGCGTACATTTCAAATACCTGTGGCTTTACTAAAAGAACTTCCAGCGCAAAAAATATGGTTGCGGAAAGTGGCCCTGCCGGATACCTCATCCAGGAAGAAATTTTTCTTACAAACCTGCTGTCCCTTATTTTCTTCAGATAAAAAAACAACGGAAAAAAAATGAGTATATAAACGAAAATATTGGCAAGAAACCATAAATGACCCTGATGGGCATAGTATCCCAGAGGAAGATGATAGTACTTCTGAAAAATGAGAAAATGCAATGGAACAATGGCAATAACTCCAAAAATATAGGGTAAAAGAATTCGCTTACTCCGCTCCAGTAAAAGTTCTTTCCAGTTGCGTTTCTGCACTGCAAAATACACTCCCATACCAGAAACATAAAACAATAACGGAATACGCCATATGTTAAGCATGCTCATGGGCTTCCATAAGCTTTCCATCAATTCTTCACTTCTTATAAAACCAATGAACATTGCCCAGGGCTGAAAAACAATCGCAATATGATAGATTAAAAGCAGTCCTATCGCAATCACCCGCAACCAGTCTATATCGTATCTTCTTTGTGTTTTCATTTTTCTTTAAATTAAAGGGTAATTACTGTAACATCATGGCAATAACAGGGCGATTTTTTTGAATTTGTTCCATGTTCAATTGCAGGCCTAAAGGGGCCATCTGTTGTTGTATTATTTCATAAACAGGTTCAATTTCTGAAAATGGTTCCGACACGGTTTCTCTGGGAGTGGCACCAAAATTATTCAGCAACGTCTTATCTGCGTGGGCATCTATTAACAGTTGTACAATTTCCACGCGGCCAAAGAAGGCAGCTGTGTGCAGGGGAGTAGAACCGTCGTTGTTCTTTAATGAAAGATCGGCACCAGCATCGATAAGCTCCCTGGCAATTCTGGTTTTCCCAAATGCTGCCGCAGTGTTTAGTGGAGTGGAACCGCTAAACTTATCTTTTGTATTGATATCGGTTCCGCTTTCAATATGTTGCCTAACCACTTCAATGCTATTAGACATAACTGCGGCATGAATATCCATTTGCGGTTTCTCAACTACAAATTGTTGAGTATCCTTCTTCTTGTTTTGGCTACAGGCAGGGAATAGAACCATTATCATTACCAGACTCAATAAACTTCTTACCACATTTACTTTAATTGCTTTCATAATTTAAAATTTTAGATTTTGATTATTAAATTTTGCTTGGTACAAAGATGCTTACATACCTCTTGGAAGATATACCAGGGTTGAGGCTAAATGCATAAAGTTTTAAAAGAGAGATATAAATTATGATGCAGAAGTATAAATTATGAGTCAATTCGGGTTTAAGGTGTACCCTTGTGAAGAAATAAAGCGAAAAGGAAGTTAGATATTTTTTCATTAATTTAACCCTATTATTTAATGCAATGTCAGCTAATAAAAAAGACAGAGTAGATTTTCTTGACAAGGCGACCGAAATGATCGTAAAGAATGTTTCTAACGAGCGTTTTGGAGTCTCTGAACTGGCGGAAGAATTACATATAAGCCGCTCTAATTTGCTAAGAAAAGTAAAGTCTGCTACAAATTTATCTGCAAGTCAGTTCATTCGTAAGGTACGGCTAGAAATGGCTATGGATATGCTGAAGGACACCTCCCTGACGGTTTCGGAGATTTCGTATAAAGTTGGTTTTGGCAGTTCCTCATATTTTATCAAGTGTTTTAGGGAACAATACGGCTATCCACCCGGAGAAGCAGGAAAACAAGAGGTGGGAACACCGAAACCCGAAGAACAAGTGGAGGAAGCTTTCGAAACTTCAGCCAGAAAGTCCCGGTTATTTTCCAAACCCATTCTGATACTTGCAATTTCAGCTTTAGTAGTTACAGGTATTTCCTTCCTGATTTTTTTTGACCGGCCCCTGGAGCAAGAGCAGAACTTGCAGCCAGAAAAATCTATTGCAGTTTTGCCATTCAAGAATGAGAGCAGTGATTCTTCAAACCTGTACTTTGTTAACGGGCTGATGGAATCTACATTGAACAATCTACAAAAGATCAAAAACCTGCGGGTACTTAGTAGATCTTCTGTTGAAAAATACAGGAACAGTGTCAAGACAATTCCCGAAATAGCCCAGGAACTTAATGTGAGTTATCTGGTTGAAGGAAGCGGGCAAAAAGTTGGGGATCAGGTTTTACTAAATATTCAGCTCATTGATGCTTCCGGGGACAAACATCTTTGGGCAGAGCAATATAACCGTGAAGTTGTAGATATATTTGCCATTCAAAACGAAGTAGCGACAAAAATTGCCAAATCTGTTAAAGCAATTGTTACCCCGGCCGAACTCAGGCAGATCCAAAAGCAGCCTACAGAAAACATGCTGGCATATGATTATTACCTTCAGGGGCTGGATCCTTTTTCATCCAGGACGAGGGAAGGTCTTGAAGAAGCAATTGATCTTTTTAAAAAGGCTATAGATGAAGATCAGGAGTTTGCCCTTGCTTATGCTAATGTTGCAATATCTTACTACCTGCTCGAAATGTTTCAAACCGAGAAACAGTATACCGAAGAAATCAATAGTTACTCCGACAAAGCTTTGCTGTATGATTCTAAATCGGCTGAGAGTCTAACGGCAAAAGCCTTTTATTACATTCAAACCGGGGAATATACCCTAGCACTTCCATATCTTGAAAAAGCATTGGAGTATAACCCAAATTCCTCCCTTGCCATCCAGATGCTTGCTGACTTCTATTTTCGGTTAACTCCAAATACTGAGAAATACCTGCAATATGCCTTAAGGGGCACTCAGATAGACGCGATGGGTAATGATTCCGTCACTAAAAGCTATGCGTATGTGCAGCTTAGTAATGCTCTTGTTTCAAGCGGATTCATAGATGAAGCCTTAAAATATACAAATATGTCCCTTGATTACAACCCAACAAATTATTATGCACCTCACTTAAAGGCATTTACACTTTTTGCTAAAGATGGAAATGTGAACCGCACTCAAAAACTGTTGAACAGGGAATGGAAAAAGGATACCACCCGTCTGGATATTTTACAGGATCTAGCCAAAATGTTTTATTTGAAAGAAGATTATGATAGTGCTTATTATTATTTTCAAAAATTTGTTGAGGGTAGAGAAAAGAGAGGACTGGATATTTATAAGCAGGAAGATGCTAAAATCGCAATGGTATATGAGAAGGTGGGGCAAAAAGAAGAAGCAAAAAAATATTTTAAATCCTTTTCAGAATATTGTGAAAAGGATCAGTCGGTTTACAGAAATGCAAATCTTGCTGTGAAATTTGCTTATGAAGGGAAAAAGGAAGAGGCAATAGAGCAGCTTAAAATATTTTCGGGTACTGACAATTATCCTTATTGGTTTCTCATGATCGAACAGGATCCCTTATTTAAGAACTTAAAAAATAATCCGGAGTTTAAAATAACCGTGGCAAAGATCAAAAGGAGGTTTTGGAGGGAACATGAAAGAATGAGTTTAGCTCTTGAAAGTGGGGGGTTATTATAATTTCCAGTATAGAAAATATAATGAAATTCATCCTGACATCTCTACAGCAATGAACGGAGTAAATTTACTCTATTATAACTCCCACTTCTATAATACCCAAGCTTGAAAGGTTTAAGATCATGGAATTTCGGAAGTTAGAGAACCTTGATAATAATTGAGACACAATCCTCAGATTTATTTTGCAAAATTATCTACCATAAAAAATATCTGAATTTCTGAATAATTAGGTTTTAATTAATTGAAAGCAGTGCAGACAAGGGATCACAAAATTATACTGTACCCACTACTCTAAAATCCTGTATAAGAATACATAACACAGTGAATATAAATAATTGAATATCAGGATTATACATAATATTTAATTAAATAACACCGCTTTAGCGTATTATCTTCTTGCTTTCCTTTTTACCAGTTAATTAAATTACTGCTCCTTAAGAGGGAATGACCATCTGGAGCCGTCAAAAATTTCCTACACAGAAAAAGCCAAATCATTTCCGGCTTTTTTAATATTCGGTTTTTATAAGAGTCCTTCATCAGCAAATGAAAAGTACTTGCCTTCCGGAGTAATAATCAAGTGGTCCGGGAGCTTTATATCGAGGTCACTAAATAAAATCCCAATAAGCTCATTATAAGGCTATTGGTATTTTATGTTTTCACACTATATCCCCATCTACAACTATAATCCGGAATAACTTATATTCTTCTTTCCTTCTGAACAGGTCATTTCGCATCTCTCATTACAGAACTACGAAATCCTCTTCATCTGTCGCGATATTTTATTTATCTGATGTTTTTTTAACAGAACTAAACAGTACATTTGATCCTGAAAATGATCAAAACCCTATTTATCGTCAACCATAGGATTTTCCTGCTCCTTCTGCTTTTAAGTAGTAGTAACAGCCTTTTTTCTGCCAATTGGGAAGATCTTATTCCGGAGGAAAAAAACATTCCGCAGGAAGTTTTAGAAGACTCCTTTGAAGAGCAGGTAGACGATCTTTTTGAGTCAATCCTGCCAAACCATAAGAACCCGGTTTTTGTAATTGTGGGATTTGGAGTTGCTGAAGATTTTGATGCCCGCATTCACAATCACACTGTAACCTCCCTAAGTTATATTAAACGCTCCCGCTATATTTTTCCGGGACTGGGTCTAAAAAAGGTCATTTTTCCTTTCCATGTTTTTCTTTAAAATTTAAGCTTCAGCTTTACGGAAGGAAACCTTCAGCCTTTACAGTGTTACCAACTGGCAGACACTCTAAATCAATACCTGAATTTTAAAAAATAAAGAAAATGAAACTAGATATCATCATTGTAGATCTTGCCCTTGTGGCAGTAATATTTGTCCCTTACCTCCTGTTTATATTGATTGGAAGAAAGGAAGTAAAAAAACTAAAGGATAAATTTTCCGAAGAGGCGAAAAGACATCAGTTAAGCTTCGACGAAAAAACTATATGGAATAACAACATCATGGGGCTGGATAGAAAAAGTGCTAAAATCCTGTTCGTTCAAAAAAGGAAATCAGGAATATTGGCAGAAATCATAGATCTCAGGGAAGTCACAAAATCTGAAATTCTTAAACATGTGCAGACCGTAAAAGTCGACCAACGGACAGAAGATATACTACAAAAGCTTGAGCTGAGATTACAATTTCATAATGGTTGTGAACAAATTTTAAGCCTCTACGACTGTGAAGAAAGTTACGCGCAGGACTATGAACTAAAAAATGCGGAGAAATGGAATGCAATCATTAATTCGATGTTTGTATTTCGTCCAACAATTAATTCTGCGGCATAACGCATTCAGGAGAAGAGAACTTTTGAGAAGGTTCTCTTCTCTTTCTGCTAACTTTTTAGGAGCTAACTTAATTTTAAATATTAATGATACTACAGTTTTTATTATTGATTGCCGGACTTCTGTTATTGATCAAAGGCGCAGACTGGCTTGTGGAGAACTCTTCTGCCTTTGCCCGCAAAAAAATGTTTCCGATCTTGCCATAGGCCTCACCATTGTTGCTTTTGGCACTTCGGCACCCGAACTTGTGGTGAACGTGGTTGCGGCGTATCAGGGTCATGATGATATTGTGTTTGGCAATGTGATAGGAAGCAACAACTTCAACCTCTTTTTTATACTTGGGGTAGCAGGACTCATTTCCCCATTGCTGGTACAACAAACCACGGTTTGGAAAGAAAAAGGGGAGTATGCTCAAACAGGAAGCTCTTAAAACTTTCAATCTCGGGCGCCATTGCCTGCTTTATTACGGCCCACTCATTAAAAAAACTCTGTACCTGCATAGAACAGAGAACTAAAAAAGCCAGCGAAAAAATAAAGATAAGCAGGGTACCAAGCATAGAAGAGATCCCTCTGTGGTGAATAATTTGTTCCAATTTCCGGGTGGCAGGAAGTACCACTAATGCCAGCACCAAAGCAAGAATAAGAGGAGCCAGAAAACCCTTCGCAGCTGCCAGTCCCAGGAAAAAGAAGTAGAGACCTAACACGAGCATAAATACTTTCACCCCAATCGTCAACCCTCTACTCATAAAATCTAATTTTTAGTCTGCTCCTTTTCATTTTTCTTAAAAATCTATCCCTCTTTTAACATCCGCTCCCAACCGTACTATAATTTAAAAAAACTGTGACCAGGGAAGCTAAGCTAGAAAAGGATTTGTGTTATAATCATGATTTTGCATTTTATTAACTACTTAAATATCATTTAATTAAAGAGTAAATCATCGCCCCCGCCTCTGCCTGTTAATTGAATATTATTTTCCCCTAATTCTTTCTTAAACTTCTTGCAATCGGCCATTGTAGCGGGTAAATTTAAACGGAAATGAATTTTTAACCCCCAGGAATTTTATTCAGAAACACCTTTTTTGAATGGTAAAACAGGGAATGACCGAATGAGAATTGAACACAATGGATGTAAAGATTAAAGAGCTTGAACAAGTAAGAACTGAAGTTGAGAAGCTTCAGGCCGGTGATGAGAATTTCACCAATAAACTTATGCAGCTTCTCGACAGGACCACCAGCCAATTAAGTGAAGTTGATGACCAGCAGGAGATCAACTGGACAGCTAAGAGTTTCGATATTCTTATGGACATCAGGAACCAGAAAGTTCAGGAAAATGAGACCGATCAAAAAGATCTTGCCCTTACTTATTTAAAAGAAGCCCTTGATTCGGTGATCATTCGGGAGAAAAACTACCTGAAATAGCCCAGCTTAAAAGTTCCTTGAAAAATGCTGCAAAATGTCATTTTGAAGAAGTATTTCAGTAAAAAAATAAAATCATACAGATCATGAAACATATAAAAATCCTCCGGCTGGTATTAAGCCTCAGCTTTATTGTAATCTTCAGTAGTATAGCTACTGCACAGGACCTTACTCAGAAATCAAATAATCCGCAATTGGAAATGGCGGCAAAGGAGAGAGTGCAAAAATGGGAAAGAGAACTCTCTTTGAGGGCTAAGCAGGCTTTACTCATGGAAAAGAAGTTTGTGGAATTCGATATTAAACGCGAAAAACTGTGGAAGGACAATATTTCGGAAGAAGAAAGGCTTGACCGACTTAAGAACCTGAAGATACTGGAGACCCGGGAAATTAGGGATATACTTACAAAACCACAGTTTGATCGTTATTTACTCGTGCTTGAAGAAGAGGCCGAAGCAATCGCTCCACCCCAAGACGACGGAAAATAATTTCTGAAGTTTACTTCGGAAAAAATCAGTTTTCAGTAATAAGACGAAGGAAAACAACAGCAGACGGAATCTCAAAAATGCCATTTTTGAGCTCCCTTTTTCTTTCAGTAATAAATTTTCCTCTCACAATTTTCATCCTTAATTTTGAAGAAAACCCAGCTCATGCAGAAAAAGAAACTCGGAAACACCAATTTAGAAATTTCACCCATAGTCTTTGGCGGAAACGTCTTTGGCTGGACGCTTGATGAAAAAGAATCCTTCAAAATTCTTGACCAGCTCTTTGAAAAAGGCTTCACTACTATAGACACTGCCGACTCTTATTCTCACTGGGCACCCGGAAATAAGGGCGGTGAAAGCGAAACCATAATTGGCAACTGGCTTAAAGAAAGAGGTAACCGGGAAGACCTTATTATTGCAACTAAGGTAGGCTCAAATCCCGGGAAAGAAGGAAGAGACGTTTCCAGAGATTACATTATCAAAGCAGCCGAAGATTCTCTACAACGCCTGCAAACAGACCATATTGATCTCTACTTCACACATTGGGACAATGAAAATACACCCGTAGAAGAAACGCTTCGGGCTTACGAACAGCTTATTGAACAGGGCAAAGTGAGACATATAGGTGCTTCAAACCTCTCTCCTCAAAGGATCTCAACTTCCTTAGAAAAAGCCGGGGACAGCGAACTTCCAAAATATGAAGTCCTGCAGCCCGAATACAGCCTTGTTGAAAAAGCCAAATTTGAAGAAGAATACAAGCCCATTGCAGAAAAGAATGAGCTGGGCGTAATCACTTATTTTTCGCTCGCCAGCGGCTTCCTCACCGGGAAATACCGTAAAAAAGAGGATCTGCAGGGTGCACGCGAAGAAATGGTGAAAAAATACTTCAATGAAGAAGGCCTTGGCAAACTAAAGGTTCTTGACGAAATTTCTAACAACCACGGAGTTTCTAATGCAGCGGTGGCCCTTCGATGGCTAATGCAACGCCCGGCAGTAACCGCACCCATTGCAAGTGCCACCCGGGAAAGTCACTTAAAGGCTTTTGAGGAAGCAGTAAACCTGCAGCTTTCAGCAGAAGAAATGGAAAAACTGAGTAAGTAACTTTCAAATTTTCCTACATATCATCAGGTTCAAAGATTTCTGAAGCCGGCATCTTACATGATGCTGAATGGGAGCAATTCTTAGAGAAAATCTTTTTCTTCTTCCGAAGAAAATTCTTTTATAATCCAGGTTTTCTTAAACAAGATTTACTGCGGGATTTCGTACCTTTAAAAGAAGAATTTGACAGCCGAATCAAATTCATTTATTAAAGTTTTTCGGGAGAAAAATTTATCTCTTGAGCTTATGAAACCCATTGCTTTACTTTACTCGACAGTAGATGGGCAGACCAAAAAGATCTGTCACTTCCTGGCGGAATATCTACAACAAAAAGATCACCCCATTTACCTTTGTCCTCTCGACTTGTTTGAAGAGGAACTTTCTAATTTTAAGTCCGTCGTTATTGGAGCCAGCATCAGGTATGGAAAACACAGGCCTGAAGTAGGAAAATTTATTTCAGAAAACCAGCAAGACCTCGAAAAACTTAATGCTGCTTTTTTCTCGGTTAACCTCGTGGCACGCAAGGAAGAAAAAAACACGCCCGAAACCAATCCATACTTTATCAAATTCCTGGAGGAAGTTCCCTGGAAACCCAATCTTGCCGCAGTATTTGCCGGAAGTCTTGATTACAAAAAATACAGTTTTTTTGACAGGATAATGATCAAAGCCATTATGAAATTCACCGGTGGCCCCACCAAAACACCAAAACCCATAGAATATACCAACTGGAAAAGGGTTCAGGAATTTGCAGAACAGCTTAGCGCCCTACAACAGAAAAACCAGGTGCATTCCCCGGAAGAAGTCGAAGGTTAAAGCAAAATACCTTTCAAAAAGGGTACTCAAAAATGTCATTTTTGGCACCCTATAAATTCAGAATTACACTTTAAGATGGAAAAAGTCAGTCGATATTTTTTGTCTAATTTCCGATTATCTCTTTTAGCTCTTGCAGGTTCACGGTAGATTGTTGGCCGCTCGTCATGTCTTTAAGAGTAAACTGCCCGTCTTCTATTTCTTTGGTTCCCGCCAGCACTACAAATGGAATTTCCCGTTTGTTGGCATGATTCATCTGCTTCTTCATCTTGGCTTCTTCCGGATAAAGCTCGGCTGCAATTCCGGCAGCGCGCAATGCTTTTATGGCCTTAAGACAATACAGGCTCTCTTTGTTTCCGAAGTTGATGAACAGTGCCCTCACATTTCCGGCAACGGTTTCAGGAAATAGATCGAGTTCTTCGAGCACGAGGTAAATACGGTCAAGCCCAAAAGAAATACCAACCCCACTCACCCCGCTCATTCCAAAGATCCCTGTGAGGTCATCGTATCTTCCCCCTCCGCCAATGCTACCCATGGCAACACCTTTTGGCGCCGAGACTTCAAAAATGGCACCTGTATAGTAATTTAAGCCGCGGGCAAGGGTAACGTCAAGATCGAGATTAGCCTCATAAAGCCCAAGTTCGGCAAGGGCATTATTGATGAATTCGAGTTCTTCAATTCCTTTTTTGCCAATTTCAGAAGTTGCTAAAATGTCTTTTAGAACCTCAATTTTTTCTGAAAAACTTCCGTGTAAATCAAAAACCCTCTGGATCTTTTCAATTGCTTCCGAAGAAATACCTTTCTCCTGCATTTCCTTCTTTACGCCATCTTCCCCTATTTTGTCAAGTTTATCTAAGGCAACCGTGAAATCTATAAGTTTATCAGATTCGCCAATGACTTCAGCAAAACCTGAAAGCACCTTGCGGTTGTTCATTTTTATGGTCACTCCTTTTAGACCCAAAGCGGAAAAAACGGCATCATACAGCTGCACAAATTCTACTTCCTGCCACAGGCTGTCACTGCCCACCACATCGGCATCACACTGAAAGAACTCTCTAAAACGCCCTTTTTGAGGCCTGTCTGCCCGCCACACCGGCTGAATCTGGTAACGTTTAAAGGGAAACTCAAGCTCATTTCTATGCTGCACCACATAACGGGCGAAAGGTACAGTAAGGTCGTATCGCAAGGCTTTTTCGCTTATAGAAGAGGTGATCTTAAGACTGTCTTTTTGGTCAAAAGCCTCCTGATTTGCCTTTTTAAGGAAATCTCCTGAATTAAGGATCTTAAAAATGAGCCTGTCACCTTCATCGCCATATTTTCCCATCAAGGTCTCACTGTTTTCAAAGCTGGGGGTTTCTATAGGCTGAAATCCGAATTTCTCGAACTGCTCCCGAATTGTTTGCATTATAAAATTTCTTTTCGCTACTTCGGAAGGAGAAAAATCACGGGTTCCTTTGGGTATAGAAGGTTTTTGGGCCATTTTTGATCTTGTTCTTTAAGGCACAAATATCTGAAAAATAAAAAGAATCCCGAAGAAGGATTTGCGCTGTGTTTTGTAACAACAGCCAACGAAATGCGTCTAACTCCTAAACTGAAACTTCTGTATGTTTCCACTTTTTAAAGAAAACTTTCGAATTGCCTTCTTTTCAATTAAAAGTCAGGTATTAAGAACTGTGCTCACTGTGATGATCATAGCTATTGGGATCACTGCACTTGTAGGCATTTTAAGTGCGGTTTCGGCACTTGAGAACACCATAACCAGCGATTTTGCTTCTATGGGAACCAATACTTTCAACCTGCAACGTTACGATTCCCAAATACGGGTGAATGGCGGAGAAAGAGAGAAGATAAACCCGATTATAAGTTATCGGGAAGTGAAGGAATTCAGGGACAATTACGAATTCCCACAAACGCAGGTGTCTATTTCATTTACCGGAACCTCGCGGGCAGAGCTTAGGCATGAAAGTGAAAAGACTGATCCGGAAGCCAGTGTTTTGGGGGTAAATGAGAATTATGTCTCTAATTCGGGACTTAGCGTGGAAGAAGGCCGGGATTTCAGCATTTTTGACATTGAGAACAATAACAACGTAGCTATTATTGGCGCCGACGTTAAAAACGGAATCCTTGAAGGCATGAATCCGCTGGATAAAATTATATCCATCCGCGGAGTGAAATTCAGAGTGATTGGGGTGCTGGAGTCAAAAGGATCTACCTTTGGAAACAACCAGGATCTTAGGGTACTTATTCCGCTGCAGGTAGCCAGGTCTATGTATACCAACTCTAATATTAACTACAATGTGAGTGTGCGTGTGGAAGACCAGGAGATGCTCGAAGGCGCCCAGGACGAAGCAATCATTACCTTTAGAAATGTTCGCGGACTCAATCCAGTAGAAGAAAATAATTTTGGTATTGCCAAAAGTGACGATCTGCTTAACCGCATTTTTTCAATCACCCAATACCTAAATATTGCTGCGTGGGTAATCTCTATCATTACTATTTTTGGATCTTCAATTGCCCTTATGAACATCATGCTCGTTTCGGTAAGTGAGCGAACCCGGGAAATTGGGGTGCGAAAAGCTTTGGGAGCCAAGAAGAATACTATTGCTTTTCAATTCTTCATGGAAACCCTTATCATTGGGCAAATGGGGGGAATTATTGGTATTATCCTCGGGATTTTAATTGGCCTGGCAGTATCTACTTCGGTTGGCTTTGATTTCACAACACCGTGGATGGCTATTATTTGGGCTACCGCAATCACTATTATCGTTGCTGTTTTAGCCGGAAGCTATCCTGCAGCCAAAGCAGCCAAACAAGATCCTATTGAATCGCTTAGGTATGAATAAATTAAGTTTTTGAGTTATGAGTTGTGAGTTATGATAAACTCTGAACTCTGAACTCCGAACTCTTTAACCCTTAACTAAGGTTCAGGTGTTTTTCAAAGAAGTTATACAGGTCTCCTTTTGTGATCACTGCTCCCTGCTGAATAAGCGCAAAAATATCCTTGTTGCGGTCGTCACTGATATTCTTTGAGGAAGTATAAAGGGAAACACGATCATCCATCAGGTTTTGCTGCAACCACGCATATCCATGTCTTGTAGTAACATCAACTGCTTCGTTCTTTACCTCTATGGCAATAAGGTTTATGGTGAGTTCGGTAACCTTGAATAAATAGATCTGGTTAGGCGAGAAATGCTCCAGGAATTCAGCTTTATTGAGTACTCCTTCCCACACCAGGTCACTAAACACATCCAGCTCCTGTTCTGCCACTTCAGGTTTATTGGTTTTTATCTCCGTCCACTCCTCTCCTGTTATGGACTGGCTGGCCAAAAAGTTGATAAATTCCTGGCTCAACTCTTCAAATTGCTCTTTTGTTAATCGGGCGTACTTCATTCTGAGGGTTTAATGTTTAAGGTTTAATTTTCTAAGATCTTTTTTTATTAACTCTGAAATTTTAACCATTAACCAAATAAAAAGCCCACTCCGTTAGAAGCAGGCTTTTTATAATATTTGTTCAGCAATTAAGCTTGTGCTTCAGCTACAACTTCAAAGCTGTAGTTGGTAACTACTTCACGGTGAAAACGCAAAGTCGCTTCGTACTGACCTAATCTTTTGATGTTACCACCTGCAATAGAGATGTATTTCTTGTCGATATCAACACCTTCTTTTGAAAGCGCTGCAGCAAGATCGGCATCGGTTACAGATCCATAGATCTTATCACCTGCACCAGCTTTTGCTGTTAAAGTGATCTCTATGCCCTGTAGTTTAGCAGCCTGAGCTTTAGCCTCGTCAATTTGTTTTTTCTCTTTGTATGAACGCTGCTTCAAAGTCTCTTCAAGGACTTTTCTTGCAGAAGGGGTTGCCAATACAGCAGCACCCTGAGGGATCAAAAAGTTTCTGCCGTAGCCCGGTTTTACCGATACAACATCATCTTTAAATCCTAATTTCTCTACGTCTTTCTTTAATATCAATTCCATAATAGCCCCTTTTTATTTTAGTAAATCGCCAACATAAGGCATTAATGCTAAATGACGTGCACGCTTAACGGCTACAGCCACTTTTCTTTGATACTTCAAAGAGGTTCCGGTTAAACGACGTGGCAACAATTTACCCTGCTCGTTTACAAAACTCATTAAGAAATCTGGATCTTTGTAATCAA
The DNA here is from genome assembly GCF_049569215.1 of Salinimicrobium sp. TIG7-5_MAKvit. GTDB lineage: Bacteria > Bacteroidota > Bacteroidia > Flavobacteriales > Flavobacteriaceae > Salinimicrobium > Salinimicrobium profundisediminis. The sequence continues at coordinate 2,691,821 of NZ_CP145903.1, read as the reverse complement.
TATACTTAATCCCAGATCTTTTAAAACGACAGTATTTTTTTGTCTTGCTGGTCTCGATATTAAGAGGAGTAAGATATCTTATCTCTCCGTCTTTCTTTCCTTTAGCTTGTTGTTCAATTGATGACATACCTTACGCTTTTTCTTTGTTTCTGTTTCTTCTCTTTTCAGCCCAGGCTACAGCGTGCTTGTCTAACTTTACAGTTAGGTAACGCATCATACGCTCATCTCTGCGAAATTCAACCTCAAGAGGGTTAATAGCTTCACCGGGAGCGGTGAATTCGAAAAGGTGGTAAAATCCACTTTTCTTGTGCTGAATAGGATAAGCTAGTTTTTTTAGCCCCCAATTCTCTTTTGATATCATCTCGGCACCGTTAGAAACAAGAAAATCTTCGTATTTCTTAACTGTTTCCTTTATCTGGTCATCAGATAAAACGGGATTCAAGATGAAAACAGTTTCATAATGATTCATAAAAATTTACTTTAAATTTAATTGGCTGCAAAAGTAACACTAATCTTTAATATAACAAAAAAGAAACTGCGGGGGTAAACTGCTTTTTTAATCGATGAAATGAGCTTTTTCTTTTTTTTATAATATTTTTTATTTATTATTGCTAATACTAACCTAATAATAAGTGTTAACCAAAACTAAGTGGAAGAAGTTATACTCAAATGTGCGGTCGTTGATGATTCCAGCTTGCAAAGACTATCTATTGTAAAGCTAATTAAAGATCATCCCAATCTCAAGCTTGTGGCCGAATATAACAATGCCATTGAAACTAAGAACGGCCTCCTGGATACCGAAGTTGACCTTATATTTCTTGATATAGAAATGCCCATTCTTTCAGGTTTTGACCTGTTGGATGACCTTCCTAATAAACCTCAGATTATTTTTGTTACCGGAAAAACAAAATACGCATTTAAAGCTTTTGATTATGATGCAGTAGATTATCTGCATAAACCCATCTCTAAAGACCGGTTCCTGAATGCTGCCTCAAAAGCAATAAATCTTTACAGGCTTAAACATGATGGCACCCCGCCAGAAGATGAAAACTACATTTTTGTAAAAAGCAATTTAAAGAACCGGAAAGTTTTTCTCAATAAGCTGAAATATATAGAAGCACTTGGAGACTATGTTAAATTTGTAACTGAAAAAGATAATTTCGTGGTACTTGCCACTATGAAGTCTTTTGAGAACCAGTTACCTTCAAATAAATTCCTGAGAATTCACAAATCCTACATTGTAAACCTCGACAAAATTGAGCGTTACAACAGCAGGAATATTGAGATTGACAAACAACAGATCCCGCTTAGCAGGCATAAAAAATCAAACCTTATTGAAGCCTTAGCCGCAAATCAATAAGGATCTACATTAATTACTGTTTTCACACCCCTGTAAGCCCCTATAGCTTTAAAGCTCTGCAAGATCCTGCCAATTAATTTCTTTGTCTTTGATAAAGACTGTCCCTGCGGAATTTTCACAAGAATATTTTTATAGTACTCGTTCCTTATTCTCGCTACCGGCGGAAACTCTGGTCCTAAAACATGCTCCCTAAAGGTATTTTTCAAGGAAAGGGCAAGCCAGTCTGCCCCCTCGTTTACTCTAGAATAATCCCTGCCTTTAAGCGAAATCTTAATAAGCCTGTAAAATGGCGGATACTTATAATTGCGCCGCTCTTCCAGCTGCTCTTTGTACATTTCGTGGTAACTATTGGTAGAGACCTGCTGAACGATTTGATAATGAGGATTAAAAGTCTGGATAAGAACCAGACCTCGCTTTTGGGTTCTTCCTGCCCTGCCTGCCACCTGCAGCATTAACTGGAAGCTGCGCTCATGAGCCCTGAAATCGGGGAAGTTCAGGAGCGTATCGGCATTCATGATGCCCACCAACCTCACATTTCTAAAGTCGAGCCCTTTGGTCACCATTTGTGTCCCCACCAGGATGTCGATCTTTTCTTCTTCAAAAGCCGAAATTATTTTCTCATACCCCTGCTTTCCACGGGTGGTATCAAGATCCATCCTCCCTATTTTATGATCGGGAAAAAGTGCCTTCAGTTCAGTTTCCACCTGCTCTGTCCCCAGGCCTTTGGTAGAAAGTTCAGGGCTGTCACAGGCCATACATTTTTGCTGCATAGCCATATGGTAACCGCAATAATGGCAACGCAACTGGTTGCTATGACTGTGATAGGTCAAACTCACGTCACAATTAGGACATTGCGGCGAATGGCCACAGGTGTTACATTCTAAAATTGGACTAAAGCCCCGGCGATTCTGAAAAAGAATTACCTGCTCCTTATTCTTCAGGGTTTCTTTGATCTCTTCCAGCAGCCTGTCCGAAAAATGACCTGTCATGCGTTTTTTACGGTGCTTCTCCTTAACATCCACGATCTCTATTTCGGGCAGCAGTACATCGCCATAGCGACGCGCCAGGTTCACCAGTCCGTATTTAGAATGATCGGCGTTGAAGTAAGATTCCAGCGAAGGCGTGGCCGATCCCAGCAGCACTTTTGCACCCTGCAGTTTTCCCAGTACCACAGCGGTATCCCGCGCATGATATCGTGGCGCAGGGTCGTATTGTTTAAAAGTAGATTCATGCTCTTCATCTACGATCACAAGACCTAAATCGTGAAACGGAAGAAAGATACTTGAGCGCACCCCAATCACTATACGTGCTGTTTCTTTATTTTGCAGCACACTTTGGTACACCTCTACCCTCTCATTGACCGAATACCTGCTATGAAAAATAAGCACCTGCTCCCCAAAATAATTCTGAAGCCTGGCAATCAGTTGAGCGGTAAGGGCTATTTCCGGCAGCAAGTACAACACTTGTTTTCCCTGAGAAATGGCTTTCTCAATAAGTTTTACATAAATTTCAGTTTTTCCGGAGGAAGTGATTCCGTGGAGCAAACATACATCCTGCGATTCAAAAGAAGATTCGATTTCCTGTAAAGCCTTTTCCTGATATTCATTAAGCTGCAGGTTTTTTCCGTGGTTTTCGAGATCAAAGCTGAAGCGGGAAATTTCAATTTTTAGCTCTTCTAAAACACCTTTGTCTATAAGAGATTTTATTACTGAAGCTGAAGCACCACTCTTCTTAGCCAGTTCAGCAACTTTTACTGAAGATTTTCCCTTAGCCGATTTTGCTGAGATCCCAAAAAGGGTAAAAATCACCTCCCTTTGTTTTGGAGCCCTGCTTAGCTCATCGAGCAGTTCGTGCATGGCTGCCTCCTCTAAATACCGGTCATGAAGTTTTACGAAACGTTCAATTTTAGGCTTGTACTGCTCATATATTTCCTGGTTCACTACCGCCAGCTTTTTCTCTACTAAAGAATTAATTATTGGGAGCACGGTCTTTCTATCGAGCAGCTGTATAATTTCATTGATCTTTAAAGATGATTTGGTTTGCAGGGCTTCCACCAGCAAAAATTCATCATCACTCAGCGTGTCGTCATCAATTTCGACATCTTTTGCAAGCTGCACTATAGTTTCACTCTCCAAAAGAAAGGGACCTGGCAAAGCCGCCCGAAGCACCTCCCCTTCTGAACACATATAATAAGACGCCACCCAGCTCCACAATTTCAACTGGCCCGCTGTCACCAAAGGGGTTTTATCGAGTATCTGCTCTATGGGTTTGGCCTCATAGACTTCAGGAGGTCTTTGATGTACTTCAGAAACAATTCCCGTATAAATTTTTGATTTTCCGAAGGGAACGGCCACGCGCATCCCCGGCTTTAGAAATTGCGCCTCGTCTTTGCTAACGCTGTAAGTAAAATGCTTCTCCAGCGGAAGGGGTAAAATAACATTGATGAAAAAAGGCATTTTTGAGGCTTGTGTTTTAAGCAAAAATAAGAGGAATTAACTGCAAAAATAAACCATCCTGAAAAGAATGGTTTATTAGGTATTTTTTAATCAGAAAAAATTATTCTGCGGCAAGAAGATCATCTTTAAGTCCGTCATCGGCTGGTCTGTTAGATAACCAGATGCCAAAAAGGGCTTTTTTAAACTCTTTTCCTGTAACTACACCGCGCTCTTTACCGTTCTTGTAGGCTACCACTCCTTTCCCTGGAAGGTAAACCAGGTCAAAAATGTCATTTTTCTGAATGTCTTCCTTGAAGAAACCAAGCAGTTTATCAATTTCACTTTTAATAGGGGCAGTATTGCCGCCGGTAGAATTCTCAAAACCTTCGGTCACTGCATCTACCATCTTATCGCTGGTAATCAATTTGGAGACGATGTGAAGCCTTATAGCCATAGGCTTATCGGCATTTAATATTTCCTGGGCATTGTTGTTCTTTTTGTCGAGATAAAGTGCGGCAGCGTAGAGGTCTATCCAAAGTTTTTCCCTCACACCGGCCCCGTTAAGGTAGAGTGTGTGGTCCTGGAAATTTTGAGTAGCGGGAAGCACTACTCCTCCAACCTTTTTTTGAGCCACCGCTGTAGAGGATACCACTACAGCTACTAATAATAAAAGCAGTTTTTTCATAGATTCTGGTTTGTTAAAAGATTACTTTTTGTTCCTTTTCAGCTTCATCAAGGAAGCATTGAGTTCAAAACCCAGCAACAATATATTAGAATTTATCCATATATAGAACATTAAGATCAATAATGCTCCAATAGAGCCGTATAATTCGTTATAAGCTGAAAAGTTTTCAATATACAACCCAAATAGATAGGTATTCAGTAAAATAAAAATTGTACAAAAGAAAGCTCCTATCGAAAAGAAACGGCTTAGCCTACTTTCTTTGGTTCCAAAATAATAAAGTATGGCTATGGCCAGATATATCATTGTCGTGAAGATCACATACCTCCCCAAATTTGCCCAAATCACTGCATCGTTTACTACCTGCAGCACTTTAAGATCTTCGGTTAGGTAGGTAAGATAAACCCACACTACTACAGTAATAAGCAATAATAGCGCCAGAATTAAAGAAACTCCCACTGCAATAAAGTATTGTCTTATTATAGACCGGTTCTTTTTGGTGTGGTAAGAGAATTCAAAACCGGTAAAGACAGCATTGACGCCATTTGCCATAAGAAAAATGGACAGCAAAAAAACTACGGATAGTAAGCCTCCTCTTTTCCTTGCCGCGATATCGTAAAAAATATCATTAAAAAATTCACTGGTTTCAGGCGGAAGCAGGGAGTCTACAAACGCCAGGAATTCAAGTTGGAAGTCGTCAATAAAATCTATGAAAGGAATCAGGTTTAGAATAAAGAGCAGGAACGGGAAAAGCGCCATAAAGAAACTGAAAGAAATAGCACTTGCCCGCGCCGAAAAAGTTCCCTTTACAATACCCGCATAAAAAATAATGTAGAGATCATAAAGAGACAGGCCTTCAAGCCCGGGCAGGACTATTTTTTTCGCCCGGCTTGTCCACCAATAGGTAAAGCCCTCCTTTTTTTTAGCACTTGTTTTCTCGCCCTTACTCATTTACTACACAGCTTTTAAGCTGAGATCGAGGTTATAGACAGAATGCGTCAGGGCCCCGCTCGAAATAAAATCAACACCGCAATCGGCATATTTCCTGGCAGTTTCAAGGGTGATGCCGCCGCTAGATTCGGTTTCACAACGCCCTGCAATTAAGGCAACAGCCTCCCGGGTTTCGTTGTAATTAAAGTTGTCAAGTAAAATTCTATCCACTCCCCCTGCTCTAAGGATCTGCTTTATCTCCTGGATATCCCTGGCCTCCACAATGATCTTCAAGTTCAGGTTATTGCTGGCAAGGTAGTCCTGAGTCTTTAGCACTGCAGTTTCTATGCCTCCCGCAAAATCTATGTGATTATCTTTTAACATGATCATATCGTAAAGCGCAAAACGGTGATTTTCTCCCCCGCCAATCTTTACGGCCCATTTCTCGAGGGCTCTTATCCCGGGCGTGGTTTTTCTTGTGTCGAGTATTTTGGTATGAGTACCTTCAAGTTTATCGGCAAAAGTGCGGGTTTTAGTCGCTATGGCACTCATGCGCTGCATGGCGTTGAGCACAAGCCGCTCGGCTTTGAGAATAGACTGCGAAGCCCCGTCAATGTAAAAAACCACATCCCCGGGCTTGATACGGCTGCCATCCTGCATCAACACCTCCATTTTTATTTGAGGGTCTACCTTCTCAAAAACGCGGCGGGCAAAATCAACTCCCGCAAGGATTCCACTGTCTTTAACAAGTAATTTCGCTCTTCCACGGGCATCTGCCGGGATACAGGCCAGGGAACTGTGATCGCCATCTCCTATATCTTCCCTTAAAGCATTTTCAATAATTAATTCAATTTCCTTTTCAAATTGTTCTTTTGAAATCATTGGAGTACCTATTTTTGCTAAAGTTACAAAGTAAACACTTAAATTTTACCATGACTATAAAATTGCTGACAATAGGAAAAACCGATGATAAGGCTTTGCAAAACCTCATTGATACCTATGTCAACAGGCTCGGGTTTTACAACAAGTTTGAATTTGAGATCATCCCCGATCTCAAGAAGACCAAAAACCTTTCTGTAGACCAGCAAAAAACTGCGGAAGGTAGATTGATCCTTGAGAAAGTGACTACTTCAGATGTTGTGGTATTGCTTGATGAAAACGGAAAACAATTCTCTTCGGAAGCTTTTTCAGAATATATTCAGAAGCGTTTAAACAGCGGCATGAAGCAACTCATTTTTGTTATTGGCGGCCCTTATGGTTTTTCCGAAGAAGTCTATTCGCGCGCCGATGGAAAGATCTCCCTCTCAAAAATGACATTTTCACACCAGATGGTAAGGTTGTTCTTTGTAGAGCAGCTATACCGGGCTTTTACCATTCTTAAAAACGAACCCTATCACCATAAATAACAGCTTATGAAACTGGTTTTTGCCACTCAGAATAAAAACAAAGTAAAAGAAATACAGGCACTGATGCCAAAAGGAATTGAGCTGCTTTCGCTCGAAGAGATTGGCTGCAGCGAAGACATTCCTGAAACTTCTCCTACTATTGAAGGCAATGCCATTCAAAAAGCCGATTATGTGAAGGAAAAATACGGTTATGACTGCTTTGCCGATGATACGGGGCTTGAAGTTGCAGCTTTGAACGGGGCGCCGGGGGTTTATTCGGCCAGGTATGCAGGCGAAGAAAAAAGCAGCGATGCAAATATTGAGAAACTACTGAAAGAACTTCAGAGTAAAGAAGATCGCAGCGCCCGCTTCAAAACGGTCATTGCACTTCATTTTGAGGGGCAGCTTCACACCTTCACCGGAATTTGCCCTGGAAATGTCATTTTTGAAAGGAAAGGTTCACAGGGTTTTGGCTATGATCCTGTCTTTCAACCCGAAGGAAAAGAGCTTACATTCGCTGAAATGGATCTTTCAGAAAAATCTGAAATTAGCCACCGTGCACGCGCAACCCAACAACTCATTGACTTTCTTGCCTCCACGAAGCTGTAAATATAAATGTAATAAGCTGCTAACTAATCCTTACCTTTGCCGCTTATTAGATATGTATGAATAATTTTGAATTATTAGGATTGAATGATGCCCTGTTACAGGCAATTAAAGACATGGGTTTTGAAAACCCGAGCGAAGTACAGGAAAAAGCAATCCCAATTTTATTGCAGGAAGACACAGATATGGTGGCTCTTGCACAAACCGGAACCGGAAAAACCGCAGCATTTGGTTTTCCGCTTATCCAAAAGATCAATGTAGACAGTAGAAAGACACAGGGCCTTATTCTTTCTCCAACCCGTGAGTTGTGTTTACAAATTACCAACGAATTAAAGAATTACTCCAAATATTTTAAGGGCCTAAATACCGTAGCTATATACGGGGGCGCCAGCATTACAGATCAGGCTGCGCAAATCAAGAAAGGTGCACAAATTATTGTTGCCACTCCCGGCCGTATGCAGGATATGGTGAACAGAAGGCTGGTAGACATTTCGAACATCCAGTATTGCATCCTTGATGAAGCCGATGAGATGCTTAACATGGGATTCTATGAAGATATCACTGAGATCCTTTCGCACACACCTTCAGAAAAAAGCACCTGGTTATTTTCGGCTACCATGCCTAAAGAGGTTGCTACCATTGCAAAGAAGTTTATGCGCACTCCGGTAGAAATCACTGTAGGAACCAAGAATATGGGGACTTCAAATGTCTCTCATGAATATTATATTGTTAATGCCCGTGACCGTTATGCAGCTCTAAAGAGGCTTGCAGACGCTAACCCTGATATTTTTTCGGTAATTTTTTGCCGTACCAAGCGCGACACCCAAAAGGTTGCCGAGCAGTTAATTGAAGATGGCTATAACGCTGCAGCCCTTCACGGCGATCTTAGCCAGAATCAACGTGACCTGGTAATGAAAAGCTTTAGGGGGAGACAAATCCAGATGCTGGTAGCTACAGATGTTGCTGCCCGCGGAATTGACGTTGATGATATCACGCACGTAATTAACTATCAGCTTCCCGATGAGATTGAAACTTACACCCACAGAAGTGGCCGTACCGGTAGAGCCGGAAAAAGCGGGGTTTCTATGGTTATCGTTTCCAAAAGCGAAGTACGTAAGATAAAAGGCATAGAACGTATTATTGGTCAGTCGTTTGAGAGAAAAGAAATCCCTGACGGAAGGGAGATTTGTGAAGTACAGCTCTTTCACCTTGCCAATGAAATTAGCAAGACCGAGATCAACCACGAGATTGACAAGTACCTACCAAGCATAGCCGAACTTTTTGAAGGTCTTACCAAGGAGGAATTACTGAAAAAATTCTTTTCGGTTGAATTCACCCGATTCTTCAACTACTATAATAATGCGCAGGATTTAAATGCAAAAGGTTCTACTGAAGTTTATGAAGATGAAGGCGACAGCACAAGATTCTTTATCAACGTAGGTGCCAAAGACGATTTTGACTGGATGAGCCTGAAAGATTTCTTAAAGGCTACTCTTGATCTTGGAAGAGACGATGTAAACCGAGTGGAAGTAAAAGACAGCTTTTCATTCTTTAATGTAGACAGTTCTAAAGCCGAAGAGGTGCTTCGCATCTTCCAGGACTTTAAGCACCAGGGGCGTCACATCAATGTAGAGATCACTAAAAAAAGTGCCGGAAAAGAACGCAGCGGTGGCGGCGGTCGTAAAGGCGGTGGTTATAAAGGAAGAGACAAAGGAGAACGCAGCTTTGACAAACCTTCAAGAGGAGGCGACAAAGGTCGAAGACGCTCATCTGACGCTCCTTCCGGAGGAAAAAGAAGATCATCTGATGCAGGATCTGGCGGACGCAAGGGAAAGAAAAGCGGTAGCCGCAGCAGCAGCATTGAAAGTTCAATAAAAAGGAGAAGATCAAAAAAGTAATCTCGAAATAGCTTTTTTGGTACAGTTTTTTCAAAGTACCAAAAAAGCTTAATCCATAGCATGAAAAAGTTTTTAACCCCTCTCTTCCTGCTTTTCAGTTTCGTGGCCTTAGGCCAGGAAACTACTGTGGTCTCAGGTAAAGTTCTTAATGCAGCCAACAACGTGCCTATTGAGAATGCACATATTGTAAACCTCAACCAGGTAATTGGCTCCGTCTCTGCTGAAGATGGACACTTTAAAATCCAGGCCGAAGTAAATGACACCCTGTATTTCTCTTACCTCGGATTTAAATCCATACGGGTGAGGGTTACCAATGACTGGCTTAAGTACGGGGAGGTTAAGGTAAAAATGACCGAACTGGGGATCGCTTTAGAAGAAGTGGTTGTAAGCCCAATACAGTTAACAGGTTACCTGGAGATTGACGCTAAAAACATTCCAATCTATGAAAATTACCGCTACAGCATCTCTGGGTTAAACCAGGGATATGAAGGAGGAGAATACAGCCCTAACGCCATTTCAAGAGCTTTGGGTGCCATCTTTAATCCGGCCGATGCGCTGTACAACATCTTTGGACGCCAGCCCAAACAAATGAAAAAGCTACGCGAAATGAAGCAGGATGATAAGATCCGGAATCTTTTGCAAAGCAAGTTTGACAGGCAAACCCTTATGGCCGTTCTGGGAATAAACCGAATGGACATAGATGAAGTGCTGCGTCGCTGCAACTATTCTACCGACTTTATAAATAACGCAAACGACTTGCAGATACTGGATGCGATGAGCGGCTGTTACGAAGAATACAAGGTTTTGAACAGATAGTAAATTAAAAAAAGAGGTTCCAAAAATGACATTTTTGGGACTTCTTTTTTTATACTTGATTTGTAACATGCAGGAAGAAACTTTAAAACACCTCCTGTAAACCTTCAGTTTTAATTTAATTTGTTCCTTTCCAGGTGAGTCTTCAGGTTATACAAACCTGCTTCAAAATGCTTCCCTAAAGCACGTTCCATTCCGTAGAAAAGCATAATTACTGAGGCGGGAAATTTATGAACTCCCTTTACTCCCCACACCATTTTAGTGCGGTTAGAATCCATTTCTTTAACGGCTACATAAAGAAGGGATAAAGATTTATAGGGTTTAATGAACAGCAGTTGGGTCTCCAGGACCTTTCCTTCCTTTATCTTCACGATCTTTTGAATGCCTTCAATGTTATTGCGCCCTTTCCAGTAAGAAGTTGCTCCCACTTTACCATCTTCCCCTTTAAACTTGATCACCACTTTTGGATCATCAAGATACCAGGGAATCCACAGCGGTTGTTTTTTTAACTGGCGTACAAATGCATACACTTCAGCTTTAGGGCGATTGATCACCACCGTGTGGCTTACGTTGTATTCTTTCTTTGCCCACGCATGTAAAAATGCCACAAAGGTGATAATGCCAATGATGACATAAAAGAAAAGAGTCATATTCTTTAACTATAGGGATCTAAAAGTAAATAAATTTATTGTGTTGCCTTGAAGCGTGAAAGAATTTCGGCATAATTTTTCAAATTCTTCCTTGCCCAATCAATCTGTTTCATTACCTGCTCCTCCTGTGAAAGTTGCCAGTTGATATCGCTATTCCTTAATCTGGAACTTAAACTTTGTAAAATAATGGCTGCGGAAACCGAAATATTCAGACTCTCGGTAAAGCCAACCATAGGGATTTGTAAAAATTCATCTGCTTCTTCCAGCACTTCCTGCGAAAGGCCTTTAGTTTCGGTACCAAAAAAAAGTGCAGCGGGTTGTGAAATGTCAAAATCCTGAAGTAGTGTGCCTTCATGAGGAGATGTGGCAATGATCCTGTAACCATTTTTCCGCAGGCTTTTAACGCAGCTTTGAGTAGAGGTATAACGATTAATATCCACCCACTTTTGTGCCCCCATAGCAATTTCACGATCAATTTTTTTAACGTTCACCTCCTCTACCACATGTACATTTTGCACCCCAAAAACGTCGCAGCTGCGTATCACCGCACTCGTGTTGTGAAGTTGGTAAACATCCTGGGTAGCCACAGTAAAATGATTGGTGCGCTTTGCAATAACCTTCTTAAAAAGCTCTTTTCTCCTTGTAGTAAGAAAAGTCTCGAGGTATGACAGCAGTTTAAGATGCTCTTCCATGCCGGCGAAAGTAGCAAATACTTCCCGATTTTACCCTTTTTGAGAGGTAAGGAAATAGACTTTTACGTTATGATTTCTCAATAAAACTGCTTACATTTTAGAAATCAAATCTTTCAGAAATGAAAAAAATCGTAGTGCTTACAGGTGCCGGGATAAGTGCAGAAAGCGGAATCAACACATTTAGAGATGCAGACGGGCTGTGGGAAGGCCATGATGTAATGGAAGTTGCCTCTCCCATGGGCTGGGAACGCAACCAGGAGCTCGTGCTTGATTTTTATAATAAACGCAGGCGGCAACTACAAACGGTAGATCCTAATCCCGCTCATAAAGCGCTTAAAGAACTCGAAAAGAAGTACGATGTGCATATTATCACCCAGAATGTAGACGACCTGCATGAGCGGGCGGGCAGCAAAAATGTGATCCACCTTCACGGAGAGCTAAAAAAGGTACGCAGTACTTTTGATGAAGACCTGGTGCTGGATTGGGAGGGGGATTTGGTGACTGGAGATTTTTGTGAACATCAACGCCAGCTGCGGCCACACGTTGTTTGGTTTGGTGAAGCTGTACCCATGATGCAACCGGCTATACAAATCACTATGGAAGCCGATATTCTCCTAATTATTGGCACCTCCATGCAGGTGTACCCTGCTGCCGGACTTTTACATTACGCTCCCGAAGGAATTCCGGTGTATTTTATAGATCCCAAACCCGCTGTAAAGGAAACCAGGCACCTGAAGATCTTTTCAGAAAAAGCCTCGACAGGAGTTCCAAAACTGGTGAAAGAACTGTTGCAGGATTCGGAGTGAACATAAAGAATAAATACTTTTTACGGTTGCACCTTAAAATGTATCTTTAGCCTTTAAATTTTTAACCAACACTCATGACTTCTCTTCAGGCAATATCTCCTATAGATGGCAGATATTCTTCCAAAACTCAGCAACTTGCAAACTATTTTAGCGAACAGGCCCTGATCAAATACCGGGTACGGGTAGAAATCGAATATTTTATTGCCCTGGCCGAACACGGGCTACCACAATTACAGGGAGTTGATCAATCAGTTTTTCCGGCGTTGCGTAAAATTTATTCTGAATTTTCTACTGAAGATGCCCTGGAAATAAAAAAGATAGAGAACACGACCAATCACGATGTTAAGGCTGTAGAATATTTTATTAAAAATAAATTCGATAGCCTGGGCCTTTCAGCATATAAGGAATTTATCCACTTTGGTTTAACTTCCCAGGACATTAACAATACGGCCGTGCCTCTTAGCATTAAAGAAGCACTCGAGGAAGTTTACAATCCGGCGCTTACCGGGCTTGTCGAAAAACTGGAACAACTGGCTACCGACTGGAAGGAAGTGCCCATGCTGGCGAGAACCCATGGCCAACCGGCCTCTCCCACCCGCCTTGGCAAAGAAATAAAGGTCTTTGTGGTGAGGCTTAAAGAACAGATCAGGTTTTTGCAGGATATTCCAAATGCAGCAAAATTTGGAGGAGCTACCGGCAACTTCAATGCCCATAAAGTGGCTTTTCAACATATCAACTGGAAAAATTTTGGAAAAGATTTTGTGAAAGGCTCCCTTGGCCTGTACTATTCTTTTCCCACTACCCAAATTGAGCATTACGACCATATGGCCTCTCTTTTTGATGCCTTGAAGCGCATCAATACCATAATTCTCGATTTAGACAAAGACGTTTGGTCTTACGTTTCGATGGATTATTTTAAACAGAAGATAAAAGAAGGGGAAGTAGGTTCTTCGGCAATGCCACATAAAGTAAATCCTATTGATTTTGAAAACAGTGAAGGAAATTTAGGTATCGCAAATGCCCTTTTTGAGCACCTATCGGCTAAGTTGCCTGTGAGTCGTTTACAGCGCGATCTTACTGATAGTACTGTATTGCGCAATATAGGAGTACCATTTGGCCATACCTTGATTGGTTTCGCCTCTACCCTAAAAGGACTGAATAAACTGCTGCTGAATGAGGCTAAGCTAGATGAGGATCTTGAAAAGAACTGGGCTGTGGTTGCCGAAGCCATCCAGACGATCTTGAGAAGGGAAGGTTATCCCAATCCTTACGAAGCGTTGAAAGGACTTACCAGAACCAATGAAAAGATCGATAAAGACAGTATTTCAGCATTTATTGGGCAACTGGATGTTTCTGAAGAAATTAAACAGGAGCTGCGACAAATTAGTCCGCAGAACTACACGGGAATTTAGTAGTCGGTAGTCGGTAGTCGGTAAAACTGAAAAATTCTACTGAAACTAAAATACACTATAAAAAAAGAGGTCTCAAAAATGACATTTTTGAGACCTCTTTCCCTTTGCAGGATAAGTTTTTAATCAAGGAAGCCTTCTAATTTTGGTAATCCGGCAACATTGAGTTCTCCTTTTTCAAAAGACTTCAGGAGACGTATAAGGGCTTCAGGATTCATGTCATTTCCGGTAAGACGTGCTATTCCGAAGCCTTTTTCATCATCGCTTCCAAATACAATCAGTTCGTCAATGGCATCTTCTTCGCCCAGGTAGTAAAGTTCAGCTTTTCGTGTGCCCCCGCCGTACCGCATAAGCTGCTGGTATTTATCAGCCTTCAGAATAGACGTTAACCGCTCTTTTTCTGCTTCATATTCTCCCTTGTTCTCTCCTTTTAATGGAAATCCCAGAATATTCACTTTCTTAATAGTTTCCATAGTAGCCTTTTGTTCGGCGGTAAGGGCAGAATTATCACCTGTTAGTAAACTTACAGGAATGTCGAATGCCAGGTACTGGTTATCATTTTGATGCTCTACATAAAACTCCTGAAGACTGGTTTCATTGTTACAGGAAACAAACCCAAGGCATAGTAGTACCAGTATAAAAACTGAATTTTTCATCTTATTTTGTTTCTACTTTTTCGAGTTCTTCTCCTCCCGGAATCTTGAAGTCGTTGGCAAGTTTTGACACCTGCGCAAGGTTGATTTCTCCGGTAATGTTAAGGATGACCGACATGGGTTTATTCTTGTCTTCACCTTCCATGAACATAAACAACTGGCTCACGTAATCGTCATTTTTGCCGGGTTTGTAATAAAAACGCACTGTTTTGCCGTCTTCAGACACTCTCATAAGCTCTTCCATACTGCCTTTTTTGATGTATGATGCCACATCAAGAGCCATTTGCTGACGAATGTTCTCTTTGGTTGTTGAAAGCACTTTCATCTCCTTAAGGTTCTCAATAAGATCAATGTAAGCCTGGGTTTCAGGATCATCGGCATTAAGGTCAATTTTAGTGAGTAACTTGAACATTTTACTTGTTACCACTACCGCGTCTACTTCTTTCATGCCCTCATATTTATCAAAGGTTTGAGCTCCCGAAAGAAAGGGTAATATAAGTGCCAGTAAGGCAAGGCTGAACTTTTTCATGATTTTGATTTTTGGGTTATTTTACAATTTTATCTTTAGTATTATTAAATTCTTCTATGTAGCTAAGATCTTCGGTGCCGGCGTTCATATACAGGGACATCATCTCAAGGGCTTCCCTGGTTTTTTGCATAGCCAGTTCGGGATCTTCGTAAGTGCCAAACTCGCTCACCTGGTTTTCCTGCTGTATTACAACTCCCAGGAAGATCACAATAGAAGTGGCGATTGCTACCCACGAATACACTTTTTTCCTGCCCGGCTCCAGCCTGTTTTTATGAGGTGTATAAGCAACTTTCCTCTCAAGCTTTTCGGTCTTTGCCTGGTCAAAGTAACAGAACATGGGAATGTACTGTTGCAGGTGTGGCGCGACCTCACCCGAACTAAAATAGTTCTTTAGGCGGGCTTCTTCTTCTCCCGTGGTTTCGGCTTCGAAGTAGCGGTCTAGCAGTTTCTCAATTATTTGCGATTCCATAGCGGTGTCTTTTAATCATTTCTTCTTTTATTTTTTTTCGGGCCCTGCTTAAAGCTACCCGTATAGCTGTCTGGTTCATTTGGGTCATTTTAGCTATCTCTTCATACTCATACTGCTCCACCTCCCTTAACTGGATGAGGATCTTTTGCTGTTCAGGTAGCTCGGCAATGATCTTCTCCACCCAGTTCAGGTCATCCTGTATCTCTACTTTGTGCTGCAGTGAAGTTTCACCACACTCGTAATTGCTGTGAACAATGCGCAGGTTATTGTTCTGTTTCAGCTTAAGTTGATCGAGACAATGGTTCCGGGTAACGGTCATGGCAAAGGCCTCTACATTGTTATAAGAACTCAATTTCTCTTTACGGCTCCAAAGCTTCAACATCACTTCCTGTGTCGCATCTTCTGCAGCCTCTTTTGAAACCAGTAGCCTTAAGGCAAGCCTGTACATCTTGTCCTGCACCGGTTTCATGAGATTTATAAAAGTATGCTGTTTCATTTTGGTTTGGTTGGCAGGGCTTTTTTAGGCCCCTTTCCTTTACGACGACGTTGAAGGTACTTTGTTACCAATAAATATTAAAAAGTATATTTATTCGTATTACATTTAAAGTGATAAATATGGATAAAGCTATGAAATCTACCCCGAAATTACTCCTCTCTTTTTTCATGTTGCTGTTTATCTATGGTTGCCATGATGACCGTGATGACGTACTTGTAGCTTCGGACGAATTGGAAATTAAAAATTTTATTTGGCGGGCTATGAACGATATGTATCTCTACAAGGCCGATGTTCCCAATCTTGCCGATGATCGTTTTGCCAACCAGGAAGAACTCAACGAATTTCTTAGAGGTTATTCATCTCCCGAAGAACTTTTTTATGAAGGCCTGGTAGCCGATTTTGATGATTTCAGTTTTTTGGTGCAGGATTACAGGGCTTTGGAAAAGTTGCTTGACGGCATCAATACTTCAAACGGAATGCAGTATGGCGTGGTGGCCTATCCTCCAGGCTCCCAAAACGTAGTGGGTTATGTGCGGTATGTTTTGCCCAATACTTCAGCTGAAGAGCAGGGAGTAAAGAGAGGAGATTTGTTCAACAGCATAGATGGCGTAGAACTCCACCGTGAAAATTATTCAAGACTGCTGCAACAGCAAAGTTACACTATAGGTATGGCAGAGTTCACTGAAGGTGAGATCATCGCTACAGGAGAGACCATAAACCTGCAAAAAGAAGAGTATACCACCAATCCTGTTTATATCGCCACAACCTTTGAAACAACAAATGGTACGGTAGGCTATCTCATGTACAACGGATTTACAGGCACTTTTGATGATGTTTTAAACAATACTTTTGCATACTTCAAAGCCGAAGGAGTTCAGGATTTAATTGTAGACCTGCGATATAATGGCGGGGGTTCGGTGGAGACTGCCAGCGATTTGGCCAGTATGATCACGGGACAGTTCACCGGGGAGATCTTCAGCAAAGAACAGTGGAATGAAGAATATCAGGAACTTTTAGAATCTACCGCCCCAGAAAGTCTGGTCAATCTTTTTGACGATAAAATAAGAACAGGAGCAGCCATAAACAGCCTGGGACTGGGAAAGGTCTATTTCATTACTACTTTACGGACTGCCTCGGCCAGCGAGCTGGTGATCAACGGACTTAAGCCATACATCGATGTGATTCAGGTAGGGGAAAACACTACCGGAAAATTTCAGGCTTCCACTACGCTTTACGATTCGCCAAACTTCCGCAGAAACGGAGCAAATACTGGGCATTCTTACGCGGTACAGCCCCTAATTTATAAGAGCCTGAACGTAAATAATGTCACCGATTATTCCGAAGGGCTTTCTCCCGATGTAGAAATAAAAGAAGATTTTACAGATCTCGGAGTATTGGGAGATCCTAACGAGCCCTTACTGGCAGCGGTGTTAAGCCTCATAGAAGGACGCACTTCCGAAATGAGTGTCAAAAATGGCATTTTTGAGGTGTTAGGAGAAAGCAGTAATTACGACCTACTTCACCAAATGATGTATACCGAAGATCCTGACCTGCCAGGCACCTGAAAAGTGGAATTTTAACATATATTTTGCATTTTTCTTTGATACTAATCGCGATTATCTTAGTTTTAGCCACCACTAAATGTATTTTAAATGAAGAGATTATTTATGCCGCTATTCCTGCTGGGAATATTTTTCACCTCCTGCTCCAAAGATGACGATGTACAGGAAAAGGAACCCGAAATAACTCCCGATGCACGGGATTACACTGTTGACCTATTCATACATCGCGCAATGGCCGATTGGTACCTTTATGAAGCCGAAGTGCCCGAATTACAGGAAGGTTATTTTAAAAACCTTCAGGAGAAAAAAGACTTTTTTGCAGATTTTGACGAACCTGAAGAAACCTATGAAAATTTAAAAGCCTCACATGACAGGTTCAGTTTTATGTGGGATGATTATACCGAGCTGGAAAAATTGCTTTACAGCGGGATAGAAAAAACTACAGGGATGGTTTTTGCCTACGGAACTATTGGAGGTGGAAGCGATGCTTTTATAATCACAAGATATGTAGTGCCCGGTTCTCCTGCAGACCAGGCAGGGATCAAACGCGGGGATATTTTTCTTGAAGTTGACGGGCAGCAACTGACTGTTGGTAATTTAGGCCAGCTTTTGTCTCAGGACAGCTTTAGCGTTTCTTATGCCGAAATTAATAACAATACGATTGGTTTAAGCGGAGAAACCGCCCAGCTTACAAGTGTAGAACTTGCTGAAAATCCCGTTCACGTAGCCAAGGTTTTAAAACATAACGACCTAAATGTTGGGTACCTTATGTACAACGGATTTACTTCAGATTTTGATCCAAAACTCAACGAGGCTTTTGGTTTCTTTAAAGCTGAAGGCGTTGATGAACTTGTAATTGACCTTAGGTACAACGGAGGAGGATCGGTTGAAACGGCCTCAGACCTTTCATCTATGATCACCGGTGGATTTAAAGGCGAGTTACTTGCCGAATTGATTATGAATGAGAAATGGAAAGCGATTTATGAAGCAGAAGCTCCCGAATATGTTAAATTCAGGTTCAATGACAAGATACATACCGGGGAAGACATTAACAGCCTGAACCTGGCGAGGGTTTATATAATTGCCACCCGTGGCTCTGCTTCTGCCAGTGAACTTTTGATTAATGGATTAGATCCTTACATCGAGGTGGTTCACATTGGAGATAATACTGCAGGAAAGTATCAGAGTTCAAGAACCCTGTACGATTCAAATCACATGATGTTCGCCAAAGAGAACGTTAACCCTTCACATAAATATGCCATACAGCCGCTCATTTCAAAAGTTGCAAACTCAGTAGGAAAAAGCGATTACGACAACGGTTTAACTCCCGACATCAAAGCATCAGAAGGCCTTAATTATCTTCCCCTTGGAGACCCAGAGGAACCCTTATTAAAGGTTGCTTTAAATGCCATTTCAGGAGAGACTGGCGGAGAGGCGGCAACTGCTGCACAAAAAAGAATGCTCAATGACAGGTTTAAGATTGAAGGAGAGAGCGATATGTTTCAGCCTACCTACCAAAGAATGTACACCAATGAGTTGCCTTCAAAACGCAACTAGATCTAAATACATACCAATAAAAAATCCCGCTTTCGCGGGATTTTTTCATTTAAAACATATCTGTTTTAGTCATTAAAATAAAATCCGTTAGGGCCTATACCAACTGATAATTCTGCCACTAATTGCCCGGTAAAGGTGTAGATCCTCACCATACCACTTTCAGAAAATGAAGGGGCATCAGCTAAGTAGATATGGTCATCTTCTACATCAAATCCGTATAAATTAGCACTGTTACTGCTAATAACAGCTGCTTCAGCTGGTTCTGTAGCATCCAGGCCAACTGCAAAAACATCTCCCTCTACTGTGTAATAGATCTTATCATCTTCAACGTCAAGTTTACTTGCGCCGGCAAGATCATCAGAAAATGATATTTCTGAAATCAATTCCCCACTATTTATATTCCTAACCTGCAATCCGGCTGAACTTAAGGCATACAAATTACCCTTGTAGATTTCGAAATCACTCAATCCTTCTTTTGTTTCAATTGTTTTCTCAACAGCTTTTGTTGCAGGATTAAAAACAGAAACAGAGTTGCCGCTACCATAAGCAGCATTTTGAATATAAAGAAGTCCGTTTTCAGCAATGACGGTTTCTGCAGCATCCCCTACAACTATCGAATCTTCTATTTGAAGAGTTTCGACATCAATGATCACGAGGTAATCGTCTTCAACGCTTTCCCAGCCTGCGTGATTGGTCACATAGGCTTTACCATCAATAACGGCACCATACCTTGGGGCCTGCAATCCTGTTTCAACTTTCCCTACCAGCTCAAAAGAATACCTGTCTACTACGGTAATTATATTTGACCCTCCGCCAATAATAAATGCCAGCTCGTCTGTAAAAAAAATTGATTGTGCCCACTTCCCAATATCATCTCCATCATTCACGGCTGCATATATATCCTGCTCTACAGTTTGAAAATCATCACTTACAAATGTCACCGACCCCAGATTTTGTCCCTCATTCAAAACAAAAAAACCTTCGGCATAAGAGCCGGTTTCGGGTTCGGGTTGTGGGTTAATATTATCGTCATCACTGCTACATGAGTTAAGGAAAACCCCGCCAAGGAGTCCGAATAAAAATAGTTTTCTAAGCTTCATAAACTAAAAATTAAGATTTAAATAAATATTGAAATTAATGCCGGGCATCCAGCGATCTTCTACGTTTTGATAAGTCTCATCAAAAATGTTCCTCACCCGCGCACCTAACCTGTATGATTTTTCACGGCCAAAAGCATAAGAAGTGGAAAGATTTGAAATGGTATAAGCCTCAAGGTTATATTTTGAATCATTGTTTGAGCGGGTGAAAACCTCTCCATTAAAAAGGAACTGGTAATCAAATTCCCACCTGCCATAAGTATAACCGGCCGCAGCCGTTGCTTTGTGGTAAGGCACGTATATTAACTGCTTACCGGTCTTTTGATTTTCGGATGCTGTATAGGCATAGATCGCATTAAGGTTTAAAAATCCGCTGCCCACTTTCTTCTCCCAACCTAAAAATGCTTCCAGGCCATAAGACCGTACCTCATCTTCATTATGAGGCCGCCATATTCCGCCAGTTCCGGGCACCCAGCTTATCATGTCCTGTATATCTATATAGTAAGCGGTAAGGTCAAGATCAAAATTCTGCCAGCTAAAACTGTTGCCAATTTCAGCCTGCAGTGAAGTTTCCGGCTTTAAATCCAGGTTTCCTCCCGGGTTCCAGTAGAGGTCATTGTAGGTGGGAATCCGAAAATTTCTGGAGGTATTCAGCTTCAGGGTATAAAATGAAGAAAACCTATATTTTGCTCCTGCTGAAAATAGTACCGGGCTCTCATAATTATTGGTCAGTTCCTTCCGAAGCCCTGCTTCATAAGAGAATTTTTGTGTTGCCCGATGCTTTAAAAGAAATGCTGCGGAAAAAACATTCCGGCTGTCAGCATCAATTCCCGACCCCTCGCCTTTTGTATTGGTGTTTGAAAGCACCGAAGCCAACTGAAGGTCTTTAAAACCGAAATATTCCAGGTCATTACGGGCTATAAAAGTTTCAGCTTCCCCAAAAGAAAAGCGGTTAGAACTCAGATTTTCATAATACCTGTAGCTTTCATCTAAAAAGGCAATTTTGGTAGTCGATTTAAACTGGGCAATCCCCGTCTCCCACTCCAGTAAATTCCTGCTGTTCATATCCCGGTATTTAGTAGGAGTTTCCGAAGGTTTTATAAGCGAAAAATGCCTGTCAGCATGTGAAAAACTGCTAAAGACCCTCACATAATTTTTGGGAGCGATTTTGTACGCCAGCCCCACATCAAGCGTATTATTGAAAAATTGACCATTCAGGTTCTCCCCTTTTCCGGGATAATCATAATCATTGTCAGAACTGTTTCTTGCTCCCGCTATAGTTAAACTCCATACTTCACCCGAGGCTTCCAAATTATACCTGGCATCAAGGCTGTTATAGCTGCCATATTGCAGAAAAACCTCATTTTTGAAACCCTTGTTAAAAGCAAGCCGATTGTTGAGGTGAACAGTACCGCCAATAGCTCCCGTCCCATAAATGACACTTCCTCCGCCACCGCGCACAGTCACTTCATCGACCCCGGCAGTACTAACAACATTAAAATCGGTCTGCCCGTTGAACTGGGAATTTATATTGATCCCGTTCCACAAAACTGCAGTTTGTGAGGCTGTGGTGCCGCGGAAAGAAGGCGAAGAAACCATACCAAGCCCGTTCTGCTTAAAATAAATGGGAGAGTTGAACTCCAGGACCTCTCCTAGCGCAGGACGACTGAGTTTACTGACAGAATCATCAATTTTGATAAGGGTTTGGCCGGTTGAAAACTCTCGAACTTTAACGTCGCTTACAAATACCTCTTCGAGATAGTTGATAGAGTCAAGCTGGGCAAAAGAGGATGTCCAATTTAGCAGGGCCAGTAATAGAAGGTAGAAAGTGCTTTTTTTCATCATCCGCAGGCTTTTTTCCCGAAAGCCGAAGGTTTTTAATTAATGAAAAATGGCAGGTCTCCTGGCTCGCGTCCTTTTTGTTAACCTTCCCATCCTAAAATAAAGGACAGTGGTATGAAGTGTACAAAAGGCATTCCGACGCATCGGAACTAAGCTTACAGTTGCGGGAACAGCTCAGGCTTGTTTGAAGTTAGATTTTAGAAGTTAGAAGTACGAAGTACTATCTCCTAAGCCTCCTTCAAAGTTGAATGAACTTCGTACTTCTAAATTCGT
Organism: Salinimicrobium sp. TIG7-5_MAKvit; assembly: GCF_049569215.1. Taxonomy (GTDB): domain Bacteria; phylum Bacteroidota; class Bacteroidia; order Flavobacteriales; family Flavobacteriaceae; genus Salinimicrobium; species Salinimicrobium profundisediminis. The sequence goes on along the minus strand of NZ_CP145903.1, from coordinate 2,669,677 downwards.
ACATCGTAATTCAACTTTCCTGATTCCCTTTTAATCGATGTCTTTACTTTCTGGAATTTTTTTTCAGAAAACAATCGAACCAAAATTCAATGCGAAAGTAAACATTTTAGGGCTTTTTACTTCAAAAATTTTAAATAATCTTACTTTTGAAGTGCCAATGAAAAATACCCTCTACACATACAGCCTGTTACTTTTTATCATCTGCTTTGGATGTAAATCTGACAAAAAGGAAAAAATTCCGCTCTTAACAAAGCAGGGAAAAGAAGTTGAAATACAATATGCCTCCGGTCTCACAATCACCGATTTTGGAGATCATAAGATCATTACCGTAAAAAATCCGTGGCCCAATGCCGACAGGACCTATAGATACCTGCTGGCAGAAGAAGGAGCGACCGTACCACAGGATGTAAAGTTTGATCAACGGGTTCAAATTCCGGTAAAAAACGTAGTGGTTACTTCCACGACTCATATTCCGGCGCTTGAGGTTCTAAATTCCGAAGAACTGCTCGTGGGCTTTCCCGGTCTGGATTACATTTCTTCTGAAAAAACCCGCAAACGCATTGATGCTGGCAAGATCAGGGAAATAGGAAAGAACGAAGCCCTTAATACCGAAAGCCTGCTCAACCTCCAGCCCGATGTGGTAATAGGTTTTTCGGTAGATGGCAGCAACAAGAGCCTTGACCTGCTCCAAAAAACCGGAATCCCGGTGGTGTTCAACGCCGACTGGACAGAGCATACCCCTTTAGGAAAAGCCGAATGGATCAAGTTCTTTGGCGCCTTTCTGGGAAAAATGAATGAAGCAAATGCCTTTTTTGAAGAGATAGAAGAAGAGTATCTCAGCGCCAAAGAACTGGCCAAAAAGGCCAAAAACAAACCCGATGTGGTTGCCGGTGCCATGTACCAGGACCAGTGGTACCTGCCCGCGGGTAACTCCTGGCAGGCAATTTTTATAGAAGATGCCCACGCCAATTACCTTTTTAAAGAGACAGAAGGCACAGGCAGCCTTTCCCTTTCTTTTGAAAATGTACTAACACAGGCCGCACATGCCGATTTTTGGATGGGGCCCGGCCAGTTCACAGCTTATACCCAAATGCTACAGGCGTCTCCCCACTATGCAAGGTTTGAAGCTTTTGAGAACAGGAATATCTATACTTTTGCCAGTGAAAAAGGGAGTACCGGCGGGGTGATTTTCTATGAACTCGCTCCTTTGCGGCCCGATTTGGTTTTGAAAGACATGATCTCTGTTTTTCACCCCCAGCTGCTCCCCAACTATACCTCCACTTTTTATAAACCCCTGGAATAGTTGCAAAATACACGTGCCTATACTATCGTTTTATTTCTCTTGTTGGGAGCAACAGTAGCGGCATGGCTTTTAAATATTAGCCTTGGATCGGTAAATATTCCTTTTGAAGAAGTGCTGGCAGTACTTTTTTCTTCGGAAGCAGACAGTACCAACTGGCATTACATTATCATGGAATACCGCCTGCCAAAAGCTTTTACCTCCATTTTAGTAGGTTCAGGCCTTGCGGTGAGCGGGATGCTGATGCAAACGCTTTTCAGGAACCCTTTAGCCGGGCCGTATGTGCTGGGATTGAGCAGCGGCGCCAGCCTGGGCGTAGCTCTTGTACTCATGGGCGCTACTATCTTTGGAGGTGTGGCAGGAGGCATTGTTTTCTCCCAATGGGGCGTGGTAATTGCGTCCAGCCTGGGGAGTTTACTCGTGCTTATGGCGGTAATGCTGGCATCGGTCAAGCTAAAAGATACCATGGCCATTCTCATTATTGGGCTCATGTTTGCGAGCCTAACCTCGGCGGTGGTAAGCGTACTGGCATATTTTAGTCCGGCAGCACAGCTGCAGCAGTATGTTTTTTGGTCCTACGGAAGTGTGGGTGATCTCAGTTGGAACGAACTGGGTATTCTTAGCCTTTTCTGGTTATTTGGGGTGATGATTGCCCTCTTCAGCATAAAAAATCTCAACTCCCTGCTTTTAGGAGAGCAATACGCCCGAAGTCTGGGAATGAACATTGGCCGTAATCGTACCGTGCTCATCATTTCCACCAGTATTTTGGCGGGCAGCATTACCGCTTTTGCAGGCCCCGTGGCCTTTGTGGGTATGGCAGTGCCCCACCTTATTAGACAGGTAATACCGGTGAACGATCACCGTATTTTATTGCCGGCAGTGATCTTTGGCGGTGCCATTCTCATGTTACTTTGCGACACCGTGGCGCAAATGCCCGGCAGCGACTATACTTTACCCATAAATGCAGTAACTTCACTGGTAGGTGCCCCCGTGGTGATTTGGCTCCTGGTAAGAAAAAGAAAATTCCTCTTCTAAAGATTCGGAACATAGAAGCAGAAAAGAAACATATCATCCTTAAAACTGAAAACCTTAGCATAGGTTACAGGAAGAAACAACTGGAAAAAGTAGTTGCTTCAGGAATTAATATTGCAGTTACCGAAGGTGAACTGGTAGCTGTGATAGGTATAAATGGAGTAGGGAAATCGACATTTTTGAGAACCGTAAGCGGTATTCAGCCAGAGCTCTCAGGACACATCGAGATCAACGGAGTGAACAGGAAGAACATTTCTTCGGAAAGACTGGCAACCATGATTAGCCTGGTGCTCACCGAACAGCCCCTGTCAAAAAACCTTGGCGTAGCCGAACTGGTGGCGCTTGGAAGACAACCTTACACCAACTGGATAGGAAAACTTAGCCCCGGCGACAGAAAAATAGTAAAAGACGCACTGGCCCTGGTTAAGATTGAAGAAATACAGGAAAAGAAATGCCATGAGCTAAGTGACGGACAGTTACAAAAAGTGCTTATTTCTCGTGCCCTGGCACAGAATACACCGCTGATGATCCTCGATGAACCCACTTCCCATCTCGACATGTACCACAAGGCACAGGTGCTTAAACTTTTAAAAGACCTAAGCCTGCGCACAAGAAAAGCGGTGATCTTTGCAACCCATGAAATCAATCTTGCGCTGCAATTATGCGATAAGATTATTTTGATGAAGCCAAATGAGGTAGTACAGGATACGCCTCAACAGCTTATCCAAAAAGGGCATTTTGAGAGCATCTTTCCATCAGACCTCATTGTTTTTGATGCCGCTACCGAATCTTTCAGAATAAAAACCTGAAAATAGTATCTTTGAGCAAACCTGCAGCTCATGACAGATCCTATTATACTGGCAACCTCTCTTATTATCCTTATTTTTGGAGGGCTTTTGGGTTATTTGCTGGCCAATTTTAAGGGCAAAAGTGTTCAAAATGTGCTTAAAGAGCGAAATGAACAACTTAATAACCAGTATCAGGAGTATAAGGTTCAAAGTCAGGAGCAGCTACTTCAGCTCAAGGAGCAGGCGCGGGAGGAAAAAGAAGGCGTCAACAATCAATTAATTGAAGCCTGCCGGGAACGTGAAGAAATAAGGGGCAAAAAAGACATTTTAAGCACCCAATTGACCGAAAGAACTTCAGAATTAAAAAACCTTCAGGAAAAACTGGAAGAGCAAAAAGGGGAACTGGAAAAACTTCAGGAAAAATTCAGCAAAGAATTTGAGAACCTTGCTAACAAGATCCTCGAACAAAAATCGGAGAAATTCACCAGCATCAACAAAGAAAACATCAACCAGATCCTCTCCCCGCTTCAGGAAAAGATCAAACTTTTTGAGGAAAAGGTGGAGAAAAATTCTAATGATTTTATTGAGCGGCACGCACAGCTGGGCAAGCAGCTTGAATACCTGCACGAGCAGAACGTGAAGATCAGCGAAGAAGCCAATAACCTTACCAGGGCCCTAAAAGGAGAAAATAAAACCCAGGGCAACTGGGGCGAACTTATCCTGGAGCGCGTACTTGAGAAGTCGGGGCTGGTAAGGGACCGGGAATATTTTCTGCAGAAATCCCACGAGACCGAAGAAGGCAAGAAACTACTGCCAGATGTGGTTCTACATTTACCCGGAGACAAGCGCATGGTCATTGACTCAAAAGTTTCGCTTGTAGCTTATGAAAAATACGTAAACGAAGAAGACCAGGAAAAAAGGGCGCGTCATCTCAAAGACCACTTGCGATCTCTTAACAGCCATATTCAGGATCTTAGCTCGAAAAAATACGAGGATCTCTACAAAATGGAATCGCCAGATTTTGTGCTGATGTTCATCCCTGTAGAACCTGCCCTGTACCTGGCGCAAAACCTGGACAGTTCTTTCTTTTACACGGCTTTTCAAAAGAATATTTTACTGGTAAGCCCCACCACCCTGCTCTCTGTACTGCGAACTATCGACACTTTATGGAGCAACGAAAAACAACAGCAAAATGCCCTTGAAATCGCCAATCATGCAGCATCTTTGTACCACAAATTCAAGTTGCTGCTCGACGAACTGGAAACTGTGGGAAAAAGGCTAAAATCTACCAACGCGGCCTATGATGATGCCATGAAAAAACTTACAGGCCAGCAAAACCTCATTAAAGACATAGATCAACTGGAAACCCTGGGGATTTCCCCCAAACAAAAATTGTCTCAAAAATGGCTTTCCCGGGCAAACGGAGAAGAAAATCAGAACCAGTTGAACTAAAATTATGAAAATTTCTCCGGATCTTTTCCAGGAGATTTTATAAACCTACTTTACCAAAACCTTTAGAATGACCAAAGATTTTAAAACTGTTGCCGAATCTCAAGTAACCATTTCAGAACTTATGTTGCCCTCACATTCCAATTTCAACGGAAAAATACATGGAGGTTACGTATTGTCCCTGCTCGATCAAATTGCTTTTGCCTGTGCTTCGAAACATTCGGGGGCCTATTGCGTTACAGCCAGCGTAGACACCGTAGATTTTCTTAAACCTATAGAAATCGGGGAACTGGTAACCATGAAAGCTTCGGTTAATTTTGTGGGCAGCAGCTCCATGCAGATCGGGATTCGTGTGGAAGCCGAAAATATCCAGACAGGTGCAGTAAAACACTGCAACTCATCTTACTTCACCATGGTTGCAAAAGATGAGAAAGGACAATCGGTCAAAGTACCGGGACTCGTTTTAAAATCCAGGGATGACATCAGAAGGTTTGCGAAAAGTATTAAGCGGTACGACAATAAGAGGGTGCGCCTCAAAGAATTTACCGAAACTGATTTTGTTTCTGAAGAGCATCTTCACATCGTGGAAACTTATAACGTGAAAATTGAGGCGTAGTGAAGTTTAACGGATTTATTGCGGCGCTGCTTTTTGCTATCCTCATTTCCTGGTTTTTCCCGCAAGGCCCCGAAGTGCTGCCCCTCAAGCTCATTACTGATGTGGGAATAGGATTCATTTTCTTTTTCTACGGATTAAAATTGTCTCCTGCCGAGTTCAAAGCCGGGCTGTACAATTACAAGGTACATATCCTGGTGCAGCTTACCACCTTCGTCTTTTTCCCTTTGCTGGCCCTTGCGTTTGCACCATTTTTTGAAGGCGGTACGGGTTCATCGCTTTGGCTGGCCCTATTCTTTCTGGGAGCGCTGCCCTCTACGGTAAGTTCTTCAATTGTCATGGTTTCTCTGGCCCGCGGGAACATTCCCACAGCAATCTTTAACGCCAGCCTTTCGGGACTTCTGGGAATTATCGCCACTCCGCTCTGGCTCAGCTTTTTTATGGCATCATCTTCTCAATTTGAATTTGCGACAGTAGTACAAAAACTGGTACTCCAGATTATTTTGCCGTTGGTAATTGGTCTATTCCTTCAGAAGTTTTTGGGGGATCTCGCCCGGAAAAATTCTAAAAAGATCGGCCTTTTTGACAAGTCGATCATCGTTCTTATTGTATACTCGAGTTTTAGTACAGCATTTTCTTCAGAATTATTCAGCAGTGTAGGCCTTTACGATCTTCTTAAGCTGTTGGCAATGGTGAGCGTATTATTTTTCGCAGTTTATTTTGGACTGGGAGCAACTTCCCGCTGGTTAAATTTTTCTACGGAAGACGAGATTACCGCGAAATTTTGTGGTACCAAAAAATCTTTAGTACACGGCTCGGTAATGGTTAAGGTGATCTTTGGAAGCTCTGCCTCAAACGCTTTGTACCTACTGCCCATCATGCTTTACCACATCCTGCAACTATTGGTAATTGCCGTTTTTGCTGAAGGGTATCGCAAGCGACAAGAGAGAGAAGATCTTCCGGTAAAATAAAATATAATGGTGCCAAATTCTTTTTCTATTTAATTGGTATGAAGATTTAAATGGCTAAAGCCATTATTTTTTTATTAATTTCATTATAGCCACGGGTTTAAACCCGTGGCTATAATAGCACATAAAAATAAAAACCGTTTTAATGGTTTCATTTTCATTCTTTTAAATGGGGCATTCGTATAATAAAATATGGGTTCATGCCATTTGGTCAACCAAAGACCGGCGTCCTTTAATTGAGCTTTCAGTTGAGGATAAAATTCATCAGCACATCAATCAGCAATTGCGTGAAGCAGGTTGCCCAGTACGAATTATAAACGGCATGCCAGATCACATTCATTGCCTGTTTTTACTCAATCCACAGAGATCAATTTCAGAAGTGATCAAGCAAATCAAAGGAAGTAGTTCTCATTATGTTAATCAGACAAATCTAATATCTCAAAAATTTGCATGGCAAACGGGATATGCTGCTTATTCTGTTTCCGAATCTGTTTTAGAAAAGACATTTTCCTATATCCAAAACCAAAAAGCTCACCATCAGAAAAAGTCATTTAAACAGGAATATGAGGATTTTCTGAAGCTTTACGGATTGAACAATTTATAATCTCTCCAATTGACACCAGTTTTAAATGGTTAAAACCATTATACTCTCCCGGAGATCCAATATAGCCACGGGTTTAAACCCGTGGCTATAGACCCAATTGTTCATCAAACCGTTTTAACGGTTTATGGATTAAAACGAGTCCACAACACCCGCAACATTGATGGTAAACAGGATCCACCCCATTACAAGCAGCAGTCCGCCTAACGGAGTAACAGGTCCCAAAAATGCCATTTTTCGCCCCTTTGCCGAAGACAACACTAGACCGTAGATACTGAAGGAAAATAATATGACACCTACAACAAGAAACCAGCCCATGAGGTCTTGAGATAACCCCTGAAAAGGAAAGATCACTCCAACCAGGATGAGCAGCAAAGCGTGGAACATTTGATATTTGACGCCGGTCTCAAAACTTTTGAGCTGGTCATTATCCAGGTATTTCTTTAGACCGTGGGCTCCAAAAGCCCCAAAGATCACTGCCAGCGTACCAAAAACTCCGCCGCATATTAAAATAAATTCTTTCATAAACTCACATTTTTGAGACCTCTGTAAATAAGAATGCCATCTTAAAAAGATGGCATTCAAAAATAGCATTTTTGAGACTTATTTTGTCAAGTACATTTTTCTTCTGGAGTACAATTCGTAAAAAGTATCGTCTCGCAGACTGTCAATAAAGAGGATGCTCTCGCCGGTACTCTTCATTTCTGGCCCCAGCTGTTTATTAACATGAGGGAACTTATTAAAAGAGAATACAGGTTGTTTAATAGCGTATCCTTCCAGTTTTGGTTCAAATTTAAAGTCGGTCACCTTATTTTCTCCCAGCATCACTTTGGTAGCGTAATTCACGTAAGGCTGTCCATAAGCTTTAGCTATAAAAGGCACGGTACGGGAGGCTCTTGGGTTTGCTTCTATGATGTATACTTTGTCATCTTTAATCGCAAACTGAATGTTGATAAGACCCACAGTATTTAAAGCCAGCGCAATTTTTTTGGTGTGGTCTTTTATTTGCTGAAGCACAAGATCTCCCAGGTTGAAAGGAGGAAGCAGGGCATTTGAATCTCCCGAATGAATTCCGCAGGGTTCAATATGTTCCATGATCCCGATAATTTGTACAGTTTCGCCATCACAAATCGCATCGGCTTCAGCCTCAATGGCCCCGTCTAGATAATGATCGAGAAGCAACTTGTTATTTGGGATCTTTCTTAGCAGGTCTACCACAGTAGCTTCAAGTTCCTTTTTATTGATCACGATCTTCATTCCCTGACCTCCAAGTACGTACGAAGGCCGAACAAGAATTGGAAAATCGAGTTCATCGGCAAGGGCAAGAGCTTCTTCAGCAGTTTCGGCTACCCCAAATTCAGGATAAGGAATATCATTTTCCTGAAGCAGCTTAGAAAAAGAACCTCTGTCTTCAGCTAAATCAAGAGACTGGAAGCTGGTACCAATTATTTTGATTCCGTAGCGATCCAGTTTTTCAGCAAGTTTTAGAGCTGTTTGGCCTCCCAGCTGTACAATGACACCTTCGGGCTTTTCATGCTGGATGATGTCGTAGATATGTTCCCAGAAAACAGGTTCAAAATAAAGTTTATCGGCCACATCAAAGTCGGTCGAAACGGTTTCAGGGTTACAGTTGATCATGATGGTTTCATAGCCGCATTCTTTTGCTGCAAGCACCCCGTGTACACAGCAGTAATCGAATTCTATTCCCTGCCCAATCCTGTTTGGACCTGAGCCCAGCACAACGATTTTCTTTTTATCGGAAACCTTACTGTCGTTCTCCACATATTTCACTCCTTCTTTAGTCTCGATTTCAGCTTCAAAAGTGGAGTAATAATAAGGAGTTTCTGCTTTAAATTCGGCTGCACAGGTATCAACGAGTTTATAAACCCGGTTAATGCCCATTTCCTCCCTTTTCCTGTAAACCTCGCTTTCGAGACAGTCTACCATATAAGCGATCTGCCTGTCGGCAAAACCTTTTTGTTTTGCTTCAAGAAGAAAGTCTTTAGGAAGAGAATCTATAGTGTATTTTGAAATTTCTACTTCGAGGGTGTACAGCTCCTCATATTGCTTGAGGAACCACATATCAATTTTTGTGATCTCGTGGATCCTGGTTAGCGGGATGCCAAGCTGAATAGCATCATAGATCACAAAAACCCGATCCCAGCTGGCAAACTTCAGTTTCTCAAGAATAACATCGTAGTTGGAGTAACCTTTACCATCGGCACCCAATCCATTCCTTTTAATTTCGAGGGACTGAGTGGCCTTATGAAGTGCTTCCTGAAAGGATCTTCCTATTCCCATCACTTCCCCAACAGATTTCATTTGGAGACCAAGGGTGCGGTCACTACCTTCAAATTTATCAAAGTTCCAACGCGGAATTTTTACGATCACATAATCTAGCGTTGGCTCAAAAAGTGCCGAAGTTGATTTTGTAATTTGATTCTGAAGTTCATCAAGTGTATAACCTATTGCAAGTTTAGCTGCAATTTTAGCGATTGGATATCCTGTAGCTTTTGAAGCAAGAGCCGAAGACCTTGAAGTTCTTGGGTTGATCTCAATGGCCATGATCTCTTCTTTTTCATCGGGGCTTACTGCAAACTGCACGTTACAACCTCCGGCGAAATCTCCAATATTCCGCATCATTTTGATGGCGAGGTCTCTCATTCTTTGAAAGCAGGAATCACTAAGGGTCATAGCCGGGGCAACCGTAATAGAGTCTCCCGTATGGATTCCCATAGGATCCATGTTCTCGATAGAACAAATAATCACCACGTTGTCGTTCTTATCACGCAACAGTTCCAGCTCGTATTCTTTCCAGCCTAAAAGGGCTTTATCAATAAGCACTTCATGAATAGGAGAAGCTTCGAGACCTGCAGTTAGCAGTTCATCAAAATCTTCTTCTTTATGCACAAAAGAGGCACCGCTACCACCAAGGGTAAACGAAGCGCGTATAACCAGTGGAAAACCAAATTCCTGTGCCACTTCCTTTCCTTTTAAGAAAGAAGTTACGGTTTGTGCAGGAGCCACACCTACGCCCAGGCGCACCATTAATTGCTTGAATTTTTCCCTGTCTTCAGTAATATTGATTGCATCAATATCTACACCTATTAACTTTACATTGAAATCGTTCCAGATTCCTTTTTCTTCAGCCTCTATACATAAATTCAATGCTGTTTGTCCTCCCATAGTAGGCAGCACTGCATCAATATCGGGATGATCTTTAAGGATATCAATGATAGATTTTGTGGTAAGAGGTCTTAGATAAACATGATCTGCCATTGAAGGATCTGTCATGATGGTGGCAGGGTTGGAATTGATAAGGACTGTTTTAATCCCTTCTTCCCGTAATGATTTGAGTGCCTGTGCGCCGGCATAATCAAATTCACAGGCCTGGCCAATTACAATAGGTCCAGAACCTATAATTAGTATTTTCTTGAGGTTTTCGTTCTTTGGCATAAGAAAGTCTTTGTATGGAGTTTGTAAAAATAGGAACCTACAGGGTATAAAAAAAGGCGTTACTTAAAAAGTAACACCTTTATTATTTTGAGGAATTATCATCTAGTGTTTATGCCTTTGCTCAGAGGAAACAGATAATTTCTTTCTACCTTTTGCTCTTCTACGAGCAAGCACCTTTCTTCCGTTAACACTTGCCATACGCTCTCTGAAACCGTGCTTATTTTTTCTTTTCCTCTTAGATGGTTGAAACGTTCTTTTCATGATAATTATCTTTAATCTTCTTTGAAATCGCTTTGTAAAATAGCTCTAAGACCTCCTCTTAAAACTGCGGGCAAATATACAAAGAGTTTTTACTTAGGCAAACCCTAAATTAAAATAATTACCAATTGTTTTTCTTACCTTTGCGGTTTTCAAAATTTACTGCAAATGTTCAACAAAATCTATAAACTAATTCTTACAGCCATTCTTGTTATTGTCGCAATCTGGCAATTTTTTGAAGGCAATATAGGGAATGGCCTTTTCCTTTTACTTCTGGCAGGTATCTTTGTTTTTCTTTACTACAAAAATGAAATGATAATTATGGCCTTTTTGAGGCTTCGGAAGCAGGACTTTGCAGGAGCCAAAAAGTGGCTGGATAAAATTAAAGATCCCGAGAAAGCACTCACCACAAAACAACAGGGATATTACTGGTACCTACACGGTTTAATGGTTTCGCAGACCAATATTACCCAGGCCGAAAAATTCTTTAAACGCGCCATAAAACTTGGGCTATCCATGAAGCAGGACCTGGCCATGGCAAAGCTGAACCTTGCTGGAATTGCTATGACCAAGAGAAGAAAAAGAGAGGCGCAAATGTTACTCCAGGAAGCCAAAAAACTGGACAAACACAACATGCTTGACGAGCAAATCAAGATGATGAAGCAGCAGATGAAAAAGATCTAAAACTGCCTTTTTTGGCACCTCGTTTTAGAGATGTTTTCCCTTTTCTTTACTTGCTGTATTTCAACTATTTTACCCGCAGTTAAACGAGTTTATTTGAGCCGGGACGCTGCTTTCTGTAACTTAGTGCAGAATTTGGATTTCCGGCACATGCAGCGAGCTTTACTACTTCTTTTTACTTTATCTTTTTTCTTCCTGTCACATGCACAGGAGGACGAGATAAGTTTTTCTGAAGCTCTTGCCATTCACCTTCCCAAGTACAACAAACACGCCGATAAAGCTTACCGCGATAAAAATATAGCACGTGCAGACGAGCTGTTCGACTCTCTTGTAAATTACGGACTTAAAGGAGCGGTGCTCGATAATTTTAAAGTAACAAACCTGAAAAAGAAGAAGGTTTATCTCAACGAGTTTAAAAAACCCGTCTATCTTACCACCTATGCCTCCTGGATCATTCCCACTGAAGGAGAAGTGCCGGCACTGAATAAATTAGCTGAAAAATACGGGGAGCAGGTAGATTTTGTTATCCTTTTCTGGGATAACTATGAGACCACTAAGAAACTGGCAAAAAAATACCACAGCAACATCCGCATCCTTTATGTGGATGAACTACAAAACAATAGCCCTTACGTGGTGAAAATGATGAAGCATTCGCTTGGCCTGCCAACTTCTTTCCTACTCAACAGTAATAAAAAAATCCTGGATATTAGGAGGAAACCTTCACATCCATATGGAATAGAATTCGAAAAATCTTTCGCCCTCAATTATGATTCACTATCGAGCGCTATTTCCCTTTTGTTAGTAAATAACAGCAGCCGCTATCTTACTGCGGAAAAGAACGTTTCCCCTTAGTACAAACAGCCTGAATGAATTGTTTTTTTTGAATTTGCCTTACTCCAGACAATTCCAGTTTCATACTGTTTAAGGAGCGGGCGAATAATAACCTTCTTCCGGAAGGTCAATAAGATATTCTTTACGGGACCTGTTATTGAGGTGCGCCTCCCTTAACCACGGATTGTGAATTTTGAGGATCTTATAATTGATTCCAAAATTTTGAGCAAAGCGGGCGAAGTCACTCACTGCCGTATCTACTTTTACCTTATAAGAAGGTATATGCGGGTAAAGATCTTTTTGCCTGAAGTTGAAACCATACTGCGCCGGATTTTCCATAATCTCTTTTAATGCCAGGATCCTGAAAATATATCTCCCGGTCTCCTCCCCAAGCAGCAGGTCGTAGTAATTCTGCACATCCTGCCGTTCCCTTTGCCGGTCTACACCATAATTTCCTGCATTATAGGCAGCCGCCGCAAGCGTCCAGTTTCCAAATCGCTCTTTTGACTTTTTAAAGTATTCGGCAGCAACATGGGTAGATTTCTCAATATTGTAACGCTCATCAACATTGTCATTGATCTCAAGACCGTACTCTTTCCCTGTGCTTTCCATGATTTGCCAAAAACCCCTTGCTCCTGCCGGAGAAACTGCATTGGTAAGGCTGCTCTCAATCACGGCTAAATACTTAAAATCGTCCGGCACCCCGTGTTCAGCAAGAATTGGCTCTATTACGGGAAAATATTTATTTGCCCTCTTAAGCAACAAAAGCGTGTTAGATTGCCAGTAGGTATTTACCAGGAGTTCCCGATCCATTCTTTCATGAACATCGGGAATTTCAACAGGCACCTCTTCGCCGGCAAATTCGAGATCCTCGGGCATGGGCAAAGCATATACATTGTAGCCGTTTGCAATCTTCTTCTCCTGGTTTTCATCACTGGGCGCCTCCTGGACAGCATTGATACCCAAGCCACAAACCACCAGCAAGCTTCCTCCAATTAATATATTCTTCAGTTTCATCTCAAGTAAGTATTTCTTTTTCTTTATTTTTTTCCAGTTTCCCTGTATCGATGATTTCTTCAAGATGATCATTAAACCACCTGAACCTGTTAATAATCATCACATGTGTGCCTCCCTGCACGGTTATACAACCCTGTATGTACCTGTACGGAAAGATCTCATCTTTATCTCCATGTATATGAACTACATTGGGATAAGGCTCCTCCCTCTCCCAGCACACCATTTGCTTTATCGCCCAATCGAGATATCGCGTATCGGTGACAGAAAGGTATTTCTTGTAAAGCTTTGCCCTTTTTTTGGTAAAATCTCCTACTGCAATTTTTTCCAGGGCATCTACATAGCGCACCAGAGAAGTAGGCAAAATTCTAAAGGCCCCGGTACAACGTGCAAACCTCATTCGCCTGGGCAGCTCTTTTTCGCTTTTTACGCTAGAAATGATAATTACCCTTCGAGCCTCTATAAGCTGCGCCATTTCCTGAACAATAATCCCGCCAAAAGACACTCCTATGAGCACCGGGTTTTCGTGTTTAACTTTTTTGCACAGGCGTTTGCTGTATTCCTTTAAACTTTCTTTGGGCTTTGGGAGCACCCAGTCAAGCCAGTGAACCTCAAACCTGTCTTCAGGCAAGGTGATCATTTCAAAAATTGTAGGGTTGGCTGCCAGGCCAGGCATACAATAAACATGGATAAGTGAGTCTTTCACCATACTTTAGCAGGTTCTACAGCCGTAATGTGCTCAAAAATCGTTAACTTTACGTTCAAATTTAAGGGAAATTACGCGCTTCAGATCAACATTTAATTATAAAATTTCCCTCAAAGGCTTCGGCCCTCTCAGCCAGTATAAGCTCTATAACTTTTAAAAGTGGCTGATATTTTGATACTCTAACTAAAAACATACATATGGACCCTCAGCTATCTGTTAATGACAATGAATTTCTTCGTCAATTTGAACTTCAGGTCGAAGGAGATTTAGCCAAAATTGAATATGCGAACCAGGATCGCAAGATTTTTTTGACCAAACTCGAAATGAGCGAAGAGCTCAAAGAAAAAGGATATTTAGAACCTTTTATAGAAAAAGTTCTTGACCTCATAAAGGAACGGGAAATAAGGGTAATGCCCACCAGCCCCACCATTGCGCGATTTATGCGTAAAAACCGCAGAAAGTACAAAGGTATGCTGCCCGTGGGCATTAATATTTAAACTACTGCCTTTTCTTCGACATAAGAGAAACGAACAATTCCATCTTCTCCTATTTCCTGCAGCTCTACCTGGTGAAGCGTATTTACCAGTGCAGGATCCCAGGGAGTTTTTACCTTTACATAATTCTCGGTAAAGCCATGGATATACCCCTCTTTATTCTCTCCCTCAAAAAGGACGGTTTTTGTCTTACCTAATTGTGTCTCATAAAAGGCGCGTCTTTTTTTAGCTGAAAGTCCGCGCAGCATTTTACTCCTCTTTTTGCGCACCTTTAAAGGCACCACTGCATCCATTTCGGCCGCCGGAGTATTTTCTCTTTCTGAATAAGTAAACACGTGGAGATAAGAAATATCCAGCTCATTCAGGAAATTATAGGTATCAATAAAATATTCATCGGTTTCTCCGGGAAATCCAACGATCACATCAACCCCAATACAGGCATTGGGCATTACTTCTTTGATCTTTGTTACCCGGTCTACATAAAGCTCTTTCATGTACCTGCGGCGCATTGCCTTAAGCACTTCATTACTCCCGCTTTGAAGCGGAATATGAAAATGAGGCACAAATGTCTTGCTCTGCGCAACAAAATCTATAGTTTCGTTCTTCAGTAGATTGGGTTCTATTGAAGAAATTCTAAGTCTTTCTATTCCTTCTACAGTATCCAGACCTTTTACCAGATCAAGAAAAGTATGTTCGTGCTTCTTGTTCCCGAATTCCCCTTTTCCGTAGTCTCCAATGTTAACGCCGGTGAGTACAATCTCTTTAATCCCTTTCTCACTTATCTTCTTTGCATTTTCCAGCACGTTCTCTAAAGAGTCACTTCGGGAAATACCGCGTGCCAGGGGAATTGTACAGTAAGTACATTTGTAGTCGCAGCCATCCTGCACCTTCAAAAATGCCCTTGTACGATCTCCAAAAGAATAAGAACCCACATAGAAATCTGCTTCCTCTATTTCACAGGAATGCACCTCTCCCATGTCATTTTTGGTGAGGTCATTAAGGTAATTGGTAATCTTAAATTTTTCGGTAGCACCAAGCACCAGGTCTACTCCATCTACAGCCGCAAGTTCTTCGGGCTTTAACTGGGCATAACACCCCACAGCAATCACAAAAGCGTTTTCATTCGCTTTTTGCGCCTGCTTCACAATGGTTTTGAATCTTTTATCGGCATTATCGGTTACCGAACAGGTATTAATCACATAAATATCGGCCGCTTCACTAAAATCTACCCGTGCAAAACCTTCATCTTTAAAAGATCGGGCAATGGTAGAGGTTTCAGAAAAATTAAGCTTGCAACCCAGGGTGTAAAAAGCAACTTTTTTGGGATCTTCCATTTCTTCTCATTCATCATTCTGAAGTACAACCTTCAGAATTTCAGTTAAATATAAAAGCCTCTAAAAATGACATTTTAGAGGCTGCAAAGATACCAACTTTAATTCAATGAACAATTCCCTGAATCAATGATCAATTAACAGGAATATACAATTACAAGTACTGATTATGAACACTAAATACTGATCATTAAAAATTAATCCCGCCTGTATTGTTTCGTGTCTTCAAAGACCTGTTCTAAAATAGCCTTATCCTCTTCTGAGAATTCCACCTCTTTTCTTTCCATTACTTTTTCGGCTACTTCAAAGGCTTTTGAGGTTTGGTAAGTAGTTGTGCCCCCGCTTCCACCCCAACTAAAGCTGGGTACAAAATTCCGCGGAAAACCGGCACCAAAGATATTGGCACTTACACCCACCACGGTGCCTGTGTTGAACATGGTATTGATACTGCACTTACTGTGATCTCCCATCATGAGTCCGCAAAACTGAAGTCCTGTATGGGCAAATCTACCGGTGGCATAGTCCCACAGGCGCACTTCGGCATAATTGTTCTTTAGGTTAGAAGTATTGGTGTCTGCCCCAAGGTTGCACCACTCACCCAGCACCGAATTGCCCAGGTAGCCGTCATGACCTTTATTTGAGTATCCAAAAATAACAGAATTATTCACTTCTCCCCCAACTTTAGAATGTGGCCCCACTGTAGTTGACCCGTAGATCTTTGCACCCATCTTCAGCACAGCGTGATCTCCTAACGCAAATGGCCCCCGCACAATACTGCCTTCCATAATCTGGGCATCAGCTCCAATATAGATAGGGCCTTCAGAAGCATTTAAAATTGCACATTCTACCTTTGCCCCCTCCTCTAAAAAGACATTTTCGGGCGCTATTACCTGGTTTGTAGAAGATAACTTCTGGCTGCTACGATCCTGAACCAGCAGTTCAAAATCGGCAGTAATAGCTTCCCCATTCAGCCTGAAAATATCCCATGTATGCTCCACAACAACAGGCTTTCCTTCAAGCTCAATATGTTTGCAGTCGTTAAAATCTACTTCCTGCTCTTCGTAGGCATGAAATGCCACAATATCTTCTTCGTGAAAAATCCCTTCGCCCGGTTGCAGGTTCTTTACCTGCTCCACAAGCTCGGGCGTGGGTATAAAGGAAGCGTTTATCATAACGTTCTCTTCCATTTCTACCATTGGCCACTTTTCTGAAAGATAATCTTCGGTGATTGTAGAAGTAGTGGTATTTAAATATCTCTCCCATTTTCCCCGAATGGTCAAGATGCCCACTCTTATTTCGGCTACGGGGCGGGTAAAAGTAAATGGCAGCAAATGGGAACGGGCAGAACCGTCAAAGAGAATATAGTTCATTTGTTTTCTTTTTGAGCCAAAAGTACAGTTTTTTAAAAAAACATATGAAATTTTAAAAAAGTATAACAAAAAAAGCCTCCCTGTAAGGAGGCTTGTAAATTATAATGACGCTAAAATTACTTTTTGAATTTCGCGTATTTGTTCTTGAACTTGTCAATACGACCGGCAGTATCCAACAATTTGGCTTTCCCGGTGTAGAAAGGGTGAGAAGTTCTGGAGATCTCCAACTTCACCAAAGGATAATTCTCACCATCAACTTCAATAGTTTCTTTTGTGTTCGCGGTAGATTTGGTGATAAAAACTTCGTCATTTGACATGTCTTTAAAAGCTACCAATCTATAATTTTCCGGATGGATTCCCTGCTTCATCTCTTTATTCTTTAAAATCTTGTAATTTTTTCGAGCTGCAAATTTAATTAATTTTTCTAAATCAACAAGTATTTCTTCTCTAATTTTCAGCCTTAAAGAAACCAAGTGTACGAGTGTAACGTTTTGTTATCTTTGCTTACTAACCGTAATTAACCAACAAATCTAACAATAATGGAAACACAACAAGCAAAAGCGGGTAAATTTGTTCTTAATTACGGTCTTCTTCTAGGGGTTGCCCTGGTAGTTGTAGGCGTTATTATGTACGTCACCAACAACCACCTCGCTCCCCACTGGTCTTTCACCGTTATTACCCTGGCACTTCTTATAGCATTTATGGTGTATGGAATTAGAGCATTTAAAACTGAAAATGGCGGCTTCCTTAGCCTGGGTGAAGCTATTAAAGTTGCAGTAGGTATAGGACTTATTGCCGCCATTATTGGCGGTATTTGGTCTATTGTTCTTTCTACAGTAATTGAGCCCGACTACATGTCACAGATGATGGAAATGCAAAGAGAGCAAATTGTAGAACAATATCCTGACATGGGCGAAGCTCAAGTTGATAATGCCTTAGAAATGGGTGCTGCTTTTCAATCTCCATGGATTATCTTTGCCAGCGGCCTTGTACTGTATATGCTGGGAGGATTAATTATAGGGTTAATCGCCGGACTCATCATGAAGGAGAACAGGCCTTACGAAATATAAACACAGCTTAATGCAATTATCTATTGTCATCCCTCTTCTTAATGAAGAAGAATCTTTAAATGAATTATATAATTGGATCGCATCGGTGATGCGGTCCAATTCTTTTTCTTACGAGATCATTTTTATCGATGACGGTAGTACAGATAATTCCTGGAAAGTCATTAGAAAAATTGCTGCGGAAGATGCCGGAGTTAAAGGAATAAGGTTTAATCGCAACTACGGAAAGTCTCAGGCGCTCCATGTGGGATTTGAAAGAGCCGAAGGAGATGTGGTGATCACCATGGATGCCGACCTCCAGGACAATCCTGAAGAAATCCCTGAACTATATCATCTTATCACTAAAGAGAATTTTGATCTTATCTCGGGCTGGAAAAAGAAGCGTTACGATGCCGTGCTTACTAAAAACCTCCCGTCAAAATTGTTCAATGCAGCAGCCCGAAAAACCTCTGGCCTTAAACTGCACGATTTTAACTGCGGACTAAAAGCCTACCGCAAAGCTGTAGTAAAGAATATTGATGTTTACGGCGAGATGCACCGTTACATTCCGGTACTGGCAAAGAACGCCGGCTACTCGCGTATAGACGAAAAAGTAGTACAGCACCAGGCAAGAAAATACGGAAAAACAAAATTTGGAGCCGAGCGTTTTATTAACGGCTTTCTTGATCTCATCACCATTTGGTTCCTGTCAAGTTTTGCCCGCAGGCCCATGCACCTTTTTGGCGCCCTGGGCGTGCTCATGTTTTTCTTCGGCTTCCTTTCTGCTGTGGTAATTGGCGCCTCCAAATTATACAAACTTTACCAGGGCTTGCCCAGTATCCTGGTGACCGATAATCCGTGGTTTTATATCTCCCTTACCACCATGATCCTGGGTACATTGCTCTTCATTGCAGGCTTTTTGGGCGAATTGATCTTAAGAAGCAGTAGAGATAAAGAACGCTACCGCATTAGCGAAACTACAGGAGAGATTTAACGGGCTTTACCACATAAATCCTTATTTTTGTTACTGAAAAAAAACTTTTAGCATGAGCTATTACGATATAAAAACACGAGCAGAATCATGGTTAAATCCTGAATTTGATAACGAAACCCAAATTCGAATTAAAGAACTCCTTGAAAAAGATCCCGACGAACTGAAGGAAAGCTTTTATAAAGACCTTGAGTTTGGAACAGGAGGAATGCGTGGTATTATGGGTGTTGGCACCAACAGGATCAATAAATACACCCTCGGTAAAAACACCCAGGGACTTTCAAATTACCTTAAAGCACAATTTCCCGAAGAAGATATTAAAGTGGTAATTGCATACGATTGCCGCCAAAACAGCCGGGAACTGGCACAGGTGGTAGCCAATGTCTTTTCGGCAAACGGAATTAAGGTTTTTCTTTTTTCGGAATTACGCCCTACGCCCGAACTTTCTTTTTCTGTAAAATATCTCGATTGCCACTGCGGAATTGTTCTTACCGCATCACACAATCCCCCCGAATATAACGGATATAAAGTATACTGGCAGGACGGTGGCCAACTGGTGCCACCACAAGACAAAGAGATCGTGGAAGAGATTGCCAGCCTCCAGTATTCCGAAATAAAATTTGAAGCCAATAAAGATCTTATTGAACTTATAGATACTAAAATTGACAAGGCTTTCGTGGAAGCATCTGTCAAAAATGGCAGTTTTGACACCTCACAGGAAGCCAAAGACAACCTCAATATCGTCTTTACTTCTCTTCACGGTACCGCCATAAAGCTAAATCCAAAAGTTTTGGAAGCTGCAGGTTACAAAAATGTTCACATTGTGCAGGAACAGGCCGAGCCAGACGGGACTTTCCCCACTGTTGCATCTCCAAATCCCGAAGAACCTGCAGCCCTAAAAATGGCTTTAGAAAAAGCTAAAGAAATTGATGCCGATATTGTTATAGGTACCGATCCCGATGGAGACCGCCTTGGAGTTGCCGTAAGAAACCTTGATGGTGAAATGGAACTCTTAAACGGAAACCAGACCATGTTAGTCATGACCTGGTTCCTGCTGGAGCAATGGAAAAAGCAGGACAAAAATAAAGGCCGTGAATTTGTAGGTTCAACCATTGTGTCTACGCCTATGATGAGAGTGGTTACCGAAAGTTATGGCGTGCAGTACAAGGAAGGACTCACCGGCTTTAAATGGATTGCAAAAATGATCAAAGATAACCCCGGCCTCAACTATATAGGAGGTGGCGAAGAGAGCTTTGGGTTTATGGTGGGAGATTTTGTACGCGACAAAGATGCCGCTACCTCTACCCTTCTGGCCTGCGAAATAGCCGCTCAAATGAAAGCCGACGGAATTTCTTTTTATGAAAAACTACTCGAACTTTACACAGAGTTTGGTTTTTATAAAGAAGAATTGATCTCCCTTGTCAAAAAAGGTATAGACGGCGCCGAGCAAATCAAGAACATGATGGTGAGTCTTCGCGACAATCCGCTGTCTGAGATCAATGGCGAGAAAGTTGTGTTGGTTGAAGATTATGAAAGCTCAAAAGCTTTTCATTATGACCTTACAGACACCAGGATGGAGACCCTTGATGTTCCGAAGTCTAACGTGTTGATATATTACACTGAAAATGGAACTAAAGTAGCTGCCCGTCCCAGTGGAACCGAGCCTAAAATTAAGTTTTATATAAGCGTGAATACTCAGTTGGATAGCGTAAGCGATTATAAAAAAGTTGAACAAAACCTTTCAGAAAAAATTGCTGCTGTAAAATCAGATTTAAAACTGGCTTAAGCCACCCTACATGAATTACTTTAAGAGAATTATGAGGTTCGCGATCCCCTATAAGAGGTTCGCGATCCTCAACATTATTTGCAACATTTTCTATGCGCTCTTTAGCACCATGTCTTTCCTGGCGCTCATCCCTGTTATCCAGATCCTGTTTGACAAGACTAAAAGAGTGGCAGTAGAACCGCGCTGGGCCGGGCTGGGAAGTATAAAAGATTATGTGGTTGATTTATTCAACTATGAAGTAACCCGTCGTGTTAATGAAGATGAAGTCACTGCCCTATTATTTGTCTGCGGAATTGTTGTAATCCTTTTCTTCTTAAAGAACCTTTTTGGATACCTGGCTGCATTCTTCATCACTTTTCTTCGGAATGGGGTGCTGCGCGATGTTCGAAACGCTATTTATGACAAGATCCTGGTGCTACCGGTTTCCTATTTTTCTGAAAAACGAAAAGGTGACACCATTTCCCGAATTACTGCCGATGTGAATGAGGTACAAACCTCCTTTCTATCAATCTTAGAATTGGTTGTTCGTGAACCCCTCACAATTATCTTTACCATCACGGCCATGCTTATCATGAGCCCTACCCTCACGGTTTTTGTGTTTGTTTTTCTACCTATATCGGGATTTGTAATTTCTGCAATTGGTAAAAAACTTAAAAGCAAATCCAACCAGGCACAAGAGGAGAATGGCTATTTTCTTTCCCTGGTAGAAGAAACCCTGTCTAGCCTCAAAATTGTAAAAGGGTTTAATGCTGAAGAAAAATTCAGGGATAAATTTCACGATTCTACCAACAGGCTTAAAAGGATACTTGACAGCTTGCTAAACCGCCAAAACCTCGCCTCTCCTACCAGTGAGTTCCTGGGGATCTTTGTAATTGTTATTATACTCTGGTTTGGAGGAAATATGGTACTGGTTGAGGGCACCCTTGATGGCGCCACCTTTATAGCCTTTATGGGGCTGGCCTACAACATTCTTACCCCGGCAAAACAAATTAGCAAGGCAAGTTACAGCGTGAAAAAGGGAGACGCCGCTGCGGAAAGGATATTCCAGGTTCTGGATACTGAAACAAATATCAAAGATGCCAAAAATGCCATCGAAAAAAGCCATTTTGAAGAGGTAATAAAAATTGATAATGTTTCCTTTAGGTATGAAGAAGAAAATGTACTAAAGAATTTCAACATTGCTGTGCCTAAGGGATCTACTGTTGCTCTGGTAGGACAATCGGGAAGTGGAAAATCTACCATTGCCAACCTGGTCACCCGCTTTTATGACGTAAACGAAGGATCTATTAAGATCGACGGTATTGACATTCGGGAAATGACAAAAAAATCGCTACGGAATTTAATGGGACTGGTTACTCAGGATTCTATCCTCTTTAATGATACCATTCGTAATAACGTAGGGCTTGGAAAAGACAATGCGACCGACGAAGAGATCATTGATGCCTTAAAAATTGCCAACGCCTGGGAATTTGTTAAAGACCTGCCCCAGGGCCTTCAAACTAATATTGGGGACAGTGGTAATAAATTGAGCGGTGGTCAAAAACAACGGCTTTCTATTGCACGTGCGGTATTGAAAAATCCGCCAATCATGATCCTGGACGAAGCCACCTCGGCCCTTGATACCGAAAGCGAAAGACTGGTTCAAAAAGCCCTTGAAAACATGATGAAGAACAGGACTTCTATTGTTATTGCCCACAGGCTTTCAACCATCCAAAATGCCGATCACATTGTGGTGATGCAAAAAGGCCAGATTGTAGAGCAGGGAAAACATGAAGAACTGTTGACCAAAAAAGCTGTTTATCACAAACTGGTAGAGATGCAGTCATTCGAGTAAAAGCTTTTAAGAATATTAAAAAAGGGTTCCAAAAATGGCATTTTTGGAACCCTTTTTTATTTGTAGGATACATTTTAAAACAAAAAAAATGGATGAGTAGGTCATCCATTTTTTAAAATCTCCGCACCACTTGGGGGAATTGTGGTATAACGGTTCTTAAATTGGGGGCAAAAAAGATCACTTTTTCACGATGTGAAGATACTACAAAAATTGCTATAAAAAAATATTTTGTGTATTTTATCCTATATTTTGTGTATTTCATCGATATTTCTGTCTTTCCTTATAACTTCAGCCTTTTGTGGTAATTAAGGATTTCCTGCTATCTTTACCGGCTTAAAATTGTGGTGCCTTTTGAGTTCTTCCGAAGAAAAATTAGTTTCCCAACTTCAGGATCCAGAATCCAGAAATGCGGCGTTTCGGGAGTTACTGCAACTCTACCAGGAACGCCTGTACTGGCAGTGCCGCAATATTGTGAAGAATCACGAAGATGCCGATGATGTTTTGCAAAACACCTTTATAAAGATCTTCAGGAACATTGATAAATTTAAAGGAGACAGCCAGTTGTTCTCCTGGATGTACCGCATTGCCACTAATGAGTCCATTACTTTTTTAAACAACAGGGCCAAAAAGCAACAAATAAGTTCTGAAGATCTTCAGCAAAAAATCATTGACAATCTTGAAAACGATGTCTTTTTTGAAGGCGATGAAATTCAGTTAAAGTTACAAAAAGCCATTGCCACTCTTCCGGAGAAACAACAACAGGTTTTTAACATGAAGTACTTCCAGGAATTGAAGTATAAAGAAATTTCTGATATCTTAGGTCCTTCCGAAGGTGCTTTAAAGGCTTCATATCACCATGCCACCAAAAAAATTGAAGAATTTTTAAAACAGGGTTAAACCTTTGGGAGAATTTTCAGTCAAATAATTAAATGAAAAAGAACGGGTTACCATATCACAATACATCAGGATTTAAAGTTCCGGAAGGTTATTTCCAGGATTTCGAAGCCCGTATGATGTCTCGCGTGACCGAAGATGAAAAGAGCTTTGGCGACAATCCTTTCAAGGTGCCTAACGATTATTTTGAACATCTTGGCGACAGGGTATTCGAAAAGATTGAAACTCCAAAAGAAGGAAAGGTCATTCCTCTTTTCAACAGGAAGATTTGGTCTTATGTTGCCAGTGTTGCAGCAGTGGTGGCCATTCTTTTTAGCACCGTGATCTTTAACGATAACAGTGAACGAGGTTTTGAAGATCTCAACATTACTGCCGTTGAAAATTATCTTTTGGAATCGATTGATACAGATAACCCAAACGAGACCGATTTTGCACCTTATGAAATAACTGCTTCGGCAAACCCCAATATTGATAAAGAAGCCCTGTATGAATACCTAAATGAGAATATTGAAGAACCGGCGCTTCTACTTAATGAAAACTAGCATGAAAAATATTTTGTTTATGATCCTCTTCCTTACTGCCGGCTTTTATGCCAAAGCACAGGACAAGGATGGGCACCGCGAGAAGATAAAAGCGCTCAAAACAGCCTATATTACTGAAGGACTTAATTTAACGGCTCAGGAAGCCCAGAAATTCTGGCCTCTTTACAACGAATATGTTGATAAACGCAGGGAACTGTACCGCCAGGAGAGAGCCGAAGTTGAAAACATTGAGTGCATTACCGAAGACAGGGCAAATGCCAAACTCGACGAGTACGTGTCTCTTGAGCGCGAAGATTACCTGTTAAAAAAGAAATATTACAACGATCTCAAACAGATCTTTAGCGCCCGCAGAATTATGCAGCTAAAGAAGGTTGAAGATGAATTTAATCACAAGATGATGCTGGAGTATCGCCAGCGGAAGGATTCAAACAATAAATAGTTTTTTGGTTGGTTAGTTGGAATGATCCGGTTGCCGAAAGGCGCCGGATCATTTGTTTTTACCTGAATTTTAATTTTGCCAGCCTGTTCTTTCCTGCCGCGTAAGCCACGCTGTCATTTAGAAATCTGATAGTGTAAAAACCTTCGGGTGAAAGTTCTTTCCAGCTCTGACCTGCATCTTTGGAATACGAGATACCTGTAAATCCTACAGCCACCATTTCCTTGCCATTACCCCCGGGCACATATCGTACACTGCTTTTATAACCGGGATCCTGGCCATCGGCAATGAGTTTCCAGGTCTTTCCGCCATCGTTCGTGATTGCTTTGTTTCCGGAATTTTCTTCGGGGGCCGAGTAATCTCCTCCAATGATCACGCCTTGTTGTTCATCATAAAAATCCATAGCATAACCGCCCTGGGTGCTTTTTCCCTGTACCAGTGGCGTCTCGAAAACTTCCCAGGTTTTTCCTTTATTGGGTGTAAAATAAACTCTTGATCTGGCTCCTCCCGAAAGTATCCAGGCCTTCTCCCCTTCTACCGAAATGTTAGCATTGCTCGCTGCAAAGGCCGCTTCACCTTCGGCAGCTTTGGGGAGTTGATCGCAGGGAAGTTTGTTCCAGCTCTTCCCGCCATCACGGGTAATTATTACTGAAAGACAATCCTCAACAGGATCACCCATCGCTATACCTTCTTTATCGTTCCAAAAGGTCATGGCATCATAAAAGACCTTTTCACCTTCTTCCTTATAAACCAGTTCCATTTGTCCGTTGTCGCCTGTTTTGTACAAAAGCGCCGGATTTGCAACGCTTAGCATAAAAAAATCTTCGGAAGTCCCTGCCACAGCCCTAAATTCGGGAGCAATGGAATCGTACTGCTGTCGGCTTACCCGCACCTCATCTTTAGCCGAATTGTAAATACCATAAGCCCCGTTTGATCCCGCAAAGGCCAAATCTTGTCCCATTACCTCAATAGCCCTGATGCTGATGGAATCTTCGAGTAGCATGTCAATCTCAACTTCAGTAAAAGCTTGCCGCTCTCTGGTCACAACTTCCTGCTGTTGTTCATTTTTAGGATCTGATTTACACCCGATTATTAATATAAATAGAAGAAAAACTATACGCTTCATAACCTGAATTTGAAGGTAAAGATAGATTTTTCCGAAGTTTAAAAAGCTTACCTTTGCGCCTTTAAATAAAATTTATGCGCTTATACAGAAATCTGGTCTTTGCTACCGTTGATGCCCTTGGTGAAATTTTTAATGAAGGAGCTTATGCCGATAAGGTGATCGAAAAAACACTAAAACGCGATAAACGTTGGGGTGCCCGGGACCGAAGCTTTATTGCTGAAACTACATACGACATTGTTCGCTGGAAGAGACTTTACTCAGAAATTGCTGAAGTTAAAGCTCCATATTCCAGGGAAAATCTTTTCAGGTTATTCGCTGTTTGGGCGACATTAAGAGGAATTGAAATTCCGGCTGACTGGAAGCAGATAGAACCTGTTCCTACCCGCCGTATCAAAGGGAAATTCGACGAATTAAGCAAGATAAGGAAATACAGGGAATCTGTGCCCGACTGGCTGGATGAAATGGGCGTGCAAGAGCTGGGAGAAGAAACCTGGGAAAAGGAAATCCATGCATTGAATGAGCAGGCTCCCGTGATTCTTAGGGTGAATACGCTCAAAACTACCAGGGAAAAATTAAAACAGGAGCTTCAAAAAGAGGAAATTGAAACCGAATTTTTGGAAGGCTATCCCGATGCCTTGCAACTCAAGGAAAGAAAGAACGTGTTTAGGACAGAAGCCTTCAAAAATGGCTTTTTTGAGGTCCAGGATGCTTCTTCCCAACTGGTTGCCCGCTTCCTTGGAGTAGAACCGGGAATGCGCGTGGTTGATACCTGTGCCGGTGCCGGCGGAAAGTCTTTGCACCTCGCAGCCTTGATGGAAAATAAAGGTCAGTTGATCGCTACAGATATTTACGGCAACAAACTGAAGGAACTAAAGCGCCGTGCCCGCCGGGCAGGAGCTCACAACATTGAGCCGCGGGTGATCGACTCTTCAAAAGTGGTGAAAAAGCTCTACGGAAGTGCAGATCGTGTTCTTATAGACGCACCTTGTAGCGGCCTGGGCGTTTTAAGCCGAAATCCTGATGCAAAATGGAAGCTGCAACCGGAATTCATTGAGACCATCAAACAAACCCAGGAAGAAATCCTGAAGCAGTATTCAAAAATGGTAAAAGGCGGCGGTAAAATGGTATACGCCACCTGTTCTGTTTTACCTTCAGAAAATGAAGCGCAGGTAAAGAAATTTTTAGCTTCCGAAGAAGGAAAGGATTTCAGTCTTGCCAAAGATCAGAAGATCTTATCCAGTGAAACCGGATTTGACGGCTTCTACATGGCACTTCTGGAAAAGAAAAAATAATTCAGACACCATTAATATTCCTATTATCCTGCATTTTATTAAACGAAATGCAGGATTTTTTATTTAAACTGTTTCCAAAATGCCGAAAAGTTGGGGAATTTTACCATTACTTAATATAATGAACGGGAAATAAACTTTAATTTTGCGACAATCGAAAACCAATAACATTTAAAAAACTAAGATGAAAAAATCATTTTATTTACCTTTTTTAAGCATTCTTTTTCTGATTGGCTGTAGTTCTGATGATGATGTGAACTCTTCTGTAGATCCAGATCCAGATCCAATAGAAGAAACTCCTTACTACGAAGTTCCTGATGCTCTTGCAGATTATTATGAAGCAATAGAATTTTCAGAAGAAAACGAGGAGCTCTATGATGATCTCGCAGCCCTTACCATTGCCAAACACAGCAACATGCTCGATTATACCGACAGGCATGATTATTTGTACAAGGCAGATGAAGACCCAGCCAAGCCAGACAATGTTGTTCTTATTTATACCGGTGAAAGCAGGTATTGGGAAGAATACCTATCTGGAGGAAATAATTATGAGCCCCAAACTTTTAACACCGAGCACGTATATCCACAATCTTTAGTAGATAATACAGCAAAAGGAGACCTACACCACCTTCGTGCAGCAGATGTGCAGGTAAACCAAACAAGAGGAAATTACCCTTTTACAGATGGGGAAGGATCTTATAAGTTGGTAGACGGGAATAAATTCTTTCCTGGTGATGAATGGCGAGGTGATGTTGCCCGAATGATCATGTACATGAACCTGCGTTACGATGAGCCTTTTAACGAAATAGGTGGCCTGGAGCTTTTCCTTGAATGGAATGCCGAGGATCCTGTTTCTGCCTTAGAACTTCAACGTAATGAGGTTATTTATGATGCACAGGGTAATAGGAACCCGTTTATTGACAACCCGCATCTTGCAACAAGATTATGGGGAGGTGACGAAGCTCAAAACCGCTGGAACGGAGAACCTGTAGAAGAAGACAATGAAGCACCTTCTGCCCCGCAGGCATTGACAGTTTCAGAAATTGGTTATGAAACCCTTGATCTAAGCTGGGAAGCAGCTACAGATAATATTGGTGTGAATAAATATAATGTTATGTTAGATGGAGAAAGCGTAACCAGTACGTCTTCGACTTCTATTACACTTGCAGATCTAACTCCAGGAACTACTTACTCCATCACAGTTGCCGCAGTAGATGCCGCCGGAAATGTTTCCGAAGAAAGTGACGCAGTAGAAGCTACCACCAATGAAGATACAGAAGCACCTACCACTCCTGCCAATCTAGCTGTTGGTACTGTAACATCTAATAGTGTAAGCCTTAGCTGGGACGCTTCAACAGACAATGTGGAAGTAAAGGAGTACGATCTTTTCCTGGATGGAGAATATAATGCCACTACCACAAACACCGAATTTACTATTGCAGGATTAGAGGCTGAAACTCAATATTCTTTCACAGTACTTGCAAGGGATATCTACGACAATGAATCTGCACAAAGCGCAGCCGTAGAAGCTACGACTACAGAAGAAACCGAAAATGGAGGTGGAACTTCTGCCGAACTTTTCTTTTCTGAATATGTTGAAGGAGGCGGAGTTAATAAAGCTGTAGAAATTGCCAATATCACAGGCGAAGAGGTTGACCTTTCTGCATATTCAATTCAGAAGCAGGTGAACGGAAATGGAGAATGGAGCGATGCATACGCTCTTGAAGGAACTTTAGCCAGCGGAGATGTATTTGTGATTAGCAATGGTGGTGCAGATATTCAGGCAATCATTGATGCCTCTGATGTTTCGTTAAATGGAGCGCCAGTAGATTTTAACGGTGATGATCCAGTTGGATTATTTAAAGATGGCGTTCTTATAGATATGATTGGTGTTGACGGTGACGTTGATTTTGGAAAGGATGTTACCCTAAGAAGAAAATCGACTGTAACTGCGCCGAACACAACCTACACAGAAGATGAGTGGGAAGTTCTTGCCAAAGATACTGTTGATGGATTAGGAACTTACTAGGTTCAAATTTAAACCAGTTGGAAAAGCCACGAATTCAATCTTGAATTCGTGGCTTTTCATTTTCCACACAATCGATATCTTCTAAAAAAATGTAAATTTGCTTCCTAACAAACAACACAAAACCCACAGAATGATCTTATTCTTCGGAAATCGTCCAAACAAGGTCTATGCGGTTGAAACGCATAAGGCACTTTCGGCCGAAAACATCGCTAAGTTAGACTGGCTTTTTGGAAACGCACAATATTTAGAAAAATCTGCCCTGGCAGATTTTTTTGTTGGCCCCCGTGCCGCCATGATCACCCCCTGGAGCACCAATGCGGTAGAGATCACGCAAAACATGGGCATTGAAGGCATTCGCAGGATTGAAGAATTCTACAAAGTTGACGAGCATTATCACGATTTTGACCCCATGCTTTCTCAAAAGTACCATGGGCTTGATCAGGATATATTTACCATCAACATAGAACCTGAGCCTGTAAAGGAAGTAGATAACATTGCTGCCTACAATCAAAAAGAAGGTTTGGCACTCAACGATGAAGAGGTAGAATACCTGGATAAACTTTCAGAAAGGATCGGGAGGAAACTTACCGATTCTGAAGTCTTCGGATTTTCACAGGTAAACTCCGAACACTGTCGTCACAAGATCTTTAATGGGGTTTTTGAAATAGACGGTAAAGAAAAACCTGTTTCGCTCTTTAAGCTCATCAGGAAAACTTCCGAAGAAAACCCGAACGATATAGTTTCGGCTTATAAAGATAACGTGGCTTTTGTAAAAGGGCCAAGAGTGGAGCAGTTCGCCCCACAGTCGGCAGACAAGCCCGACTTTTACAGGAAAAAAGATTTTGATTCGGTAATTTCCTTAAAAGCCGAAACTCACAACTTCCCAACCACGGTTGAACCTTTTAACGGGGCTGCAACCGGAAGCGGCGGGGAAATTCGCGACAGGCTGGCCGGCGGAAAAGGCTCTCTTCCGCTCGCAGGAACTGCCGTTTATATGACCTCTTACTCAAGGCTGGAAGAAAACCGGCCCTGGGAAGATGCCTTCCCGGCAAGGCCGTGGCTTTATCAAACGCCAATGGACATCCTGATCAAAGCTTCCAACGGGGCTTCAGATTTCGGAAATAAATTCGGGCAGCCTCTAATTGCAGGTTCGGTGTTCACTTTTGAGCATTCAGAAGATAGAAGGGCGCTGGGTTATGACAAAGTAATTATGATGGCCGGTGGAATTGGCTACGGCAAAGCAGAACAGGCGATTAAAGGAGCTCCAAAAAAGGGAGATCAAATCGTGGTTCTCGGAGGCGAGAATTACCGCATTGGAATGGGGGGAGCCGCAGTATCTTCAGCAGATACCGGGGAATTCAGCAGTGGTATTGAACTTAATGCCATCCAGCGTTCCAATCCAGAAATGCAGAAAAGAGCCGCAAATACCATTCGAGCTATGGTAGAGGCCGATGAGAACCCAATTGTTTCCATTCACGACCATGGGGCTGGCGGGCACCTCAACTGCCTTAGCGAACTTGTGGAAGACACTGGTGGAAATATCGATCTTGATAAACTTCCGGTGGGAGATCCTACCCTTTCAGCAAAAGAAATCATTGGCAATGAATCTCAGGAGCGAATGGGGTTAATTATTTCAGATAAAGACCTGCAGCACATGCAGAAGATCGCCGAAAGGGAACGAACACCGCTTTATGCCGTGGGTCATGTAACCAATGACAGGCAGTTCACTTTTGAGAGCAAGACAAAGGGCGATAAGCCGATGGATCTTGCCCTTGCAGATATGTTTGGCAGTTCTCCAAAAATGGTGATGAAAGATAAAACCATTGAAAGAAAATATGCCGAAGTTGAATACAACCCGCAAAATTTTCAGAAATACCTGGAGCAGGTGCTGCAGCTTGAGGCTGTTGGTTCAAAAGACTGGCTTACCAACAAGGTAGACCGCTGTGTTACCGGAAGGGTGGCAAAACAACAAACTGCCGGACCCTTACAGTTACCGCTTAACAACTGCGGGGTGATGGCGCTTGATTATAAAGGTAAAGAAGGTGTGGCAACTTCAATTGGCCACTCCCCTGTTTCGGCATTGATCGATCCTGTTGCCGGGTCGCGCAACTCTATTGCCGAAGCGCTTACCAACATTGTATGGGCACCTCTTGAAAAGGGCTTAAAATCGGTCTCTTTGTCGGCAAACTGGATGTGGCCGTGTAACAACGAAGGGGAAGATGCAAGGCTTTATGAAGCTGTACAGGGAGTATCAGATTTTGCTATTTCCCTCGGAATAAATGTTCCTACCGGAAAGGATTCCCTTTCTATGAAACAGCGTTATGAAGACGGAAACGTTCTGGCGCCGGGTACGGTGATCATTTCGGCTGCGGGGCATTGCGACGAGATCACAAAAGTAGTGGAGCCTGTGTTGCAAAAAGACGGCGGAGCTATTTACTACATCAATTTTTCACAGGATGAATTTAAATTGGGAGGTTCTTCTTTTGGCCAAATTTTGAATAAAGTTGGGGCCGAGGCACCTACGATTAAAGACGATAAACATTTTGCTGCCGCATTTAATGCTGTGCAGGAGTTGATAAGGAAAGATTTAATTCTGGCGGGTCACGATGTGGCTTCGGGCGGATTGATCACCACCCTTCTCGAAATGTGCTTTGCAGATGTTGATCTTGCAGCAGAATTTAACCTCACTAAGCTTGGGGAAAAAGACAGCGTGAAAATGCTATTTTCGGAGAACTCGGGAATTGTGTTTCAGGCAAAAGATGCTTCCGTAGAAGCCATTTTAAAGGAAAAAGGGGTAGCATTCTTTAAGATTGGAAAAGCTACTGAAGGTAAGACCCTAAAGATCAAAAAAGGGGATCAAACCCTGAAATTTGATATTCCGAAGCTACGCGATACCTGGAGCCGCACTTCGTTCCTGCTTGATGAGAGACAAAGTGGAATAGACAACGCTACCGAACGCTACAAAAATTACGCAAAACAGCCGCTGCACTTCAAATTCCCGGAAGGTTTTAGTGGAAAATTACCTCTCGACTCCGCTCGAGGTAACAACCAACGAATTAAAGCAGCGATCATTAGAGAGAAAGGCTCAAATTCTGAAAGAGAAATGGCCTATGCCATGGATCTTGCCGGCTTTGATGTGAAGGATGTTCACATGACCGACCTGATCTCAGGCCGCGAAACCCTTGAGGATATACAATTTATTGCTGCAGTAGGCGGATTCTCAAATTCAGATGTTTTGGGAAGTGCCAAGGGCTGGGCCGGCGCTTTCTTATACAATGAAAAAGCAAAAGCAGCTTTAGATAATTTCTTTGCAAGAGAAAACACGCTTTCCCTGGGCGTTTGTAACGGTTGCCAGCTGTTCATGGAACTTGGCTTGTTACATCCAGACCACAAGGAGAAGCCAAAAATGCTGCACAACGAATCGCATAAATTTGAATGTAATTTCACCTCTATGGAGATTGTCGAAAATGATTCGGTGATGATGCACTCTTTATCGGGTAGCAGACTCGGAATATGGGCGGCTCACGGAGAAGGAAAATTCAGTTTCCCGTATGAAGTGGAACGGTATAAGATCATTGGAAAGTACGGCTATGAAACTTATCCGTCTAACCCTAATGGTTCCCACTACAACACCGCGATGATTGTGAGTGACAATGGTCGCCATTTAGCCATGATGCCGCACCTTGAACGCTCTACCTTCCCATGGAACTGGGCACATTACCCAAAAGACAGGCAAGATGAAGTAAGTCCCTGGATAGAGGCTTTCGTCAATGCCAGGAAATGGCTTGAAAAGCAGGAGAATTAACGAAAAAGGTCCGGAGTTTCTTCCGGACCTTTTCTTTTTTATCTTGGATTACAAATCTTAGTTGTTAATTGGATACTCTTCAAAAGTGGCATAAACAGCGTCTGTAGTGGTTTCCAGTTCTGTATCGGTTTCGGTACTTATAAGAACAAGTAAATCAGGATCCTGGCGATCAAGATTGTATCCTGCTTCCCTCATGTTCATATTTACCGCCTCAATTACAGCCCTGCTCACATCTTCAGAATCCATTGGCAGGTTTTGGGAACTAACGTTAGAATTGGGTAAATAGGCAAAAGAATCATAATTACCGAGATCTTTTGAGGTGGTTTTTTGGGTTGCCACTCTTGGGCCACACCCCAGAATAAATGCTCCTATTATTAAGAAAACAATAAGATTGAGTTTTTTCATAGCTGTTGATTTTTGTTTTTTACTTCTTTCTTTTCAATTTAAACATTTAATCTCCTGTATATTAATCATTTAACTGTATTAATACATTTTTAACCCGCTTGTAGGATTTTTTCTTCGGAAAATCACAAATCAGGCGCAGGCATTTCACCTTTCTATAACAGAATTTCGGCTGATGATTCTTAACTTAAGAGGAAAAACCGAAGGATGAATAACACAGGTAAAGACGAGCCGTATTTTGGGCGCAGGAATCCTGCCATTCAACTGGAAGTTGTCAAAGCAAAGGGCAGCTACGTCTATGATGCTAACGGAAAGAAATATGTGGATTTTCTGGGAGGTGCCGGAGTCGGAAATCTTGGCTGGGGCGTTGAAGAAATAGAGGAAGCCATTCGGAAGAAAGACCGGCCGGCTTATGTTTATCCTAACTTTCACTACAAGCCATGAAATGAACTGGCCGAACTCCTGGCTGAACTGGCACCCGGAAAACTTCAGAAGAGCTACAGGATGACAGGAGGATCGGAAGCTGTGGAAGCTGCTCTGGAAATGGCCACCATGTACACCGGCAGAAAAAAGATCCTCTCCGTTGAAGGCAGCTACCACGGGAATACGATGGGCGCTTTAAGCATAGGCGCTACAAAAAAGCGAAAATCTTTTCCGAATCTTTTAGAAGGATGTGAAAAACTCGAACTGCCGCTAAACAGGGAAAAACTGGACCAGGTGAAAAAACTGCTTTCAACAAAAGATTTTGCGGCAGTCATTATGGAACCCGTCATCATCAACCTCGGCGTAGTAATTCCCGAAGCTGAATTCATGAAAGGCCTTGATAAAATTTGTAAAGAAACAGGGACTTTACTGATCATGGATGAAGCCATTACAGGTTTTGGAAGAACCGGAAAAATGTTTGCTTCTGAACACTTCGAGATTGAACCCGACATCTTGTGCATGGCTAAAGCCATTACAGCGGGACATGCCGGAATGGGCGCAGTAATGACCACCCTGGCCATTGATGAAAAAATCGACGGAGAAATCAGGTTATATTCTTCTTATGGGTGGCATCCAATTTCGGTAGATGCATCTCTGGCTGCGCTACACTACCTTCAGAAGAACCAAAAAAGACTTTTCCAGAATATAGAACAGCTTGTAAAAACCTTCAAAAAGGGCATTTCCGAAGTAAATTTCAGAAAAAAACCGGAAGTGCGAATTAAAGGCGCTGCTATTGGTGTAGAGGTTCACGAGGAAGATTATGCATCAAATATCAAACAAAAAGCCCTGGAGAAAGGCCTCTTAATGAACACCGAGGGATCTTCTCTCCTGTTTCTGCCAAATTTTCAAATGACGCAGAAAACCGCCCTTGAAGGTCTCGATTTATTAAAATCATGCGCCTAAATAAGAGATTTTGTAAATTTTATTTGAAATAGATGCTTCTTTTGCTATTTTGCACAGACTATTGTAACAAATCAATAAATGATTGAAATAAAAAGACTTTTTGATTTTCCTTATTTCCAATTAGAAAACGCACCACGGGAGAAATCCCTGGTCACCAAGTATAATGGGAAATGGGAAGCCCTTTCTTCTCAGGAATATGTAGACCAGGCCAACGCCATAAGCCGCGGATTGCTACGACTGGGTATTAAGCCCAATGACAAGATCGCAGTGATCTCGACCAGTAACCGGACTGAATGGAACATCATGGACATTGGGATCTTACAACTGGGTGCCCAAAATGTACCAATCTATCCTACTATTTCTGAAGAAGATTATGAATATGTGCTCAATCACAGTGAGTCTATTTATTGTTTTGTATCAGATAAGGAGATACTTGACAAGCTCAACACCATTCGCAGTAACACCCAATTAAAGGGTGTTTACACCTTTGATGAAATTCCCGGAGCCGATAACTGGAAGGAAATCCTGAAAATGGGGGAAGACCAGTCTAATCAGGATGAAGTTGAGGCGCGAAAAAAGGCTGTAAAGGAAGATGATCTTGCAACGCTGATCTATACTTCGGGAACTACCGGAAGACCAAAAGGGGTAATGTTGAGCCATAAGAACATTGTTAGCGATGTACTGCTGAGTTCAGACCGTGTACCATTCGAGTTTGGAACCTACACTTCTCTCAGTTTCCTTCCCGTATGTCACATTTTTGAGAGGATGATCCTCTATCTCTACCAGTACTACAGCGTTTCTATACATTTTGCTGAATCTATAGACAAGATAAGTGACAACCTGAAGGAGGTGAAGCCACATGTGATTTCGGCTGTACCAAGGCTGCTGGAAAAAGTGTATGACAAGATCATTGTTAAAGGATCTACCGTGGGCGGTGTTAAGCAAAAGCTTTTCTTCTGGTCAGTTGAACTTGGACTGGAATACGAACCCTACGGAGCTAATGGCTGGTGGTATGAAACCCGGCTTAAGATTGCCAGGAAACTGGTGTTTTCTAAATGGAAAGAAGGCCTGGGTGGTAGAATTGAACTTATTGTATCGGGAAGTGCGGCACTGCAACCAAGACTTGCCCGCGTATTTGCAGCTGCTGGAATCCCGGTGATGGAAGGTTACGGTTTAACTGAAACTTCTCCTGTAATTGCTGTTAATGACCAAAGAAACCATGGGTTCAAGATTGGAACGGTGGGGAAAGTCCTTAAAGATGTAGAGGTAAAGATTGCTGAAGACGGCGAGATACTTTGTAAAGGACCCAATGTAATGATGGGCTACTACAAAGAACCTGAAAAAACAAAACAAGCCATTTACGGGGACGGATATTTTCACACCGGGGATATTGGAGAGCTTGACAGCGAAGGATTCCTGAAGATCACCGACCGTAAGAAGGAGATGTTCAAGACCTCTGGCGGAAAGTATGTTGCACCCCAGGTGATAGAGAACCAAATGAAGCAGTCGCGTTTTATTGCTGAATTAATGGTGATTGGTGAGGGTGAAAAAATGCCAGCGGCACTCATACAGCCCGATTTTGAATTTGTTCGGGAATGGGCAAAAAGAAAACACATAGAAGTAGGCCCGACTAATGCCGATCTTATTCATAACGAAGAGGTTAAAAAACGTATCCAGGAGGAAGTAGACTTTTACAATCAAAAGTTCGGAAGCTGGGAAAAGATCAAGAAATTTGAACTTACGCCCGATGTTTGGAGTATTGAGAGCGAACACCTCACTCCTACCATGAAGCTAAAACGCCGAAATATCATAAAGTTGTACCAGGATCTTTATGACGGCATCTACGAAAAGTAGTAGCATCTTGAGATAAAAAATTGAAAATGTCTGGTGAAAAAATTTCCACCGGACATTTTTTTTAAAATAATATCAGCATTTGAAAGAATCGGCAAATAAGGATCTGCAGGAAAACCGTAAATTAGGGTCTCCAAAATAACAAAAAATGCGCCTCCTTATTTTATTTATTTCAGCGCTACTTCTAAGCAGCTGCAAATCGGAACAGGAAGTTCCAAAAGACAAATTCTTTGAACCTCAAAACGAAAGCTTTACCTACTCCGGACGAATTCAGCCTTCAAGCGAGGGAATAAAGCTGATTGCTTCGGCATCTTCGGTAAAAGCAGATGTTTATGGAGATACTGTGACCGTTTTTCTCAAAAGTGACGGTGCAGAGCACCATTATGTGGCGGTAGAGTTGAATGACGAGTACAAAGGCCGCTTCAGGATTACCAAAGACAGTCTTAAGTTTGCACTTCCAAAAAAAGATTCAGCTAATACCCTGGCCATCTACAAAGAAACTGAAGCATCTAACGGCCTTTTAATCTTCAATGGCCTAAGGGCACAAAAGATCGAAAAAACTTCCGAAGAAAAACGCGCAAAGATCGAGTTTATAGGCGATTCCATCACCTGTGGAATGGGCGCCGATACCAGTGAGATTGATTGTGAAGAAGGAGAATGGTATGATCAACACAGTGCCTACATGGCTTATGGGCCACGTGTGGCACGAATGCTAGATGTAGATTTTGAAGTAAACTGCGTCTCGGGCATGGGCATGTACCGAAACTGGAATGACGAAGACCAGCCTGTAATGCCGCAGGTTTATCCTTACCTGCACCTTAACGGGGAACAGGGTAAACGGGCAGAAATAAAAAAAGAAGATGTTCCAGACATTGTAAGCATCGCACTTGGCACTAACGATTTTTCTCGTGGAGATGGAAAAAAGGAACGTCTTCCCTTTAAAGAAGAGAGCTTTAAAGAAAATTACATAGGTTTTATTAAAGCTTTGTATGAGGTCTATCCCGATACTCAAATTGCGCTTATCTCCAGCCCTATGACCGGGGAAAAAGAAGGACAGGAGCTAATACGTATCCTGAATGACATCAAAAATGAATTCCCAGGCAGGTCTATTGCTGTCTTTGAATTTGAAAAAATGAATGCTTCAGGTTGCACCGGGCATCCTGCCCTGGAAGACCATGAACTTATGGCTGAAAAACTTCTTCCTTTTTACCAGAACCTTCTTAATAAAAACACACATGAATAATTATACTGCTGCCGAAGACCGATATGAAAAAATGACCTATCGCCGCTGCGGCAAAAGTGGCTTAAAACTGCCGCTGCTTTCCCTTGGCCTGTGGCACAACTTTGGCAACACCACCAGCTTTGAAAATTCGAGACAGCTGCTGCGAACAGCCTTTGACAACGGAATAACACACTTTGACCTGGCCAATAATTACGGACCTCCATACGGTTCGGCAGAAACTAATTTTGGGAAGATCTTTAAAGAAGATTTTCAGGCGTACCGCGATGAGCTGCTTATTTCAACCAAGGCCGGCTGGGATATGTGGCCTGGGCCATACGGCAACTTCGGATCGCGCAAATACCTCATTGCCAGCCTCGATCAATCTCTTAAGAGAATGGGACTGGATTATGTGGATATTTTCTATCATCACCGCCCCGACCCTGCCACCCCGCTGGAAGAAACCTTGGGCGCCCTAGATCAAATCGTGAGACAGGGAAAAGCCCTGTATGTGGGCGTGTCACAATATTCGGCAGGACAAACGGCAAAAGCAGCAGAAATTCTCCGGAACCTGGGTACGCCATTTATTATACATCAGCCCCGCTACAACATGTTTGACCGGTGGGTTGAAGATGGCCTTTTAGACACCCTCGAAAAAGAAGGATTGGGCAGCATCGTCTTTTCTCCCCTGGAGCAGGGCATTCTTACCTCCAAATACCTGGATGGTATCCCTGCAGATTCCCGGGCAGCAATTGAAGGCGGTTATCTCGACAAAAATAAGATCACTCCCAGACTTTTAGAACAGGTGAAGCAGCTCAATGAAATTGCTCAAAACCGCGACCAGTCCCTTGCACAAATGGCTATAGCCTGGCTGCTAAAAGATGATAGAGTCACTTCAGTTTTAGTGGGTGTGAGTCGCGTATCTCAACTTCAGGATAATATCGACGGTCTAAAAAATCTCGATTTTACTAAAGAAGAACTTGAAAAGATTGAAACAATCTTAAAAAAAGAATAACATGCGAATCTTAATTTTACTCATAGCTATCTTCTTTATGGCTCCAGTTGACGCTTTCTCGAACATCTCACTACCTTCAGTATTTTCAGACAATATGGTGCTACAGCGCAATTCGGATGTAAAAATCTGGGGTTGGGCAAAACCGGACGAAGTGGTGAAAATTTCGACTACCTGGGGCAATGATACGTTACAAACCAGAGTAGGCAAGAATGGAAAGTGGGAAATCATGCTCCCCACTCCCGATATTAGAGGTCCGCAGCAAGTGAGCATTACAGGTTATAACACTGTAGTGCTCAAAAATGTGCTTTTAGGAGAGGTTTGGCTGGTGAGCGGCCAGTCTAATATGGAATGGACTGCAGCTGCCGGAATAGACAATGCCGAAGCTGCTATTGCAGATGCAGAGAATGACCAGATTCGTTTCTTCACGGTGTTGAATAGAACTGCCACCTGCCCTCAACAGGATCTCGACGGAAGCTGGGTAGCCAGTACGCCCGAAACCATGAAACACTTTAGTGCTGTAGCCTATTTCTTCGGAAAGAAGATCAATAAAGAACTTGGTGTACCGGTGGGGCTTATCAACTCCAGCTGGGGCGGTACTCCGGCTGAAGTATGGATGCCTTCTGAAGTAATAGAAAATAGTAAGGAATTGACTGAAGCAGCCAAAATGCTCCCCAAGACAGAATGGGGGCCACGGGATCCAGGCTTGCTCTACAATGCAATGATTGCTCCATTGGTGCCATTTGAACTTGCCGGTGTGCTGTGGTACCAGGGAGAATCAAATACAGATAACGCCGATCATTACGAGCAAATATTTTCGGCGCTTATTAATTCCTGGCGTCAAAAATGGCATAAAGAACTTCCGTTTTTCTATGCCCAAATTGCGCCTTACGAATATGGTGACAATTTCTCGGGAGTGAAAGTGAGAGATGCCCAACGCAGGGTGCTTAAAATGCCAAAAACCGGAATGGTTATGACCAGTGACATTGGAGACATTAAAGACATTCACCCACGTAACAAAGAAGATGTGGGGCTGCGCTTTGCCGCACTCGCACTAAATGATGTCTACGGAAGAGAAACCGCTGCACATGCCCCGCTTGTTTCAGAAATTAAAAAGAATAAAAATAAGCTTCAGATAACTTTCAGTAATGCCGAAAAATTAAGCCTGGATAAAGAAAATCCTGCCACTCAGTTTGAAGTAGCAGGAAAAGACGGAAACTTTAAGCCGGTGAAATTCAGCATTAAAAACAATACCATCGAATTGAATGTGAGAGAAATAAAAGATCCGGTTGAAGTACGCTATTCATGGCGCAACACCGGCACTTCAAATATTTTTAATGAAGCAGGCTTACCAGCCTCCAGTTTTGCTGAAGAAATTGAGTAGGATTACAGCAGAATCTTGAAAAACATTTACCTTCACAGCGTTCAAATTAAATATAGTTAATGAAGATTCTCTACACTTTTTGTGCTGTAATTATCATGTTCAGCATTTCGGGAAAAGCCCAGGAAAATAATTTGATTGCCGAAGGCGCCGAACTAAAACTGGTGGCCGATGGTTATGAGTTTACTGAAGGGCCTGCTGCCGATGCCCAGGGCAATGTTTATTTCACCGATCAACCTAACAACAAAATTTACAAGTGGTCTGCAAATGACGGGCAGGTCTCGGTTTTCATGGAAGAATCGGGTAAAGCCAATGGTCTTTATTTTGATACTGAAGGCTTTCTTTATGCTGCAGCCGATAAATATTCGGAACTATGGCAAATAAGCCCCAACAAAGAAATAAAAGTGCTGCGGGATAATTTTAGAGGTCAAAGATTAAACGGCCCCAACGACCTTTGGGTGGCACCGGATGGAGGAATATTTTTAACCGATCCTTTTTACCAGCGGTCTTACTGGAGTCACAGCAAACAACCTATAAAAGAGCAACGGGTCTATTACATGACTCCCGATAAAAAGGGATTTTTTATGGCTGCAGACAGTCTTGTAAAACCTAACGGACTTATTGGAACGCCCGATGGTCAATCTCTTTACGTGGCCGATATTGAAGACAACAAAACCTGGAAATACAATATAGGGAAAGACGGAAAATTAGAAAACAAGACGCTCTTCACCGAAATGGGATCTGACGGTATGACCATAGACGAGCAGGGTAATGTCTACCTCACGGGAGACGGCGTAACGGTTTTTAACAGTGCCGGAGAAAAGATACTTCACATTCCCGTAAATAAAGAATGGACAGCCAATGTCACTTTTGGCGGAAAAGACAGAAAGACCTTGTTTATTACAGCAATGGATTCTCTTTTTAGCCTGGAGATGAACGTAACCGGGCAATAAATTAATTAGGTGACTAACAAAAAAACTCTTCAAAAATGACATTTTTGAAGAGTTTTTTTTTACTGTAATTCAATTTATTGAACAAAAACCTCGAGCAGCTCTACGCCTTCGGAAGTAATTTGCACCTCCTTAACTTCTGCCGGAACAAGTAAGGTTTGTCCCTGAACTATTTTTTCAGAATTTCCACTGACACTAATTTCAGCTTCACCACTAACACACATGTAGATGACGAATGAATCCAGTTGAGCGTAATCTTTTACAATCTCCCCTTTAACCGGAAGAAAATTGGTAGTAAAGTATTCACAGCTAGCTATATTGGTAGAATGATTTTCTTCTCTTTTATAAGTCCTTTTAAAATCATCTTTTTTCTCGAAGTCTATCGCATCAAGAGCAAGATCGGTGTGCAGTTCGCGAGAATTTCCTTCAGCATCTACCCTGTCCCAGTCATAGATCCTATAAGTAATATCTGATGTCTGCTGAATCTCTGCCAGAAGGACTCCGGCGCCTATGGCATGAACTTTCCCGGTATTGATAAAAAATGAGTCGCCTTTTTGCACTTTTTCAAAGTTCAGCAATTCGGTGATCTTACCGGTTTCGAGATGTTCCAGATATTCTTCTTTAGAAATGCTCTTTTTGAAGCCCACGTTGATCTCTGCGCCTTCATCGGCCTGCATGATGTACCACATTTCAGTTTTTCCGAAGGAATTGTGGCGCTTTTTAGCGATATCGTCATGGGGATGCAGTTGCACTGAAAGTTCGGTTTTAGCATCAATGAACTTGATTAAAAGCGGAAATTCTGCTCCAAACTTTTTAAAGTTCTTCTGGCCTAAAAGACCTTCTTTATACTCCTCTAAAAGGGTATTTAACGTTTGCCCTTTTAGAGCACCGTTTTGCACTACAGAAATATCACCTTTTACACCCGAAATTTCCCAGCTCTCACCAAGATCTTCGCGATTGGAATCTTTGTTTAATATGTTAATTAACTTATTACCACCCCAGATCTTTTCTTTAAGGATGGGTTCGAATTTTATAGGGTAATTCAGCATTTATAGTTGGTTAGAAATTGTAAAGATAAGAACTGAATAATTAAAGGTGAAATTTAATTCCAGATACTAATTTTTTCTTCCCTACCGGTGCGATAACTTTCTATGATATTAATAGCTTCTTTTGCCAGTGAAACCGGATATTTACAAGTTTTATTCTGGCATACGTAGATCAAGGTCTCCCCTTCTACAAGCTTTTTTTCCAGGAGAGGTAAATTTTCATGCTGGCCTCCCATAAAAATAGAGGTTGGCAAGTATTCCTTTTGCATACTGATATTTTTTTGCCTGGCGTCACTACCTAGAATTGCAACTTCATAGGCGCCAAAGGCCCGGGTACCTATTAATTTTGTCCAGTTAGCATAAAATGAAGGATCTTCTACAACGAGATTGTACATTTGACCCAACATGTTCTCACTCATGGTTAAGTATTCCTGATTTTCCAGAAGCGTTCCTAAAACAAAGAGATTATGGGCCATAACGGAATTTGATGAAGGCATTACGTTGTCATCAAGTTCAAGTTTTGTCGCCACCAGATTCTTATCATCATCTGAGGTATAATAGAACATACTGCTTTCTTCATCTTTAAAATGCCCAATTGTATAAAGCATTAGTTTTTCTGCCTTTTTAAGCCACTTAATATCAAAAGTCACCTGATAAAGGTTAATGTAAGCCCTGCTTAATAAAGCGTAATCATCGAGAAAAGCGTTTATTCCGCTTTCACCATCTATGTAGCTCCTGTGTAATCCTGAATCTGGCCTAAGCATTTTGTCATCTATGAATTCGGCACACTTAATGGCATTTTTGAGATACTCAGGTGTTCCAATGGCCAGATAAGCATCGAGATAAGCATCTACCATAAGGGCATTCCAGGAGGTGAGGGATTTATCGTCAACAGTAGGTTTATTTCTGCCTTATCTCGATTTGAAAAGCTTTTTTTTCGCAGTAGCCAGTGTAGAGGTAAATTCATTATTTGATATTCCTTCTTCCCGGATGAATTCTTCAGGAGAAAACTGTCGAAAAAGAATATTGTTCCCCTTTTCCCAATTTCCGTAAGGTTCGATATTATAGAATTTGGTTACCAGCTCAAGTTCAGAAGTATTTAAGACGTTTCTCAGTTCGTCAATGGTCCAGATGTAATACTTCCCTTCTTATACTGGAAACTTTCTGAAAGTGTAAAATACACATATAAAATATGAAGTACCTTAAAAAAATTTTTTTCTTCCTTTTAATATGTCTTCTCTCCTGTGACACAAAGCAGACCATGCCTGAGGTCCTTCAAAAAACGGCTGAAGAGCAATTTTACATTCCCGATAACATTTACGCCTCATCTATACGCATTGCTTATTTTGATAGTCTTTCCAGAAGAGCTCCAAAAGGGCAAAAAGAAAGATATAACCTCAAAAAGGCCGACGCCCTTCTCTATGCAGGCAGAACCCAGGAAGCCATAGAAGTCCTGGAGGATTTATGGGCAAAAAGCAATAGAAGCGCCTTGCGGTATGAACTGGATGCACATGAAGAAGAAAAAATTGGTCCACTACTGGCTGTTGCCTATATGCGCCTGGGAGAGCAACAAAACTGCATTCATCATCACAAAGCTTCAGCATCCTGTATCGTCCCAATTGATCCCGAAGGATATCACCAGGCACCAGAAGGCTCAAGAAAGGCCATTGCCCTGTATGAGAAATTTTTAAGTCAGGATTATCATGATTATAGCAGTCGGTGGCTTTTAAACATCGCTTATATGACACTGGGAGAATACCCTGAAGGTGTTCCTGAAAAATGGTTAATTCCCGAAAGTGTGTTCGAATCTGAATACCCCTTAAAGAAATTTGAAGACATCGCTCCAATACTTGGACTAAATGTAAATGATCTTTCGGGTGGAAGTATAGTAGATGACTTTAATAATGATAACCTGCTGGATGTGCTTGTTTCCAGCTGGTTCCCCTCAGGAAAACTTAATTTTTTCATCAATGATGGAAAAGGAGATTTTATTGAGAAAACTTCAGCTGCAGGTTTAGAGGAAGTCCAGGGCGGATTGAACATGTTGCAAACCGACTATAACAACGATGGTTTTATTGACGTATTAATTTTACGTGGTGCCTGGATGGAAAAATTGGGCAAACACCCTAATTCCCTGCTTAGGAACAACGGGGATAGTACATTTACAGATGTAACCATAGAGGCAGGCCTGCTTTCTTTTCATCCTACCCAAACCACCACCTGGGCCGATTTTGACAATGATGGCTGGATCGATCTGTTTATTGGAAATGAGTCGGGTAAGGATAACTTTCACTCTTCAGAATTTTACAGGAATAACGGAGACGGCACATTTTCAAATCAAACCGCCAGCGCAGGCTTGACAATTAGTGATAAAGAGGAATCCTATTTTGTAAAAGGAGTAACTAGTGCAGATTACAACAATGACGGGTGGATGGATATTTATGTTTCCACCCTTCATGCTTCAAGAAATCTTTTATTCATCAACCAGGGCAAGAACAGTAAGGGAAATATTCAATTCAGGGAGGAAG
Organism: Salinimicrobium sp. TIG7-5_MAKvit; assembly: GCF_049569215.1. GTDB lineage: Bacteria > Bacteroidota > Bacteroidia > Flavobacteriales > Flavobacteriaceae > Salinimicrobium > Salinimicrobium profundisediminis. The sequence continues at coordinate 2,625,232 of NZ_CP145903.1, read as the reverse complement.
GAGTGCAGCGGGGACTGGAGGAAAAAATCTCCAGTTTTCCTACCTGGTCTTTTGATTACAACAATGATGGCTGGGTAGACCTATTTGTAGCCGGGTATAGAAGAAGCAGCTTTTATAACATTGTACCCAATATTGTTAGCGATTACTTCAAAGAACCTAATAGAGCAGAAACTATGCGGCTTTATCAAAACAATAACGGCTCTTTTACCGATGTCTCTTCTGAAGTTGGCCTAAACAAAATAGGCTATGCCATGGGCGCCAATTATGGGGATCTGGACAACGATGGTTACCCGGACATCTATTTGAGTACCGGGGAAGTAAGTTTTGAATCCATTATTCCAAACAGGGTTTTCCGGAATGATTCCGGAGAAAAATTTCAGGATGTCACTACTGCAGGAGGCCTGAGTCATGTGCAAAAAGGTCATGCAGTCTCCTTTTCAGATATTGATAATGATGGGGACCAGGATATTCAGGTGGTCATGGGAGGAGCTTATGAAGGAGATAACTTTTTCAATTCCGTTTATTTAAATCCTTATCAGGATGAGAACAACTGGATCACCTTAAAACTGGAAGGGACAAAGGCCAACAGGGCAGCAATTGGCAGTAAAATAGAAGTGACTGTTATTGAAGATGGCAGCTCCCGTACAATTTTTCATACGATAAGCTCCGGAGGTAGTTTTGGAGCTTCTACATTGAGAGCACAAATTGGTCTTGGAAAAGCTTCGGAAGTAAAAGAGGTCAAAATTAAATGGGCAGGCAGTGGCACCACCCAGTTATTTACAAAACTTAAACTCAATTCTTTTTATAAAATAACTGAAGGAAATTCTGAAGCACAAGAACTGGATCTACAACCTATAATGCTTTAAAAGAAGGATCTTTAGCAGATATACAAAAAAATACCCGTCAAAAATGGCATTTTTGACGGGTATTTTTTTCTTCTTCAAGAAATTCCCAGTACGCCCCTGGGCTATTCATCAAAATTCGTTTATCTTATTATTCTTTGCCAAGCATAAAAGAAGCCTTTAAAGTTTCTACGGAATTCCCGCCGACAAATACTTCAAATTCTCCCGGTTCCACCACATATTCTCCCTTGTTATTGAAAAAACCAAGTTCAGCTTCGGTGAGGGTGAAATTCACAGTTCTTTTTTCGCCTTTTTTAAGCTCTACCAATTCAAAACCTTTCAGCTCTCTAACAGGCCTAACTGTGCTTCCGTAGAGGTCTCTAATGTACAGCTGCACTACTTCTTTCCCGTCATAATTTCCGGTGTTGGCAACATCAACAGAGACCTGTACCTCCCCGCCCATTTCAAACTGCTCTTTGTTGAGCTTTAGGTTATCATATTTGAAAGTAGTATAGCTTAAGCCGTACCCAAACGGGTAGAGCGGCGTATTTTCAACATCCATATAATGCGACCACCATACCATGTCTGCTCCCGGATTGGGATCTTCAGGTCTGCCGGTATTTTGATGATTATAATAAATTGGTGTCTGACCAATATTTCGAGGGAAGGTCATTGGTAATTTCCCGCTGGGATTGTAGTCTCCATATAAAACCTGTGCTACAGCATTTCCTGTCTGCGTCCCTAATTGCCAGGCCTCCACTATTGCAGGAATGTTCTTTGCAGCCCAATCTATAGCAAGCGGTCTACCGTTGTTTAATACTAGTACGACATTTTTGTTGGCTTTGTAAACCTCTTCCAGAAGTTCCTGTTGTACACCCGGAAGGTCAAGATTTGTACGGCTTCTGCCTTCCCCACTTTGAAATCCATGTTCCCCAAGAACCATCACTACTACATCGGCATTCCTTGCGGCTTTAACAGCTGCCGGGAAGCCACTTTTATCTGTAGTATTGAACCTCACTTCAGTTAAAAAAGATTCTGTTCCCACAACAAGGGGCGCCCCCTGCACAAAAGTGATTTTGTTTCCCTGATATTTCTGCATTCCTTCAAGAACAGATACGGCAGTATTATCATCTGAAGCTATTCTCCAGCTCCCAAGCGGACTGTTCTTATCGTCGGCAAGATCTCCGATCAACGCAATTTTTTGTCCGTTTTTCTTCAGCGGAAGTAGATTCCCCTCATTCTTTAATAGAACGATAGATTTTTTTGCCATATCCAAAACAGCTTCATGGTGGGCTGCATTACCCACAACTTCTTTTTCCCGCTGCGCATCAAGATACCTGTATGGATCATCCATTAACCCCAGCTCATATTTTACCCGAAGAATTCTTCTTACAGCATCATCTACAAGAGATTCGTCCAACTTTCCTTCATTCACCAGGTCTACAATCTCATTCACATATGAATATGCCTCCATATCCATGTCCACCCCTGCTTCCACGGCTTTTTTAGCAGCCATTTTTTCGTCTTTCACAAAGCCATGAACGATCATTTCTTCAATAGAAGCATAGTCTGAGATCACAAAACCGTCAAATCCCCATTTCCCTTTAAGGATATCTCTTAGAAGAAATTCATTCCCAGTCACCGGGATCTCGTCCAGCGTATTAAAACCTGTCATAAAAGTTCTCACTCCCGCTTCTTCGGCAGCTTTAAAAGGTGGCAGGATCATATTGTATAAAGTTGACATCCCAATATCTGCTTTATTGTATTCCCGCCCGGCTTCAGCAAAACCGTAACCCGCAAAGTGCTTAGCGGTGGCAGCAACAGTAAGCGGATTAGAAAGATCATCCCCCTGGAAACCTTTTACTCTTGCAGCGGCAATCTTACTCCCCAGGTAAGGATCCTCTCCTCCGCCTTCCATCACCCTACCCCACCGGGCATCCCGGGAAATATCAACCATAGGTGCAAAGGTCCAGTTGATCCCGGAAGCAGCAGCTTCGGCAGCACCAACCTCAGCCGATCTTCTTATAGCCTCCATATCCCAACTGGCAGCTTCGGCAAGCGGAATAGGGCTCAATGTTTTATATCCGTGGATAACATCAAAACCAATAATTAGCGGAATTCCCAGTCTGGATTCATTCACCACGATCTCCTGAACAGCCCTTACCTGGTCTACACCACGCACGGTCAACATTGAACCAACCCGGCCATTTCTTAAATGTTCATATTTTAAGGCTGCATCCCCGTCTTTTGGCGCAGGCCCGGTCACTTCCCAAAACCCGTTGTACTGGTTCATTTGCCCGGCTTTTTCCTCCAGGGTCATGATACTTAGCAAAGAGTCGATTTTCGCTTCTATACTATCGTTGGGTTGTGAATTGAGCTTCATATTACGATCTTGTTTTATGGAAAACCCTGTAAGTATCAATACTGATACAAGTAGCAGGGCAGTGGATGTCATTTTTCTCATGTTAAAAAAGTTTTTTTAGTTTAAATTTTTGAGAATCAGGAAGAAGCACAAGTAACCAATCATTACCTCTACCAGAAGTTGGTGGTTTAAAAATACCATTTTTAAAACTCTTCCCGGCTAAAATTTCTTCAGTTATCCCCTGGCGCGGATTAAACCAATAGGCATTTGATCCCAGAAAATTTAATTCCTGAAGATCTACCTCTATAGACCGACCTTCCGGCGAATAGAACAACGCAAAGTCTGGTGCCTGTGAGGCCAGGATGTAACCTTCATCTTGAGGATTGGAACCTGAAATAAGTTCGGGTGCCGGAACCATATTCTGCCATTCCAAAGAGGAAAATAGTTCCCGCAGATATTTCATTTGTTGTGCACCCGGAAGATTAAGGGCTGTTTTCCAGCCAAGCCTAGCCTCTAAAGATGGTATTTTGCCCTGATCGTACATTTGCCAGATATCGTTACTACCATAAGTATAACCTGCCGCACCTCCTAAAAGGCTCCAATATGCAGAGACCCTCACATCTGTCTCATCCAGCCGGCCGAAATCTTTGTTTTCCCAAAACCGGTCCGGGATATCCTCATATCTGGCTTCTCCATTGATAACAGGTCTCTTGATATTTTTATCCCTGCTTCTTTCAGAATATTGATATTCTTTAGCAGTGCTGGAATGTCCACTTTGATACATATCTATATCCAGCCAACTCTCATCTACAAAGTCTGAAGCCAGTTTTGCTCCCGAAGGATGATAGCTTATCAGGTGATTCTTATCCTCTTCTGAAATGCCCTGGGCAAGTGCCCGGATGATCTCAAAGTGTATATTCTTTTCAGGGATCCTGTCTCCACCCAATATCCATATGATGTTTGGATAGTCTTTATATCTCTTACCCAACAATCTACCATATTCCCTGGCATTTTGAGGTGTGAAAATTTCCGGACCCACACCCCATCTTTTATTGAACTTGTCTCCCCAGGCAGGTAAAAGCCCCACGTAAAGACCATGTTTTTCTGCCTCTGATATTACAAAATCCAGATATTTAAAATATGCTTCATTTAGCCGGGTAGGATCCTTATCTATTAAGGGTTTATCGCCATTGGCATTGGGAGTATTAAGTCCGTCCATTTCTGCTAAGATCACCGTTTGTATGACAGTGAACCCTTTTACCTCCCGGTTTTCTAAATATTTTTTCACCTCCTCACGATCGAGGCGATGAACCAGCTCCCAGGCAGTATCTCCCAGCCATAAAAAAGGATCTCCTCCTGCAGTCTCAATATAAGACCTGTCTTCACTTAGCTTCAGGAAAGGCAGCTGTTGTGCAGTTAATTGCAAACCTAAAAACAAAACAGGTAAAAGTGACAGTAAACTACTTTTACTGTGTTTAAAAGGTATTGAAATGACACTACAGGTTAGCATCTTTTACTCTATTTAGAGCGTCTAATCTTGAACAGCTTCTGGATTAATCATTTTATTGTAATCTCTGATCAATTTAAGAGTAGATTCATCCTGTGCAAAAACCGTATTTAATCCTTGTGGTTCTTGTGGCGGATCTCCACTGAAATCGTCTCCCACTTCCCATTTTCCACGTTTCTGGTCAGTTTTGGCAAATCCGCCAAAGCCCCAGAAATTTGCTCCTGCTAATTGTCCCTTCTCATTATGGCTTTCCTTCAGCTTTAAAAATAAGGCTTCATAAAATTCATTCCTATTCTCTACAGAGGCAGTTAAAGCCAAACTTTCTTTTTCTCTAGGAAAGCCAAATTCTGAAAGAACAATAGGCTTATTCAACATTTGAGCTACTTCTACATGCTCACTAATATAATTGTAAGCATTATCAATAGAAACTTTTAAGCTTCCTTTTTCATTTTCAATATCATACCAGCCCCAATTCTTTGGCCACATATGAGCAGTTAAATAATCGATCTTTGGGTTGGAATGCAAAGATTCATACTCATTTAGGTCCTGAAGATAACTGGCTTTTCCCTCGGCTCCTGTAGAGATAAGAGTATTTGGATCCAGATTATCCAGAAGGTCAACCACTTCCTTTAACCAGATTCTAAATGGCTGCCTGTCCTCTTCAGTAAAAATTCGAGGCTCATTAGCTACCTGCCATGACATAATGGTAGTATCATCTGTATATTTTAAGCCGGTGTACTGATTTGTTCTACCCACAATAAATTTCACGTGATCTATAAAAGCTTCCCTACAAGGGGTACAGGTGTGAAATTGTTGGGTGTACTGAAAATAATCTTCCCAGGAATATTTATCAAGGAATGGGTTGGCAACTTCTCCATATCCATTCCATTCAAGATAGGCTGACATTCCGCCTGACCATATCCAGTTATTGTTTAAATAGAGTACAGCATACATTTCTCTCTTTGCCATTTCGGCTAAAAGGAAGTCAAGACCATCGAGCAGGTCCTGATTATACTCCCCCTGCCGGGGCTGCAATGCAGGCTTGACTTGAAAATCCTGAGTACCACCTTCTGCCCCAACAAGGATCCTCAAGTTATCAATACCCTGACTTTTCATAAGATCAAGCTCTTTGATGAGCCTTTCTCTATCTCCAATATTTCGGGCTCCTATTAATGGTCCATACCAGTAATTGGCACCTATGAAATAGTAAGGTTCACTGCCTTTGTAAAAGATCCCATCTTTAACACTAATTGGAGCAGGTCTTTTTTCTACATTTTTCACACTGCTGCAGGATATGAGAATAACTGAAGCCAGTGCTAACAAAAATATTTTTTTCATCTTGATCTATTAAAGTTTTAATTGGGTAGGTTATACATATCTGGCATCTCATGAAGTAAGAGAGGTTCCTCTTTTTGAACGAATTCGAGAAAGTCTTCTTCACCTTCAAGTCCCGGAACCGGTACAGTATAAAGATTTTCAGAATTCTGCCAGAACATCATGAAGCCTATCTGAATATCATTATTTGTCAGTACTTCATATAAATTTTCAGAATAAAAATTTGCAGGTAAGGTGTTATTCGGAATGAATAGTCCCGTTTCAGTCATGGCTGCAATTTTGACTTTATCTTTTGCAAGCTCTGAAATCATTTTCAGTTTTGCATTTGCAGCTGAAAGTTTTGATGCATCCCCGGGAAGAAAATCGCCGTAATTATCCATTCCCAGTATATCCACGTATTCATCTCCCGGATATCTTTGCAAGTAAGTAGTGGCTGTTGAGTAAGAATTATCGGGTGCATAGGCGTACAGAATGTTGTGTACATTAAGTTCATCTTTCAAGTAATCTACGGTGAACTGCCAAAGGGTTTTAAACTCCTGAGCGGTAGAATAAGGAGCTCCCCACCAAAACCATCCTCCGTCAAATTCGTGGAAAGGCCTAAAAATTATAGGTATTAGTTTCCCGTCACTCCCCTTAAGATTTTTAACTACTTCAGCAATCTTCTGAAGTTTTTCTTTGTAGGGTTCATGATTAGCTCCACCAGGCAGTATGCTCTTAAAAGCATTAGCCTTTTGAAAGTCGGTCATTTCATCGGTATAAAAATGGTCTCCTTCATAAGGCTCACGTAAATGCCAGGTAAAATGGTTGACCATTCCTTTGTTGTAAGCATCTACAGCATCTGCTATAATTTGTTGCTCCTGTTGATAAAACCAGTTCTCTGGCTCCCCATTATTATTTTTATCTGTTATAAACATAAAATCTGACCCCAACAAACCCGGATCACTGCCTGTGAGTTTCTTTATATCAGAATCTCCTGCATTATTTCCGTAGAAGGCATTAAACGCATCCTGTTGTCCTACTATAAAATTAGTTCTTGAAAGGTTTTTTAAACGGTAAAAGAGGGCGACAGTCTCTTCAGTAGCCGAGGCATCAACCATATAGGTTCTTGTATTTTCAGGCTGCAGAACAAAGTCCTCCTCTTCAGGTGGATCAACGGGGTCTACAGGATCTACCGGGATAGGGTCAGGATTTTGAATTGGATCTTCATCTTTGCTGCAACTCATGAAAATCAAAGACATGAACATGTACAAAAGAACTCTCTTCATAATTTATTTTGTTAAGATGAGACACGCACGTGAATTGTGGTAAGGACATTTCCACATGCCCAGTTTATCTTCCTGCGTATAAGGTTGAAAGTTTTTATCGATTCTAAAGAACCATTCTCCGTTTTGATGATCTATAATGTGCTTCTTTGTAAAGGTCCAAATATCAAAAATCGCATCCCTGAATTTTCCCTCTCCCGAAATCTGGTAAGCATATTGAAGTCCTACCATAGCTTCGGCATGAGGCCACCAATGCCGGTCTAAATCGGTTTCTCCAGAGTCCAGATCCTTCTCGTTAATGACTCCCTGTTTTTGTACATAGGCTTCTTTTAAGAAAGTTTCTGCAACAGGTACAGCAATACCCTGAGTCCTTTTGATCAAATCTTCATTTCCTGAAGCTTTTGCAGCTTCGATCATTAACCAGATTGCTTCAATATCGTGACCGTAAGAAATCACATTTCCTTCCCGGTTCCACTGATTATCAAAAAAGAGCTGAAAATGCTGATTTTTGGAATCATAGAATTTCTGAAGAAAAAGTTCGATCAGATTGTCAAGTGCTTCTTTGACAGCTTCAGATTTTGTGATCTTATACAGGGTGGTGTAAGCCTCCAGCACATGCAAATGAGTATTCATTGTTTTGGCCGAATTCTTATCCTTTTCACTGAGCCTCATGTCATCTATAAAAGACCAATTCTCCTGAAAAGCTTCTAAATAGCCATTAAATTCCTTCTCTCGAGCATGTTGCTCTACCAGTTCAAATAGTTCAACTGCCCAATTTTTGGCATCTTCATCTCCTGAAAGTATGTAATATTCAGAAAGCGCATAAATAGCAAAGGCCTGTGCGTAGATCTGCTTTCTTTTATTAAGAGGTTTACCCAGGGCATCCAACTCCCAGTATACCCCTTCAAAAATGTCATCTCGAAATGCCTTTTTTAGATACCTGTAAGCCCGATCGGCCAATGACCTCAAGTCTCCAAATTTATCTCCTTTGTGATTAGCAACGGCCGAAAAAGTCCAGAGTATGCGGGTGTTAAGAATTACTCCTTTGGAAGCTCCAACAACTTCTTTATTCCAATGATCTCGCTGGCCTACAAATCCTCCATTCTTTTCATCAATGCTGAACTCCTTCCAGTACTTCAGAATATTTTCCAGTTCTGCAGAAAGTTCAGCCTTGAGTTGTGATGTGGAATTTGTCATTACTCCAATTCTTTATTACTATTTATTAATTCTATTATAGTATCTACCGATGCTCTTGAAGTTAAACCGTCCTGCGGAGTATTCATTACATAGTCCAGCAACTTATCGACTGAAGAAACTGCTACATGGCTTCGGGTATCGGAAGAAGCATAGTAAATGAAAACTTTACCATCTTCATTTTTGATCCAGCCGTTTCCAAATAACACATTAGGGACATCACCAACAGTCTCTTCATAATTTGGGGCCATAAAATAACCGGCAGGTTGATGTATTACTTTAGAAATATCCTGAAGATCGGTCATGAACAAGTAAAGCGTATACCTTAAACCTCCAGCTGTGTTTCTTACACCGTGAGCCAAATGCAGCCAGCCTTTCTCGGTCTTAATAGGTGCCGGTCCCAGACCGTTTTTTAGCTCATATACTGTATGGTAGATTTTATGGTTGATGATCTTCTCATCTTCCAAAACAGGATTTGTCATGTCTAAAATATACCCCAAACCTATACCACCACCTTTTCCAACTTCGATAAAACCATCCTGTGGTCGGGTGTAAAGTGCATATTTGCCATTCACAAATTCGGGGTGCATGACTACATTTCGTTGTTGACCGGAATTGGAAATAAGATCGGGCAATCTTTCCCAGTTCAACAGATCTTTGGTTCTAACAATTCCCGCATTCGCAACTGCTGCGCTCGTATCGGGATTGGATTTATCTTTTCTTTCTGTACAGAATATACCGTAGATCCATCCATCTTCATGCTGAGTAAGCCTCATGTCGTAAACATTGGTGTCGGGTTCTTCTGTTTGTGGCAGTTGTACCGGTTTATCCCAGAATTCAAAATTATCAACACCGTTGGGACTTTCGGCCATTGCAAAATAAGATTTGCGATCGTTACCTTCCACTCTTACTGCCAAGACATATTTCCCGTTCCACTTTATAGCGCCCGGGTTAAAAGTGGCATTTACCCCAATCCTTTCCAGACCAAAAGGATTGGTTTCAGAATTAAAATCATACCTCCAGTGAAGTGGTGCGTGAGCTGCTGTAACAACAGGATTTTTATAGCGCTGTACAATTCCATTAGATTGTTGTGAAGGTATATTCGGAATTTGAATAAATTCTTTATGTTCTCTTATGAGTTGCTCGTATTGAGGTATTTTACTCATTAATTCTTTTTGTTTATTTGAAGACATTTTTTGTAGGGTTATTTAATATTTACTCCAGCTTCTTTTTTGATATGGTCCCACCAGTTTTTCTTCAAGATGAAAACACAGATCACGAGTACTGCAATTGAAATTATCATTGAAATATTTTCATGTAAAATGAGGTAAAGTGGAATGAGTACCAGAACTGTTTGTGCAATTACTCCTATTAAAACATTAAACATGTCTCTTGAGAAATTCTTGTTTCGGGTTACTTCAGGATTCTCCTGTTTTACTTTTTCCAGAATAGGTTTCCAAAATCCCCATGGTCTTGTCTTCACGTAGAAATCTTTAAGAATACGCTCATCGGTTGGAGGAGCGCTGAAAGTTCCAATGATGCTTCCAATAATGGAGATTAGCAAAATGACAGGAAAATAATAAAGATCAAGAGTATCGGTGATGAGCGGGAAGATCATGGCTGGAACAATACCGGAAACCATTCCCCAGAAATAGCCTTCACCATTAAAACGCCACCAGTACCATTTGAGGGTGTTGGAAATAACATAGCTACCATAAAGTGCTGAAACAATCCACTGTAATATGGAGTTAACATCAAGCACAAAAAAGCCCAGGATGATGCTTATAAGCACAACCACCATTCCACTACCATAGTTCATTTTCTTCACTTCCTTTTGTGAAGCATGAGGTTTATGTCTCAAGTAGATATCATTAACGAGGTATGCCTGAGCTGCATTGAGAGTACCGGCAAAAGTAGACATGAAAGCAGCTAAAAGTCCGGCCAGGAGCAAACCAAGCAGCCCTACCGGCACGAATTGACCAATTGCTGCAGGCAAGATCTTCTCAAAGTCGAGAATACCCGCAGTTTCAAGTCTTAGGTCATCATAAAAAAGAATGGCGAGTACCGAAAAGCCCCCCACCATTAAATATCTTGTAGGAATTAAAGCTGCAATGGAGAACGCACTCATTTTGGCTGCTTCAAGAGGGCTCTTAGTGGAAAGAATTTTCTGCATATCGTAATTGGGTGCAGGCCCTGCTATGCTGGAAAGAATTCCTTTAAAGACCATTAACATAAAAAACAGTCCAAAAAGGGAATATTGGTCTGACGCAATTTTCTCATTGACTTCATCAATAATTCCGGTCCAGTCAATATCAAGTTCCCATCCAAATAAGGGGTTCATCCACCCCTCGGGGACATTCATACTTCCCTCTCCCATCGCCTGCCATGCAATTACTGCAATAGCAATTGAGGAGACTGTCATAATTGAATACTGCAGAAGATCGGTCCAGACTATTCCCGACATTCCTCCTAAAACTGAATAGAAAACAGCGAACATAGTAAAGATCACACCGTAGAAGTGCGGAATATATTCAGCAGGAACATTAAAGGGAACGTAGGCCGAAACCATTTCCCAGGGTATAAATATTTCTACAAATTTCCCCAATCCTATAAACCCGTAAGCTAAGAATCCAAGGCAGCTTAAGATGGCAAAAATGACAATTATGGTGTGAGATCTATTTCCACCCTGGCCTTTACCAAAGCGAAAGTGTATCCACTCTGCACCTGTAGTAACCTGTGACCTACGAAGCCAGGTGGCCAGAAATACCATTAAAAACACCTGATTAAAGACAGGCCAGAGCCAGGGAATCCAGATACTTTTCAATCCGTAGACAAACGTAAGGGTTACAAGCCACATGGTTCCGGAAATATCGAACATTCCAGAAGCGTTGGACAGCCCCAGCATGTACCAGGGCAGATCTTTTCCTCCTAATAAATAGTCATCTTTACTCTTTTGAGCCTTTTTCCTCAATGCCAGACCAATTAAAATGGTACCAACCAAGTAAGCTAAAATTATCGCAATATCTAAACCTTGTAACATAGGGGGGTCTCTTCAATTAATTAGTAGTTAATTCCTTCACCTCATCCAGAAAAATGATCTCTTCGAGTTCAGCAAATTCCTTAAAATTCTCTTCTGAAATTTCACCGGGATAGGTAGCAAAATAATGGGATGGCCGTGCATTTCTCCAAAGCAACATCCATGCGGCGCCCGAATCTTTAATCCCGGGATACAATGTCTGAGTCCACCAAAGAGGATCTTCTCCAAAATTATTATTACCGGTTTCGGTGAGCGCAAAAGGTTTATTGGCTAATAATGCTTTTTGTTTTACAATTTCTAAATTCCTCTTCACATCTTTGGTAAAAGCTTCATTACCGCTGTGATTATAGATGTCAACTCCAAGAATATCCACAAACTCATCTCCGGGATAATACTTCTCAAACTCTTCCTCACTACTAACAGTGTTAGGAGAATAGGCATATAATAAGCTATGTACGTTGTTTTCCTCTAATAATTGTTGAGTCTCCTTCCATAGCTGCTTATAATCTTCTGGAGAGACATTGTCTCCGCCCCACCAGAACCAGGAACCATTCATTTCATGAAAAGGCCTAAATACTATGGGTATAACATTACCTCTTTCATCTTTTAGTGAGTTGAAAAAATCTGAAAGCCTTTTCACCCAAAGAATATATTTTTCTCGCTGTTCTCCTCCTTTAAGAATAGCGGGAACCGCCAGAGTTTTATCCCAGGAACTTCCACCCGTCACAGGGTTATCCAGATGCCAGCTCATTGTTATTATAGCACCCTTGTCGTACAGCTTCTGAATGTGATCTCTCATCAAAGCAAAAGAAACGGTGTCAAGATTATGAGGCCTGTCAAGTTCTATGTGCCCAATATCATAACCATGAACTACAGGTAAGGCCCCTACTACTTTCTGAATATCACTTTTTAAGACTTCAGAGTTTTCATCGTGCTTCCAGCCAATCCCATAGGCCGTAGCATCCTGATGACCAAATGCAATTCCTTTCCTAGAAATACTTTGAATGTTATGGTAAAGCAATTTAGTAGAATTTGTTGCCTGGATATCTGAAACTTTAATTGCGTTATAATCTATACCCGATATAGATTTACAACCAACATTCAGAACTAAAAGGGATAAAACTATAAGGTATTTGATAAAATCCTTCATGCCTGGTGTAGATTTCATACTTCTGTTTTGACAAAACATTTTTAAATTAATAAATCTTGGCTTATCTTTAACTACCAGAATTTGATAATCCCATTAATAAGCACAAAAAATTATGATGTTCAAATTTACTCCAGCAAAAGGATATTGGTTAATATGATTTTGTCATTTAATGATGAAATTTTTTCCAGAACACAAAATTTAGAATAAATGACTGCACAAGCTCACAGGGAAATTACCCCCTTATCCCCTGAAGATAGTTTTCTTGTTTTTGATAGAATTAAGGATGATTTCGACTTTCCAATCCATTTTCATCCAGAATATGAACTGAATTTTATTCTGAACGGAAAAGGAGTGAGAAGAATTATTGGTGACAGCATGGAAGATATAGAAAACATTGAACTGGTTTTGGTAGGGCCTAACTTGCAGCATGGCTGGGAACTTCACAATTGCAGCAATAAGAACATTCATGAGATAACCATACAATTTCACAATGACCTTTTTGACGAGAGACTCTTGAGCCGAAGAATAATGAAGCCTATTAAAGATATGTTTGATCGTTCTGCTCATGGAATACTTTTTTCTGAAAAAATATCACAAGAGGTAACTCCAAAAATTTTACGCCTCTCTAAAATTGACAGTATTGATTATTTTCTAGAGTTAATTTCCATTCTTCAGGATCTGGCGATCTCCAGAAATCAACGTTTGCTTTCTTCCTACACTTCAGATAATAAAAATTTTGAGAACAGCGATAAAATCAAGATTATTTATGAATATGTTCAGGAGAATTATCAAAATAAAATTTCACTAAACAAGATCTCTGAACTAGTCAACATGAGTCCTGTTTCTTTCAACCGCTTCATTAAGAAAAGGACAGGTAAGACATTAATAGAATATGTGAACGACACTCGTATAGGTTTCGCCTCCAGATGGTTAATAGAAAAAGATCTAAGTATTGCAGAGATAGCATTTAAATGCGGCTTCAATAATATAGCCAACTTCAACAGAGTGTTCAAAAAGAGCAAAAATTGCACTCCTTCCCAATATCGAGAGGAATTTAGCGGAATAAAAAGAGTACTCTAAGCCAATTTATTTCTATTATGAAAAACTTAAAACTACTTTCTTTTCTCCTGATCCTATTCTCTTTAAACACCAACTGTTCCTCAAAAAAAGAAATTCAGAATTCACCTGAAGAAAATGTTACTCCCGTAGCCACCCATGCGCAATTAAAAGTAAAAAATGGACAAATTGTTGACGCCTCAGGCCAACCTGTACAATTAAAAGGGATGTCCTTGTTTTGGAGCCAGTGGCAATCACAATATTATAATCGCGAAACTGTAGAGAATCTCGTAGCAGGATGGGATATTCAACTCATAAGGGCAGCCATGGCGATAGAACATGAAGGATACCTTGACCACCCGGAGAGGGAAAAGGAAAAAGTTAAAATAATAATAGAAGCAGCAATAGACCTGGGTATTTATGTAATTGTTGACTGGCATGATCATCATGCTGAAGATCATTTGATAGAAGCCCAACAGTTTTTTTCTGAGATAGCGAAAGAATTTGGAGATTACCCAAATCTCATTTATGAGATTTACAATGAACCTCTTGACATCTCCTGGCCACAAGTATTGAAACCATATCATGAACAGGTTGTAGCTTCTATTCGCCAACACGACCCAGACAACATTATTGTCCTTGGTACTCCTAACTGGTCTCAACGGGTAGATCTTGCTGCAGAAGACCCGGTAGAAGGAGAGAATTTAGCCTATACACTTCATTTTTATGCCGGGACCCATCGACAGGAACTTAGAAATACAGCCTTAACAGCAATAAACAAAGGCTTAGCCATTTTTGTTACTGAATTTGGAACTACAAATGCCAACGGAGATGGGCCCGTTTACAAACAGGAAACGGGGGAATGGATAGATTTTATGGAGCAACACAATCTATCATGGGCTAACTGGTCTATAGCCGACAAGGATGAGTCTTCTGCGGCGCTTCTACCCGGGATCAAACCTTCAGAAATAAACCAGGAAAAGAATATTTCAGCTTCAGGAAAACTGGTGAGATCACATCTAACCTCCCGGAATTAATCCCTCTTAAAAAAGTCTTTTCCACACCCTATTTTTCTCTCCACTACTAAGATGCTCTATTATACAGACTCTGCCTCTGTAATATATTCTTATAATAAGGAGAATCTTTTTCGAAATAGGGAAAAAATATCATCATTAAATGATAAAATAATATTAACAACAGCTTAACATGTGCTTTAAATTTGACTAAGGAAATTTTTCCAGTTCTGAAGCTATAACAAATCTTCGGTTGGAAAGCTTCCGAAATCTTTAGCGAGTTAACCACAAATATTAACAACACAATTTCTTATGTACAAAAATCCAAACAAGAGCGAAAACGTTTTCTATCGCTATGGCAAGATTTTACTCATGCTGATCTTTTGTTCGACCGCGACTATAGCACAGACACAAGAGAAGGTGCATGGTACTGTGACCGACAGTAATGGAATACCCCTTTTGGGTGTAAACGTAATCGAAAAGGGAACGACAAATGGTACCACAACAGATTTTGACGGAAATTTTCAAATTACTGTAGAGGGACCAACAGATCTCGTTTTTAGCTATGTAGGTTTTGTAACCCAGGAGGTAAAAGTAACTCCAGGACAAAATCTCAATATCTCATTAAATGATGATGCCCAGGCACTTGAAGAAGTAGTAGTCATTGGATATGGGGCTCAATTAAAAGAAAACATTACGGGCTCTGTAGCAAGAATTAGTTCAGAAGAACTGGAGAACGTACCACAGGTAAGCGTAGACCAACTTATGCAAGGTCGGGCCGCCGGGGTAGCTATTTCAAAGAACTCGGGACAGCCCGGTGCCGCTGTATCGGTAAGAATACGCGGGGTAAACTCTATTACAGGTTCTAGTGAACCACTATACATCATTGATGGAGTACCCACTTCGGGAGAAGCAGGTGCCGAAGGGCTAAGTCCCTTGGCTGCTTTAAACCCGAATGACATCGAATCTATCAACATTCTTAAAGATGCTTCAGCTACCGCTATTTATGGTTCAAGAGGATCAAACGGTGTAGTGTTGATCACCACTAAGAAAGGGAAATTAGGCAAGAGCAAATTAAGCTACAATACTTATGTTGCATTACAACGTCCAACTAATAAGATGGACGTTATGAATCTACAGGAATATGCTATCCACCAAAACAACATTGGAGAGATTTACAACCTAAATCAACAAATAGAGTTCCTTAATCCAGACCTTCTTGGCCATGGAACTGACTGGCAGGCACAGGTTTTTGATGACGCAATTTTACAAAACCATCAGCTCGCATTTTCAGGAGCAAAAGAAGGAATCAATTACTTCCTCTCCACCTCCTATACTGACCAGGAAGGTACTGTTATTGGTTCTGGATTTGACCGTATGACGGTAAGAGCAAATATTAATGCCGATATTAAAGACTGGATATCTACAGGGGTAAATATTTCTGCCAGTAGAACAAATGATAAGATCACACTGAACAACGAAAGTAATGGGATCATTTCGCTTTCGCTTCTCAACAATCCCGCCACAGCAGTTTACAATCCAGACGGATCTTTCGCAGGACCCGTAACTCCAGATGAAATTGCCTACGGAACCCGTAACCCAATTGCTGAAGCATTAAGCATTCAAAACAATGTAGAAAGAAACAGGGTATTAGGTAATATTTTTGTAGAACTTGATTTGCCTGCCAATTTCACCTTTAGAACAGAAATAGGCGGCGATGTTGGCAATACCCTGAGAGATTATTTTCAACCTACGTATTCTTACGGAAACATCGAAAGCGGACAAAACCGTTTCCAGGCTGTTCGGGAAAACAGCACCTTTTGGATCTTAAAAAACCTGCTTACTTATAACAACTCTTTTGCTGATAAACATGCGGTAACTGTTCTTGTGGGGCAGGAAGTACAGGAATCCAGCTGGGAAGGCGTCACCGCAGTAGACGGGCAATTTGTTAGTAATAAGCTACCGGTACTTGGCCAGGGAAATGCAGATGACCTTGTAGATCAATACATAGGTAGCTCTGCTTTAGAGTCTTATTTTGGACGTGCGATTTACACCTTTGATGATAAATATAACTTAACCCTCTCTTTAAGAGCAGATGGTTCTTCCAAGTTTGCAGAGGGTAATAAATGGGGTTATTTTCCCTCAGTAGCTGCTTCATGGATACTTTCCAGGGAGGCATTTATGGAAGATTTCACTACTCTAGAAGATGTTAAAATCTATGGAGGATATGGAGAGGTAGGAAATCAAAACATACCCAACTTTGCCTATGGTGTAGTTCTAAACCCGATGAACACGGGATTAGGCACAGGTTTTGAATACGCTAACTATAAGAATGAAGATCTAACCTGGGAATCATCGGTTATGGCCAACTTTGGTCTGGACTTCTCTGCACTTGACCAAAGGTTAAACACCACCGTGGAGCTTTGGCATAAAACTTCTAAAGACTTTTTATTCCAATACGCTGTAACAGACTTTGTAACCGGAGGCCAGTCACCCGGTGCTATTGCCGCCCCATGGATCAACCTTGGAGAAATGGTGAACAAAGGGATTGATTTGGCGATAAGCTATAAAACTTTAGGAGAATCAGACTTTAATTATGGTGGTACACTTACCTTTTCTCATTATAAAAATGAAGTTACAGAGCTTCTGGGAGATTTAAAGATTAACCAGGCGCTTTATATAAGTGACTCTAATATGAACGTCACTCTTACCCAGGTTGGAGAGCCTGTGGGTATGTTCTACGGATACAAAGTAGCAGGAATGTTCCGCACTCTCGAAGACCTTGAAAATGCACCTATCCAATTTGGAAGACCTGTTAGTGACGAACTCTTTGGCACTACCTGGTTAGGAGATATCAAGTATGAGGATATCAATGGTGATGGTGTTATTAATAGTGAAGACCGAACTGTTATTGGTAACCCTCATCCCGATTTCACTTTTGGTTTCCAGAACAACTTTAGCTATAAGAATTTTGAATTAGGAGTTTTCCTTCAGGGATCCTATGGTAATGACGTCTTTAGTGGTGTAAAACGAACTCTTACAGCAGGAAGCAGTTACTATGTTAACCAGGATCCAATCGTTCTTGATTACTGGTCAGTAGCAAACCCAGATGGGCAGCAACCGCGTCTTGTAAGGGGTAGTGAATCAAACCCAAATATCATCATGTCTGACAGGTATATTGAAGATGGTTCTTATATAAGAATTCAAAATGTAACTTTAGGTTATACCCTTGAAAGAGATATTGCTAAAAAGTTTGGCATGGACAACCTGAAAATATACGGAAGTATCCAGAACCTTTACACTTTTGACAATTACTACGGCTATGATCCGGAAGTTGGTACATATAACCAAAATACTCTCTTGATGGGAGTTGATAACGGTCGTTATCCTTCACCAAGAACATTTACGCTTGGATTAAATGTTGAATTATAATATTGATATGATGATAAAATTATTTAGAACAAAAAAAGTACTCGTGCTGGCAGGACTCACTACAGCACTTATTCTGAGTTCCTGTTCCGACGATTTTCTAGACAGGACGCCAGAAGATGCCTATAACGTTGATGACTTTTATCAAACCGAAGCTGAAGTGGAAGCTGCAGCAAACCATCTTTACTCGCGACCATGGTATTCATTCGTTAGTAACGTTTCCTGGGGTATTGGAGAATTAGCTTCGGGTAATGCCCGCACCTGGGACGCCCGTAACTCAGAATTTCAAACTTTCGCTATTACCGGAGAGCACGGAACCCTAACACAGGCCTGGGAAAGCCTCTATGCAGTAATTGCGCAATCTAACTCGGTGATCAACACGCTTCCTGAAAAGGCAAGCCCCGAGGTTCCTGAGAATATTGTTAATAACTCTATTGCAGAAGCCAGAATGATTCGTGCTACAGCATATTTTTATCTCGTTCGCATCTTTGGAACAGTGCCTATTCTTGAAGACAACACCAAATATGTACTTGAGCCTGTGGTTCCTAGAAATCGTGTAGAGGATATCTATGAATTTATAAAGCGCGACCTTGAATTTGCTGTGGAAAATCTACATGACAGGACCCAAACTTCACAGTACCAAACCGGGAGAGTAGACAGCAACTCAGCCAAGGCTATGTTAGCTAAAATTCATCTTTATCAGGAGAATTGGCCTATGGCTTATCAACTTGCAAACGATGTGATCAATTCGGGCGCCTTCAGCCTTATGGAAGATTACAATGATCTATTCCTCGTACAGAATGATAATAATGTAGAATCTGTATTTGCTTTACAATGGACAGATTCTGGAGTGTATTCAGAAGGAAATTCCCTTCAGTCTTTTTATGGTTCTTCAGGCATCTCTGGATTTGCCGATGGCTGGTCTGCTTTAGGTCCTTCCATAAGCCTGCAAGACGCCTACGAAGATAATGACGCGCGCTATTATGGTACTATTATGGCTCCTGGTGCAGTATATCCAAATATCAATGGTGGTTACACAGTTCCCGACAACATCGACTTTCAGGGAACTAATGTAGGAATCAAAAAGTATGTGGTGGGTAAAGTTGGTGGAGGAATGTTGAGTTATCCCAACAACACTTATATCATTCGTTATGCTGAGGTACTCCTAATTAAAGCTGAAGCAGCAATAATGGGTGGAGGTCCTGTCGATGAAGGTCTCAAAGCCCTTAATAAGGTACGGGAAAGAGCAGAACTTGAAGCTCTTGAGTCTTACACTCGTGAAGATGTATTCCAGGAGAGGAGAATCGAACTTGCTCTTGAGGGAGAATTCTGGTACGATGTAATCCGCCGGGGACCCGAATTTTCAATCCCATTCCTGGCTGCACAGGAAAAAGGAACTTATGATGATTCTACGACTCCTGCAACTGTGGCGTCAGAAAAATTTACGCCAACCGTAGATGATCTTCTATTTCCTTACCCAAGCAACGAAATTCAGAATAACCCGGCACTATTAGAGCCGCCGGTTCCTTTTGATTTTGGTGATGAAAACTAATTCTAAAGCTTAAAATGAAAACCATGAAATTTAGTAGAAACACAAAATTTCCTTTCCTTTTTCTCCTCCTGGCAGTTTTCTCTTTTACTTCCTGTGAAAGCGATTTCGACGTCGAAGAGATTGAAGGAGGGAGTCAGCCTCCGGTGATCACAAGCGTGAGTGAAGCCAGGGAAGATGTTCCTGTTACCCAGGGAGTACTTGAAAACACCTATATTATAAGAGGTAAGAATTTTGCCTCCCTTACAGAAATCTGGTTTAATGGGGTTAGAGCAAGTTTTAATCCTGCTTTGACTACAGATGAGCTTACTTTCACATCTGTACCCAGAGAAGCGCCTTATGTAGGGCAGGAGAACACCTTGAGACTGGTGAATCTTCACGGGGAGACCACTTATGATTTCTCACTTCTCACTATTGAAGATTTTACTGAAGCTACCACCACTGAAGGTATAAAAACCGTAACACTTATTGGAGGTGATTTTTCTGAAACCAGTAAAGTTACTTTTGTTTCCGGCACTGCAGAAGAAGGAAACCTTGTAGAAAGTGAGGCAGAAATTCTTTCGGTTTCTGAAACTCAAGTTACAGTTAAAGTACCCGATGGAATAGAACAGGCATATATCTACCTGGAAACTGCACGTGGTGCCGTGGCCCAATCTGATTCCTATGGATTTAGTTACTCCATTTTCATTGATGCGCTTAATGCAGATTGGGAAATGAGCCAGTGGGGTGGAACTTTTGACGTAGAAAATACAGATCCGGCATTGGGACAGTATTCAATAGCCAGCTACCGTGAAGGATGGTCTGGGTTAACTTTCACTCCAGGCACCAATATTTCATATACCGGCTACCAGGCTCTTACCGTCTCATTATATGGAACAGTAGAAGGACAAATGGTGAATGTTGTGCTTAACGATTTCGACTCATCACCTGTCCAGTTAAAATTAATTTCGGGGCAATGGACAAAATATGTGATTCCTCTTAGAGATTTTTACCCTACAGGTGGTGCTCCTGCGCTTATTACCAGGATTGACTTTCAGGAATCAACTAACACAGGATTACCACAATACATCTTCTATGTAGATGACTTTGGTTTCCTCTAAGACTAAGTAAAAAGAATAGAAAATGGATCCGGAAGGAGGTTGACCAAGCTACTTTCCAAGTCTTCAAAAACCAGATTTCCGGTTCCATTAATTCAAAATATAACCAGATGAAAAAATTAAAAATACGCTCTCTTTTAATGTTGCTGGCAGTAGTGGGTTTTGTTTCCTGTGATAAGGATGACGACCTATATCCACAATTGGGTGATGATCCCCGCAACCTTAGCGAAATTATTTCCTCTACGCCCAACCTCTCCTCCTTCTATGGAGCTATGGAAGAAGTGGAACTAAATATTGATTCCATTTTAAGACAGACTACCACCTACACTGTTTTTGCACCACAGGATGCGGCTTTTGCTAGTGTAGAGGCTGAGATCACAGAAAATCTTGTGCAAAATCATATAATTAGCACGACTACTGCCGACTTTAGCCATAACCTTGCTACGGGCTACGTGTCCACTATGGCAACAGGCCCCGATGGTGAGTTTCTTGATCTTTTTATAAATACCGAAGGCGGAATCACGCTCAACGGTATGGCCGCAGTTCAACCCGGCACATCAGATGTTGGTGCGACCAACGGAGTGCTGCATATAATTGATGGAGTATTAGTTCCTCCTACAGTAGCCGATCATACAGAAGCAAATCCAAATTTTTCAATGTTGGCAGCTGCCGTAGAAAGAGCAGGATTGACCGAAACGCTCTCCATTAGAGACACCGAAAATGAATCCTATCCAATCACCTTTTTCGCTCCCACTAATGCAGCCTTTGAAAACTTGATGAGCCGGCTCAACGGAGCTTTTGGATGGGCCACTTTAGAGGATGTACCGGTTGAAACGCTTCAGAAAATCCTGATGTATCACGTAGTGACCGGAGAGAACATTCTTTCGGCTACAATTGCCGGGACAGAACAAACAACCCTGCAGGGTGATACTTTTGTCATTGATGAGAATGTAGTTATCTCTGATGCATCCTATTCAACTGCAAATTTTGTGACTCTGGATATCCAGGGAGTTAATGGAATCATCCACAGTATTGATAAAGTGCTTCTTCCTGAAGAAGTTTTCCAGAGCGTCTTAGGTGCTACACTTGATCTAAAAGCGCGCGCCGAAGACAAAGGATTTACCAGCTTCCTGGCGGCAGCAGAAAAAGCCGGGTTGACAGATCTTCTTATAAATGATGAGTTGACTGCTTTTATTCCGAATAACGATGCTTTTGATGCTTTTTTTGCTACCATCGAAAACTTCGACAGTCTTGAAGATTTTGACACCCCGGAAGAAATTGAACTTCTAAAAAACCTTATTGAGTATCATTTACACGAAGGACTCCTTATGAGCAGTCAATTGACAAATGGCGACTTATCCACACTTAGGGAGGATGATTTGACCGTTGACGTTACAGCAGGTGCACTCATACCCTCTCATGAATATGCACCCAAAGCAACTTTTGTCAATACAAACATTGGAGCCACCAACGCAGTAATTCATGAAATCTCTAAAGTACTGGTCTCTGATGCAGATGCCGCAGCTCTGGGTTATCCTGTTCCGGCAACCGATGCTCCGGTCTTTAGTTTCCCAGTATATTATGATGGTGTAGAAGCTCCATTCCAAAATACCTGGGGAGGCTGGGGAGGTACCTGGACCTGGAATTCTTCAGAAATAGTTCAGAATGGAAACTCTGCAATCAAGCTTATTTATAATGCTGATGCTTATGGAGCCCTTCAAATTGGAACATATCCAGCAGGTCCCAATGTTTCTGCATATCAAACTTTTCATTTCTCTGCCTATGGGGCCGAAGGAACAGGAACTACAGACATTTTGGTTTCATTATGTGATTGTGATGCAGGAGTCACAGTACAGGTCGAAGAGGGTAAATGGACCCGCTACACCCTGCCGTTGAGCAGTTTTGATGACAAATCAATGGGAGCTATCAAGTTTAAAAATACTGAAGCATCTGCCAGCACTATATACATTGATGATATAGGATTTGACCTGCAAGCCCCTGCACCATCTTTTGGACTAACCGTTTATGCTGACGGAATATCTGATGAATGGGCAGCTGCCGGGTACGATAGCAATGGCTGGCATTATAACACCACAGTTGACTGGAATGGCACCGAAAACGTGTACAAAGGTTCAACTGCAGGGGTTGTGGTGCAACAAGAAGGAGGTGTTCTAAAGTTTGGTCAAAATGCTCCAGGCTATGACCTTTCTGCATTTTCAGAGTTGAAATTCACAGTTTTAACTGACGCCGGCACAACATTTACTGTTGTAATTAATGGAAACTGGACTGGTTCTTACACTACTCCGGCTACTACTCAGGCAGGAGAATGGACAACGGTAACCATCCCTTTCTCTGCATTCTCAGCAGATTTTTCAGATGTAGAAACTATAGAACTCCAGCTTAACGGTATTGAAAGTGCTCTGTTCCCTTACACTTATTACATCGATGAAATTGGTTTTAATTAAATATATGAATTAACCTTTTGAGTATTCCCTGCCGGAGTTGGTCTTTGGCAGGGAATATTTTTAAATTATCAAGCATGAAAAACAAAACCCTACTACTCCTCTTTCTCACGATTAGCCTGAATGCATTTGCACAAAAATTTGACGGTCTTGCAGAAACGCCTCCTATGGGCTGGAACAGCTGGAATACTTTTGCTACAGATATTAATGAACAACTAGTAAAAGACATTGCAGACAAATTTGTAGAACTGGGACTTAGGGATGCCGGTTACGAATATATCGTCCTCGACGATGGCTGGATGGCCATGGAGCGGGATGAGAATGGCAATCTGGTACCTCATCCTGAAAAATTCCCTAACGGCATGAAAGCCGTGGCAGATTACGTACATTCCAAAGGGCTTAAATTCGGTTTATATGGTGATGCCGGCACAAAAACCTGTGCAGGCTATCCGGGAAATCGTGGATATGAGTTTCAGGATGCCAGGAAATATGCAGAATGGGGCATAGACTTTTTAAAGTACGATTGGTGCAGCACCGGGAAACAAAATGCCGAAGCCTCCTACACCACTATGAGGGATGCTCTATATAAAGCTGGCAGGCCTGTAGTGCTAAGCATTTGTGAATGGGGAGATAATCAACCCTGGACCTGGGCACAGGATATTGGTCACCTTTGGCGGGTTACAGGAGATATTATTAACTGCTGGGATTGTGAAGTAGGTCATGGCACCTGGTCTTCATGGGGTATATGGCCCATCATTAATATGCGCGGCAATATCCGGAAGGCAGCAGGTCCCGGGCAATGGAATGACTACGACATGATGGAAGTAGGCAATGATTTTACTGACGCCGAAAACAGAAGCCATTTTGCAATGTGGAGCATGCTAACTTCACCACTCATCATGGGAAATGATCTTAGAACAGCTTCAAAAGAGACATTAAAGACCCTCACAAATAAAGAAGTTATTGCGGTAAATCAGGATAAACTGGGAATTCCTGCGCTGCGGTTTAGCAATGCAGGAGATTTTGAGATCTGGGTCAAGCCTTTAGCAGACGGAGAATGGGCCATGACCTTTGTAAATATGGCAGACGCCCCAAGAAATCTTGATTTTGACTGGCAGAAGCATGAAATTGGTGATGATTTGAACAACAGAAGACTGGATTTAAAAAACGGCAAGTTTAATATCCGGGATCTCTATAATCACAAAGACCTGGGAGATACAAGTAAAAACCTGAAAGCTACCATAGGCTCTCATGATGTTCTCATGGTACGACTAAGAAAATAGTCTTTCAAAAGGAGGTGTCAAAAAAGGTATTTTTGACACCTCCTTTTATATCCTTTTCTAGAATGATCGTATTCAAATCAAGGATTAACATCTCCTCTATGCCTCTTTCAATACCTCATCGGGCCAAACCTCATAAAGGGTAGTGAAAGCTTCAGGAATATGGATAGAACTATTTTGATCCTTGTCTCCGACATCAGATGTAAACGGCCATTCGGGAGTACTTGCTATGAGTTTCCCATCAGTTTCATAATATCCCCCATCATCATGATCTAAAGACAGAGGGTACCATTTATTAGGAAAGAAAAAAATAACCAAAGAATCTCATGGAAGATCGATTATGAAACCTAAAGATAAAGTATTAGCTTGAATCCTACGCCTGCTGAAATAGTACTTCCTAAAATCCCAAAAAAATTATAAATTTAAAATCATACTGATGATTTTTTATTCTTTTCAATTCCATCCTATGAAGACCTACCTACAGTTTCTCCCGTTCCTGTTCTTTTTTAGTGCATTTGCCCAGCAAAGCCAGGACACCACTAATACTTTCCGAATAAATGATCAGGAATATCTTGAAAGGCGAGGTGCTAATGTTATGCTGGCTCATGATTTCTATCCCGAAAGTCATCAGGGAGGTGTCGGACTCATCCAAAACGGGATTCGGGTCGCAACTAATGGTGACCTTCGACTGGAGCCTGCCCCGGGACAATGGCAGCCTGTACCAAAGGTAGGCGAGAGACAGGTAGACCGTCAAAAAGGGGAAATTAGCGTTCGCATGAGCTACCCCGATCCGTCGAAAGACAGGGTGGGTTTTAACCCAATTATATATCCGGAGCTTGACATGTCTTACACCCTAAAAGTGCTTCCGGAAGGAAAATCTTTCAGAATAGTAGTTGATCTTGATGAGCCACTGCCCGAAGAATGGGTTGGAAAAGTAGGGATGAATATTGAACTTTTCCCCGGAATTCTCTTCGGAAAATCTTACTACATGGGAGATGAATTCGGGATCTTTAACCGGCAGGCTAACGGCCCCGGATTTTATACTGAAGAGGGTGAATACCGCCTGGAACCCATGGCCACCGGAAAGGAACTTACAGTAGCTCCCGAAGACGCTAAACAAACTTTAACCATTCGCAATCTTAAAAACAATGAGCTGGAACTTCTGGACGGCCGGGCCATACACAGCAACGGCTGGTTTATCGTGCGTTCCCTGGTACCTGCCGGTGCAACCCAAAACGCAATCGAATGGCTGGTAACTCCAAACGTTCTTGAAAACTTCACCTATGACCCCGTAGTGCAGGTTTCACAGGTAGGTTATCATCCTGCCCAGGAAAAAATTGCGGTTGTGGAAACCGATAAGAATGACACTAATATAAAAGACATCAAACTTCTGAAGGTGAAAACCGATGGAGGTTTTACTGAAGTGATTTCACAAAAACCTGAATTATGGGGTGACTTTATGAGATACAGGTATTATCAACTGGATTTTACCAGCGTGACCGATCCTGGAATGTATGTGGTGGAATACGGAGATTACACCACTGAACCTTTCCAAATTAATAAAGACGTTTTCAAAAGAGACGTATGGCAGTCAACTCTCGAATATTTCCTGCCGGTTCAAATGTGCCACATGAGGGTGAACGACCGGTACAAGGTATGGCATGGGTTGTGCCACATGGATGACGCACGCATGGCTCCCACAGATCACAACCATTTTGATGGCTATATTCAGGGAAGTGAAACGCTCACCAAATACGAACCAGGAGAGCATGTCCCTGGCTTAAACCAGGGAGGCTGGCATGACGCGGGAGATTACGACCTCAGAGTAGAATCGCAGGCAGCTACTGTTCAGGGTTTATCTCACATTTACGAAATATTTCAGGAAGATTACGACAACACCAGCATAGACCAGGAGACGCGGATCGTTGAGATCCTGCAGCCCGATGGGAAACCGGATATTCTTCAGCAAATAGAACACGGATTACTCTCCATCGTTAAAGGCTACGAATCCCTCGATAGGTTTTACCGCGGAATTATTGTGCCCACCAACCGGCAGTATATTCTTTTAGGTGATCCCACAACACACAGTGATAATGTTCCCTTCTCCAATAAACCTGAAGATGAAGATATTCCGATAGGACTTGAAGGTGCTCCGGATGATCGCTGGGTATTTACAGAAAATAACCCGCGCAGGGAACTGCAGGCTGCCGCAGGCCTTGCCGCTGCGGCGAGGGTAATGAAAGATTATAACCCCGATCTTGCACAGCGTAGCCTCAAAATTTCTGAAGAGATCTGGAATGTTACAAAACCTGATAATGAGCTTCAAAAAGTGATGCTTGCAGTAGAACTTTTGAGAACTACAAAAGAGAAAAAGTATGCTGATTTCCTTGTGGCAAACAAGAATCTTATTGCTGAAAATATTTCCCAAACCGGTTGGGTAGTTGGGCCTGCTCTTCCTCTTATCAATAATAAAAATTTCAAAGAGAAAGTAAGAGCCGCTGTAAAAGGTCATTTACAAACTGTTCAGGAACAGGAAAAGAAAACACCTTATGGAATGCCCTATGAACCCGATATTTGGGGAGCCGGTTGGGGAATTCAGGATTTTGAGGTAAAACAGTACTTTTTTCACACCAGTTATCCCGATATTTTCCCTGCGAAGTACATGCTGAGTGCCATGAACTTTGTTTTAGGTGTCCATCCCGGCGTGAACACTTCTTCCTTTGCCTCAGGAGTAGGATCCAGATCATTAACTCAGGCGTACGGCGTAAACAGAGGAGATTTTTCACATATTCCCGGCGGAATTGGCTCGGGAACAGCCTTAATTCGCCCCGATTTTCCTGAATTACTCGAGTGGCCTTTCCTATGGCAGCAAACAGAATATGTTTTGGGAGGCGGAACCACAGATTATCTCTTCCTCATCCTCGCTGCAGATAAATTATTGAATGAAAAATAATACCTGTCAAAAATGGCATTTTTGACACCCCACTTCAGGCATTATTCAGGGGTGGAAGAAATTAATCATAACCAAATATGAGGAAATTCAGATTTTACTACAACCTTCAAAAATACCTCTTCAGGAGCTTAGCGTATTCCGCAGTCATTTTGCTTTCCTGGACTGCAAGTGCCCAGGCAGAATTTACCACCTGGGGGAATATGACAGGGATTCGCGTGGATAACCAGTTGATGGAATTTAACAGCAGTCTTGCGGTAGAAAATCAGTGGGGCGAGACATGGCGCACGCGAAAAGAGGGACAGGAGATAGATTTTAAAAGAGAGGGTCCAAAAAAGGTCTTTTCCTACCAGATGAAAAATCTCAAATGGACACAGGCTATTGAAACCCTGGGAGACGCAAAGGCAGAGGTAGAAGTAACTTTTGTTTCTCCTAAAGATACTTTGCTCAATGCGGCTTATTTTACCATTGATCTACCTAAAGAGTTTGGTCCCGAAACGACTTTCAGCTTTGTTAATTCTGGAAAAGTGAGAATGCAAGATCTTCAAACCGGCGCTACCAAAGCAGATTATAAAGCTCCGGCGCAGGGTATGACCATCGAATCCCCTACCCGTAAACTGGTGCTAACCTTTGCCAAACCGGCCGAAGTGATCATCAACAGGGAAGAGACAGCAATAGGCAACATCAGACTGAATGTTGTCCTGGCTTCAGGTGAAATAAAAGCTAAGGATCTCCATAGAAACACCTTTATTATTACAGCTTCCGGGGAGATAGACAGAAGTCCGGTAGTAATAAAAGTCTTTCCTGAGCAGGAAGGAAAAGCCTTTGACGGAATTGGAGGGAACTTCAGACTTCAAAATGCAGCTACAGATCCGCAGGTAATAGACTTTACTTTGAAAAATCTGAATGTAACCTGGGGAAGAGTGGAAATGCCATGGCAATACTGGCATCAGAATGAGAATGAAGATCCGGCAGCACAGGCTCGAAAAGGGCAAATCCACCCTAAAGTAAAGGCAGCCATGGAAATGGCACAGAAGCTTGATCAAATGAATATTCCGGTAATGCTTGCCGCCTGGTTTCCGCCGGACTGGGCTATTATTGGGAAACGTTTTAAGGGAAAACACCCTGACGGAAGTATGGGTAACAAGCTGGATCTCACTAAGAATGATAAGATCTATCGTTCCCTTGTGTCATACATCAAATATCTTAAGGAAGAATACGGAGTGGAAACCGTAATGTTCTCCTTTAACGAATCAGATCTTGGTATTGATGTTCAGCAAACAGATGTGGAACATAATCAACTGATCAAAACAATGGGTGCGCTCCTAAGGGCTGAAGGCCTGCAGACAAAATTTTTATTAGGCGATACCGCAGATGCCAACGGCTGGAATTTCACTACCCTTGCCTCAACAGATCCCGAAAGCCTCCCGTACATTGGCGGAGTTTCCTTTCATTCCTGGAGAGGATACACAGAGCAGAACCTTCTAAAATGGAAGGACATTTCTAACAGGGTTGACGAACCTTTGTTTATTGGAGAAGGAAGTATTGATGCCGGTGCATGGAGATATCCTCAGATCTTTGAAGAACCTACTTATGCTTTGGAAGAAATAGATGTTTACATCAAAATGATGAATATCGCCCAACCACATTCTATTTTACAATGGCAGCTAACGGCAGATTACTCGGTAATGTCCGGTGGAGGAATTTTCGGTAATCATGAGGACGATTTGTATCCCACGCAGCGCTTCTTTAATTTGAAACAACTCAGTAATACTCCCGAGGGTCTTTTTTATCTTCCGGTAAAAGTAGATAAGGAAGGGATTAGGGCAGCTGCGCTTGGGGACAAAACCAAAGGCAGTTATGTCATTCACCTGGTAAATAAAGGCGCTACACGAAATGTGCAACTAACAGGACTACCAAAAGGTCTTAAAACTATGAACCTGCACATTACTAATCTGGATTCTTCTTTTAAGAAACTAAAGAATATAAATGTGCAGAATGGAACTGCTGAATTCAGTCTTGAAGGTGCAAGTTTTGTTTCGTTGTTTAGTAACAAAAAATAATGTCACTTTGCAATATTAGAAATTGTATTCAAACAAGAAAAGTTTCACTCTGCCCTTACTCTTGTTGATTCTTGGCTTCTATCCTTTAACAGGAGGGGCTCAAACCAGATAATCCCGTCGGAAGATCCTCCGCAACTAAGTCGGGATATCTATGGTCATTTTTCTGAACTTCAGAATGGAAAACGGTCGGAAAAAGTCCTTAAGCGTAGATAATAGAAAAAATTATTGTGAAATCAGGTATTGAAATAGAATGTCTTCAGGAAAATTTTCTGTTTCAGGTACAATGGAATTTTTCAGCTGAACATGAAAGCAGGTAGAACTATTTTGTCTCATTCTAAGATTAACTTTTTAGTCCGCTCTTTAGGATTTTACTAAAAAAAAGGTAAAATAGCTGAATATTAATCATTTAAGAAAATGAGAAAGGCAACTTTACTTTTGCTAACCATCTTTATTAGTTATAATGCTACTCCGGCGGATATCATTCTGGATAAAGAAATTTGCTCCATTCAAAAAGATTCTTCAAAGGCTGGTCAAAATATTGCTTACCAATGGGGGAGCATGGCACTAACTGCCACCGCAAATGATACAGAAAAATTTAATCCAAGGCCTACCATTATAGACGAGGTTACCGTTCCTGTTACAATAGCCTGTTGCTGAATTGGATTCTCCAATCCAACACCAAAACTGTCTACTCTATTGGCCGCTAATAGGGAGCCAGAAAAGAAAAATTTTAAAAATATCCCTAAGAAAATATATCTTATCAGATATGAAAATTTAAATAGATGTAAAGTCATATTGCCAAAGTGTTAATTTATGTTATAATATGAGTCTTTAGAAGTTTCTGCTACAAAACAAATGCACGAAAACGATTGAATTATAGTTTAGAATTAACCTCGATTTATTAGTGTAGATTTTATACTTAGTAACAGTCATAAAGATTTTTAGATTTTCCAAATTTATTTTCACACAATTTTAACTACCTGTAAACAACTAGTACATGAAGAATTGGAATTATGAGGTTATGATTACATTTAAATATGATAGACATGTTAAATAGGTTTTATAAAATTGCTTATTAAATGCAAACTATGATTCACGATTACAGTTTTGAAGATAAAGTCTTACTGGCTGTAGATTGTATAATTTTTGGATTTGATGAAGAAGATTTACAAATCCTTTTGATCAAGAGAGATTTTGAACCTGAAAAAGGTAATTGGTCCCTTATGGGAGGATTTCTAAAAAAAGACGAAGATCTTGACCAGGCTGCTAATAGAATTCTTCATCATCTTACCGGAATTAATAATGTCTATATGGAGCAGCTTTACAATTTTAGTAAAGTAAATCGTGATCCCGCAGAAAGAACATTGTCGGTGGCTTACTATGCGCTCATTAATATTGTCGAGCACAGACAGGAGTTAACAGAAAATTATTCGGCAAAATGGTTTAAAATATCCGACTATCCCAGCTTGATTTTTGACCATGACCAAATGGTTCAAAAAGCCATCGCCAGGCTTCGTTACAGAACCTCAACCAACCCTATTGGTTTTGAATTGCTTCCTGAAAAATTTACAATGCGTCAATTACAGAAGTTATACGAGACCATCTTAAACGAAAAGTTAGATAAAAGGAATTTTATTAATAAAATCAAATCTTTGGATATTCTGGTGAAATTAAATGAAAAAGATATGGTTTCTTCTCGCAAAGGTTCTTTCCTTTATAAATTTGATGCAAAAAAATATAATGCAAAAGTGGAAGAAGGTTTTTCTTTCAGGTTGTAATAAATCTATTTTCTTTTGTTATTATCCCTCACTTTAACCAGGCAAGGATTCTGAAGCTTAACTGGGACTAATTTCAGCACCCTTTGATCTTCAACTTTACAAATCTAATATAAGCGGCTTTTTTGCCTTCTATCCCTAATTATTCAGACAAATACTTCGGAATAAAAGCAACATTTACCGTCACTTAATTCAAAATTGTCTTTCAAAAATGCCATTTTTGAAAGACAATTTTGACTTATTTTGGCACAGATTTGATATCAGTACCAGTGAAATATTATGTAATCCTTTTTTTTATGTTCCTGCTCCTCCCCCTCCAGGCACAGGAAAGATCCCTGGTTCAGGGAATCGTGAAAAACAATGATTCGCTGCTTAAAAATGTGTACATCAACAATGTCTCCTCAGGAAAATTTTCTGTTTCGGGGGAGCAGGGGTTGTTTCAGTTAAAGATAAAAACCGGTGATACTTTGGTGATGTCCCATGTAGGAATGAATGACCTTATAAGCTTCATAAAAGCTGAAGACCTTCAGAAGTCACCGTTGTTATTTCAGATGATTGAAAACTCCCAGGAATTAGGAGAAGTAGTAATTGATGAAAATTCAGAAATTAATGCGGTAAGCCTGGGAATCATTCCGAAGAAAATAGAAAAGCTCTCCATAAACGAGCGGAGGCTGGAAACAGCCGGGGAGTTTAAATTCATTCACCTGCTGGGCCTGCTGGGAGGTTCTTTAGAGATTGATCCTATTCTAAATGCCATTAACGGCCGTACAAAAAAGCTGAAGAGAAATATCAGGATAGAAAAAGAACAGCGAAATATCGCATTTTTGGAGGTCCACTACAAACTTTATATGCTGGAGACAATGCAATTGACCAGCGGAGAAACCGCCTTGCTCATCGATTTTGCCCTGGAGAAAAAAGAACTACAAGCTTTGCTGGAAGAAAAAAATGATGCTGCTATAAAAACTTTTTCTTCATGATTGTTGGTTTCACTTGAGCAAACGAATGGAATCATCTAATTAGCATTTTCCAACAACTATTAAAATTGCTGTTAAACATGGCTAATAGCTGCACTTTTATTGCATTTTTCTAATAAATTTAAGACCCGTGATTCACTACCTGAATAATTTTCTTTCATTTGCTATGCGTGCATAATAAAATTTTCTTAACTTTGAAATTGTATGAAAGAAAAAACCATTGATTACGTTCTTCGCGCGACCTGGATTGCTATTGCTAAAATGTACAATGAAGAGGCCGGAAAAGAAGGAAGTACAATGGCTACAGGCTTTGCTCTTTTGAGTATAGATCCCGAGGAGGGCACCCCTTCTACCTCCCTGGGCCCAAAAATGGGAATGGAAGCCACCAGTTTGTCGCGAACCCTTAGAACCATGGAGGATAAAGGTCTCATAAAGCGGAAGAAAAATCCGGTAGACGGGCGTAGTGTCTTAATTTACCTCACCGATTTTGGAAAAGAGATGCGCGATTATTCTAAGAAAGTGGTACTTACTTTTGACCAGGCAGTAAGAAATGAAATCCCTCAAGAAGATCTCGATAAGTTTATCGAGGTAGCTTCAAAAATCATGGATCTTATTGCCACGCGTAAAATTTACAATGAATCATAAAAAATCGTTCAGGCGATTATCAAAATAAATAACAACATGAAAAGACGAATCAACAAAGTTGCAATTATAGGTTCGGGGATTATGGGGAGTGGTATTGCCTGCCATTTCGCCAACATTGGCGTAGAGGTGCTACTACTGGATATTGTTCCCCGGGAACTGACCGAAAAAGAAAAAAAACAGGGTCTTACCCTGGAAGACAAACAGGTGAGGAACCGTATTGTTAACACAGCACTGCAGGATGCTTTAAAATCGAAGCCCTCTCCTATTTATCATAAAGACTTTGCCAATCGCATTAAAACCGGAAACCTGGAAGATGATATCTCAAAGGTATCAGAAGTTGATTGGATCATGGAGGTTGTTGTGGAGCGCCTGGATATTAAAAAACAGGTTTTTGACAATCTTGAAAAGCACCGCAAACCGGGAACATTGATCACTTCAAATACTTCAGGAATCCCTATTCAGCAAATGAATGAGGGACGAAGTGAAGATTTCCAAAAGCACTTCTGCGGAACACACTTTTTCAACCCTCCGCGATATTTAAGACTATTTGAAATTATTCCGGGGCCAGATACTTCCGAAGAAGTTTTAGAATTCTTAAATGAATACGGGGAGAAATTCCTCGGAAAAACTTCGGTAGTCGCAAAAGACACTCCGGCGTTTATTGGGAACAGGATTGGTACTTACAGTATCATGAGCCTCTTCCACATGGTGAAGGAGCTTGACCTTACTATTGAAGAAGTTGATAAACTTACAGGTCCCGTTATAGGAAGACAAAAATCTGCCACTTTTAGAACTGTAGACCTGGTAGGACTTGACACGCTTAAACATGTTGCTGAAGGCCTGCATAAAGGAGTGCCTACAGATGAAGAGCACGATCTTTTTGCCATGCCCGACTACATTAATACCATGGTCGAGAATGAGTGGTTTGGAAGCAAAAGCGGACAAGGTTTCTATAAAAAGATCAAGAACAAAGACGGTTCAAGTGAAATCCAGTCACTTGACCTTAACACACTTGAGTACCGGGCACAAAAAAAGGCAAATTTTGCTACTCTTGAATTAACGAAAACGATTGATAAAGTATCAGACAGGTTCAAAGTTCTGGTTGACGGTAAAGACAAAGCCGGGGAGTTCTACCGAAAGAATTTTGCTGCTATTTTCGCCTACGCCTCTAAAAGAATTCCTGAAATCACCGATGAACTCTACAAAATAGATGACGCCATGAAAGCCGGTTATGGCTGGGAACATGGTCCGTTTGAAATTTGGGATGCCATAGGTGTTAAAGAAGGTATGGAAATTATGAAAGCTGAAGGCAAAGAGCCTGCAGCCTGGGTAAACGAAATGCTTGAAAAAGAAAATAAAGGCTTCTATACCGTTAAAGACGGTAATACCTGGTATTACGATATTCCGGCAAAGGAGTACAAAAAGATTCCGGGGCAGGATGCATTTATCATTCTGGATAACATCAGGGAATCCAAAAAAGTATTCAGTAACAGCGGAGTTGTAGTTGAAGATCTTGGCGACGGCATCCTGAATGTGGAATTCCGCAGTAAGATGAATTCGATTGGCGGAGATGTTCTTGACGGACTCAACAAAGCCATTGATCTTGCTGAAAAAGAATACCAGGGGCTGGTTGTCGCCAACACCGGAAAAAACTTTTCTGTAGGAGCTAATATTGGGATGATCTTCATGATGGCTGTGGAGCAGGAATATGATGAGCTTAATATGGCTATAAAATATTTCCAGGACACCATGATGAGAATGCGCTACTCCTCTATTCCAACAGTTGCAGCACCACACGCTATGACTTTGGGTGGTGGATGTGAACTTTCACTACACGCAGATAAAGTTGTCGCTGCAGCCGAGACTTACATCGGACTTGTTGAATTTGGAGTTGGGGTAATTCCCGGCGGTGGAGGTTCCAAGGAAATGACCTTGCGTGCTGCCGATACCTTCCAAAAAGATGATGTGGAGTTGAACCGACTTCGGGAACATTTTCTCACCATTGGTATGGCAAAGGTTTCAACCTCAGCTTACGAAGCTTACGACCTGAATATTCTTCAGAAAGGAAAAGACATTGTGGTAATTAATCCAGATCGCCAGCTGGCAATTGCTAAAAAGCATGCGCTGCTCATGGCAGAGAATGGTTATACCAAACCTGCAAAGAGAACAGATATTAAGGTATTGGGTAAACAAGCACTGGGTGCCTTCTTAGTAGGTACAGACCAGATGTACGCCGGTAAATACATTAGCGAACACGACAAGAAGATCGCCAACAAACTGGCTTACGTAATGGCCGGAGGTGACCTTTCTGAAAACTCTTATGTGAGTGAACAATACCTGCTCGATCTGGAAAGAGAAGCATTCCTTTCTTTAACAGGAGAAAGAAAAACCCTGGAGAGATTGCAGCATATGTTGCAGAAAGGGAAACCGTTGAGAAATTAGTATTGAGTAGTAAATAGAGCTAGAAATGCACAAACTGAGCGACCTTAAGATCTGGAACAAAGCCATGGATGTGGCTGAATTGACATACTTACTTTCAGCTAAATTTCCTTCAGAAGAAAAATTTGGCTTAACAAGTCAAATAAGGCGCAGTGCAATTTCAGTTCCTTCTAATGTTGCCGAAGGAGCTGGTAGATCTACAAAGGGAGAATTTAAAAATTTCTTAAGTATTGCTAATGGATCTTCTTATGAACTTCTAACTCAACTCATTTTATCTCATCGACTCAATTTGGTGCCTGAAGAAGATACCAGAGAAGTTATTTCGGAGGTGATTGAAATACAGAAAATGAATTATGCATTGATAAAATCGTTAGAAAAGTGAGTAGTCTCAATACTCACTACTAACTACTAAATACTGAAAAATGAACAAAACAGCTTACATCGTAAAAGGATACCGAACTGCAGTGGGAAAAGCGCCGCGGGGGGTATTCCGATTTAAAAGGCCAGATGAATTAGCGGCAGAAACTATCCAGTTTATGATGGATAAGCTGCCCGAATTTGATAAAAAACGCATCGATGACGTGATCGTTGGTAATGCTATGCCCGAAGCCGAACAGGGACTTAACGTAGGGCGTTTTATCTCCCTCATGGGGCTAAACACAGAAGACGTTCCCGGGATGACGGTGAACCGTTACTGCGCCTCAGGTCTCGAAACCATTGCTATTGCAACAGCCAAGATCCAGAGCGGAATGGCTAATTGTATTATTGCAGGTGGTGCAGAAAGCATGAGCTATATCCCAATGGGCGGTTATAAACCAGTTCCCGATTATAAACTGGCTAAAGCCGGAAAGGAAGATTATTACTGGGGAATGGGATTAACTGCGGAAGCAGTTGCTCAAAAATACAAGGTTTCAAGGGAAGACCAGGATGAGTTTGCATTCAACTCTCATCAAAAGGCTCTAAAAGCCCAAAAAGAAGACCGCTTCCAGGATCAGATCGTACCAATCACCGTAGATCAAACTTATGTGGATGAAAATGGTAAAAAACAAACGAAATCTTACACCGTCAATAAAGATGAAGGACCTAGAGCCGATACTTCAAAAGAAGTTTTAGGAAAACTAAGACCTGTTTTTGAAGAAGGTGGTAGTGTAACTGCAGGTAACTCTTCTCAAATGAGTGATGGTGCCGCTTTCGTCATGGTAATGAGCGAAGAAATGGTGAAAGAACTAAACCTGGAGCCGGTGGCAAGACTTGTTAGCTATTCGGCTGTTGGGGTTGAACCAAGGATCATGGGAATTGGACCCGTACATGCCATTCCTAAAGCAGTTAAACAAGCTGGGATTCAACTTAATGACCTTGAGCTGATCGAGCTTAACGAAGCTTTTGCATCTCAGTCTTTAGCAGTGATTAGAGAACTCGGACTTGATATGAACCGCATGAACCCTAACGGAGGCGCTATTTCGATGGGTCACCCGTTGGGATGTACAGGAGCCAAACTATCAGTGCAGTTGTTCGATGAAATGCGCAAACGTGACCTGAAGAATAAATACGGAATGGTAACCATGTGCGTAGGTACAGGACAGGGAGCCGCAGGAGTTTTTGAATTTCTGTCGTAAAAAAAGAGACTAGAAACTAGAGTCTAGATACTAGACTTTTCAACTAAAGTAAAAACCAGTCTAGACTCTAGGTTCTAGAAGTCTAGGTTCTAAAAAAAACAAAATGAGCACACAAACAGATAGCAACAAAAAAGACCTTCTTCGCGGAGGGCAGTTTCTGGTAAAGGAAACAAAAGCAGAGGATATTTTTACTCCCGAAGATTTTTCGGATGAGCAAAAAATGATGCGCGAATCGGTACAGGAGTTCGTGAATCGGGAAGTAATGCCGAAGAGAGAAGAGTTCGAAAAGAAGAATTACGACCTCACAAAAGAGTTAATGGAAAAGGCCGGGGAAATGGGCTTTTTGGGAGTTTCAGTTCCTGAAGAGTACGACGGCCTGGGAATGGGATTTGTAACTACCATGCTGGTAGTGGATTATATTTCAGGGGCTACGGGATCATTTTCGACTGCTTTTGGAGCCCATTCGGGGATTGGAACGCTTCCAATTACCCTCTATGGTAATGAGGAACAAAAGAAAAAATATCTTCCGAAGCTCGCTACTGGAGAATGGTTTGGGGCCTATGCATTGACCGAGCCGGGAGCTGGTAGTGATGCAAATTCAGGAAAGACAAAAGCAGTTCTTTCTGAAGACGGAAAGTATTACAGCATTACAGGTCAAAAAATGTGGATCTCCAATGCCGGGTTCTGCAATATGATGATCGTCTTCGCACGAATTGAAGATGACAAAAATATCACCGGATTTATCGTGGAATATGATCCTGAAAATCCAAATGGTATTTCTCTTGGGGAAGAGGAAAAGAAACTTGGTATCCACTCCTCCTCTACCCGTCAGGTATTCTTTAATGAGACAAAAGTGCCTGCAGAGAATATGCTTTCAGAAAGAGGAAACGGATTCAAAATTGCCATGAACGCCCTTAACGTGGGCCGTATTAAACTTGCGGGAGCCTGTCTTGACGCCCAGAGAAGATCTATTGATGCTTCAGTAAAATATGCAAATGACCGCGTACAGTTTAAAACTCCTATTTCCCAGTTTGGTGCGATACAGTCTAAACTTGCAGAGATGGCAACTTCAGCTTACGCAGGGGAATCGGCTTCATATCGTGCTGCAAAAGATATTGAAGACAGGATTTCTATCCGCCAGGCCGAAGGAAATTCCCACCAGGAAGCCGAATTGAAAGGGGTTGAAGAATACGCTATTGAATGTTCTATCCTTAAAGTGGCAGCTTCAGAAGATCTTCAGAATTGTACCGATGAAGGTATCCAGATCTTTGGAGGAATGGGCTTCTCGGCCGATGCTCCTATGGAATCTGCCTGGAGAGATGCGCGTATCACCCGTATATATGAGGGTACAAACGAGATCAACCGTATGCTTTGCGTAGGAATGCTCGTAAAAAAAGCTATGAAAGGCCATGTTGATCTTTTAGGGCCTGCTACCAAAGTGGGAGAAGAACTCACTGGAATTCCATCTTTTGACAAACCCGATTTTTCTGAACTTTTTGCTGAAGAAAAAGAAATGGTGAAAAAGCTGAAAAAGGTATTCCTGATGGTTGCCGGTAGTGCAGTTCAAAAATTTGGACCTCAGCTGGAAGATCACCAGCAATTGCTTTTAGCTTCCGCAGATATCCTTATCGAAATATACATGGCAGAATCTACCATTTTAAGGACAGAGAAAAATGTGAACCGCTTTGGTGCCGATACTCAAAAAGAGCAAATTGCGATGGCAAAATTGTACCTGTACCACGCTGTTGACATTATTAATCAAAAAGCCAAAGAAGGAATTGTTTCTTTTGCTGAAGGTGATGAACAAAGAATGATGTTGATGGGGCTAAAAAGATTTACAAAATATGAAAATCAGCCAAACGTCGTAGAATTGCGTAAGGTGATTGCCGATAAAGTAATTGGAGAGAATAAATATCCTTTCTAAATTAATTCTGCATCAATTAAATCTGATCAAGGTCGCCAATGGCGGCCTTTTTCTTTTGTTATTTCTTTAACAGGTTATTTCCTCTTCATTTTATAGCTTGAAAAGAAAGGAAAAACAATCCTATGGGAGACACAACAAGGAACATCCTCATCTTTTTAGTCGCTTTATTGGTTCTTTATTTCCTGGTCCACTTTCTACTGAAGAAACTTGGAAAAGACCCTGCTAATATTCTACCTCACAATATTGCAAGTCGCCTGAAGGTTCCCATGATCGTTCTTTTTCTTGCAGTTGCAATCCAGGCAGGGCTCATAAACAGGGAAATTATAACAGATGAAAATCAGATAGATTTATTCCAGCAAATAAGGTCTATCCTGCTTATTTTCAGTTTCACCTGGTTCATTGTAGTTGCTATAAGAATTGCCAAAAATCAATTTTTAAAACAATTTGATGTCAATACGGCCAATAATCTCCGTGCCCGTAAATTTTACACCCAATTCAATATAATAGAGAGGATAGCCATCTTTGTGGTTGTTCTTTTTGCCCTTGGTATAGCCCTACTCACATTTGATGGAGTAGAAGAAATTGGGGTAAGTATTTTAACTTCTGCGGGGATAGCAGGCATTGTACTGGGGCTTTCAGCTCAAAAAGTATTTGGAACCATATTCGCCGGAATTCAAATAGCCATCGCCCAACCTATACGTATTGATGATGTTGTTATCGTGGAAGGGGAATGGGGGCGTATTGAGGAGATCAAACTCACTTATGTGGTTGTACAAATTTGGGACAAACGCCGGCTGGTACTACCTACAACCTACTTTATTGAAACACCCTTTCAAAACTGGACCCGTAATTCATCTGACATTTTGGGAACCGTTTATATTTATACCGATTTTGATCTTCCTATTGACAAGTTAAGAGAGGAACAGACGCGGCTTTTAAATGCAACCGATCTTTGGGATCGAAAAGTTGATGTTATTCAGGTGACCGATCTTACTGAAAAAACCATGGAACTAAGGGCATTAATGAGTGCAAAGGATGCTCCTACCGCCTGGGACCTACGGGTGTATGCCAGAGAAAATCTCCTGAAGTTTATTCAGGAAAACTTCCCCGACAGTTTGCCACGTACACGTCTTGAAGTTAAAGAAGAGCGTCCTCGTCAAGAAGGGCCTTCAAATTTGCCTCAGAAGTAATATTCTGAGAAAAATTCATTGCCGTCTCAATCAACGCCAGGTGTGAATATGCCTGCGGAAAATTACCCAGAAGACGTTTGGTTTTAAAATCAAGGTCTTCACTAAACAACCCAAGATGGTTACTGTAAGAAAGCAATTGATCAAACATTTTCATTGCCTTTTCCTTTTCTCCAATTTTGTAAAGGCTGTTTATAAACCAGAAAGTACAAATAGTAAAGGATGACGATGGGGTACCAAAATCATCTTTGTTCTTGTACCTGAATAAAAGTCCGTTATAGCTAAGTTCTCTTTCAGTAGCTTTTACT
This sequence comes from Salinimicrobium sp. TIG7-5_MAKvit, assembly GCF_049569215.1. GTDB lineage: Bacteria > Bacteroidota > Bacteroidia > Flavobacteriales > Flavobacteriaceae > Salinimicrobium > Salinimicrobium profundisediminis. Next base: position 2,584,776 of record NZ_CP145903.1, on the reverse strand, counting down.
GTGCTTATGTAGCGTGGATCTTTAGCTTTTATAAATCCGTAGTTCTCCATTAACAAGGTAGAAGCATCTAAGTCTTTAGAACCATAAGATTGGGTGTAAGCCTGCACCTCCTCGTTCCATCCCCGGTGATAAATATCATCATAGATCTCCTGCCTAAGGTCTTTCCACTTTTGATCATTTATCCCATTTCTAAGGATTTCCCCAATTTTTACTGCCCTGTCTACTGCTACCCAACACAGCAATTTAGAAAAAGTAAAATGTCGTTCTTCGGTCCTGAATTCCCAAATACCCTTGTCGGGTTGTTTCCAATACTCCTCCACAATACGCACAATACCTCTCACAATGGTCCACAACTCTTCGCTGTTCTCCAGAGTAGTCTCAAATCTCAAAAACTGCTGATAAATGACTTCCATTAAAATCCCGTAGATATCATTCTGCTTTTGTATGTAGGCTGCATTCCCAATCCTTACAGGCTTTGATCCTTCATAGCCTTCAAGGTGATCAAGAATATGCTCGGTCAATTCCTTTTCGCCATTGATGCCGTACATAATTTGCAGCTTTTCATTCTTATTAGGAATAAGGTCGATGATAAACTGCAGAAAATGCTCTGCCGATTCCCGGTGGCCCAGGCTTGTCATAACCTTTATAACCATAGAGGCATCCCGAATCCAGCAGAAACGGTAATCCCAGTTACGCACTTCGCCAATAGTTTCGGGTAAAGAAGTTGTCACAGCGGCAAGCACTGCCCCGGTTTTTTGATAGCTCATAGCCTTTAAAACAAGAGCACTGCGATTTACAGCTTCGTCGTAGAAAGGAAATTTGGTGGTAGATTCACTCCAGTTCATCCAATACGTCTTGGTGCGCTGGAATTTCAAATACGCCCTTTCCAGGTTCTGTTCCCTCAGTTTTTCATGATATCCCAATAAGAAATAGGCATGATCTTCAAGAGTGATTTCCTCGGTATGCAACACCTTATCAAGGTCGAGACTCGTGTAGAGATAAAGGGAGTCGTAAGTGCCCTTTTTGGTGAAACTCTTAAGGTAATAACGGTGGTTCTCGGTAAAGGTTTCCTCCCGGGCATAATCAAGCCGGGGCTGGTAATGCACTTTAACCCTGGGTTTTCCCTTGAGAAGGTGAATATACCTCACCACATCTGGTGGCGTGTAAAAATCTCCGTCGTCTTCCCTGTACCGGGGCATAAAATCGATCACCTCAAACGCTGCAGCTTCCGAAGTAAAAGTAGTACATAGAATATTCGTTTTCCGAAGGTACTTTTGAGTTACAGTATAATCGGGCGACACTTCAAAAGAGAAATGGCCGCCTTTATTCTTGTCGAGCAATTTTGCAAAAACCGAAGCCGAATTAAAGTTGGGCAAACAACACCATTCCAGAGAACCCGATTTCGATATTAATGCGGCACTTTTACAATTGCCTATCAATCCATAATCCAGTGTATCCATTTAGTCTTAAAGTTCTTTTAAAAAGGTAGGGCACTTATTTTAAATTTCGGAAATTTAAGCAAAATGAATAAGATAGAACCCGCTTAAAATTTACTATGGGCAAAACAATAATTATCTCTAATCGCCTACCCTTACAAATAAATATTACCGAAGATGAAAAATTAGAAGTTACACCCAGCGTTGGTGGGCTTGCAACGGGACTTAAGAGTTTTCACCAGGAGGGAGACAGTATATGGATTGGTTGGACCGGACTGGCTGCGGAAGATATTCCGGAAGGTTTGGAAGAAGAAGTAATATCTGAAGCCAGAAAACAAGCCTGTGTGCCTGTTTCTTTGACCACCGAGGAAATTGAAAAATTTTACTACGGCTTTAGTAACCGTACTATTTGGCCCCTGTTCCATTACTTTATGGAATATACGGAGTTTCAGCCCGAACACTGGGAAGCTTATAAACAAGTGAATGAAAAATATGCCGAAGCTGTTGTTGAACACCTGGATGATGATGATGTAGTGTGGGTGCATGACTACCAGCTCCTGTTGCTGCCCGAATACATCAGAAAAAAGAACCCGAAGGTTACTATAGGATTCTTTAATCATATCCCCTTCCCTTCTTCTGAAGTATTTCGCACCCTGCCGTGGAGGGAAGAAGTATTAAAAGGCATGCTGGGAGCCGATCTTATAGGTTTTCACACCTACGACTATGAAAGGCACTTTTTGCGTTCTGTAAACCGTATACTTAGGTATGACATCAACTTTAATAGCGTAAATATTGGAAGCCGCATCGTTCGGTCCGATTCATTTCCTATGGGAATTGATTACAAGAAGTTCCGTACGGCAGCAAAAGAACATTTTAATCAGCCGCGAAGTGAGAATTCAGATATTCAGAAAAAGCTGGACTACCACAAATACGTTACCCGCAACACCAAGCTTATCCTTTCTATAGACCGCCTCGATTACACCAAGGGTATAGCCAACAGGATAAGAGCATTTGGTTATTTTCTTGAAAAGTATCCGGAATACCAGGAAAAGGTTAGACTTATCATGCTGGCGGTACCCTCACGTACCAATGTACCACAATACCAGCTTTTAAAGAGGGAAATTGACGAACTGGTAGGCCGCATCAATGGAAAATTTGCTACTATCAACTGGACGCCTATATGGTACTTTTATCGTTCTATGCCCTTTGAAAATCTTATAGATCTTTATACATCCAGTGATGTTGCGCTTATTACCCCAACCCGTGATGGGATGAACCTGGTGGCAAAAGAATATATCGCCACAAGAACAGACCAAACCGGAGTTCTTATTTTAAGTGAAATGGCGGGGGCAGCGCATGAACTCAATGAGGCACTTATCATCAACCCGAATAATTTTGAACAGATTGTAGATACCATTAAAATGGCTCTCGAAATGCCCGAAGAAGAGCAGGTGCGCCGCAACAAGATCCTTCAGAAGAGACTTAAGAGATATAACGTAGAAAAATGGGCCAAAGATTTTATGAAAAGCCTGAAAGAAACCAGAAGTTCCAGAAAAGCTTTTAAGGCAATACAGCTTTCAGAGAACGTAAAAAAAGACCTTTTTGACAAGTATAGTGCAGCCCAGCGCCGCATTTTGTTCCTCGATTATGACGGAACTCTTCGGAAATTTGTCGATAAACCCGAAGAAGCCATGCCCGACCCTGAGCTGCTCGAGTTGATTACCCGCCTTGGAGAACAAAAAAACACCCGTGTAGTTCTAATAAGCGGAAGAGATAAAGAAACCCTGGGAACCTGGTGGAAAAATGTGCCTATAGAATTAATTTCTGAACATGGCGTTTGGAACCGGCCGGTAGACGAGAAGTGGCAACTCACCGAGAACCTCAACAATAACTGGATGGCCTCGATAAGGCCGGTGTTGGAAACTTACGTAGACCGCACCCCCGGAACTTTTATTGAGGAAAAGAACTTCTCTCTTGCCTGGCATTACAGAAAAGCTAATCCCGAACTGGGCGAAGTTAGAGCCAATGAACTATCTGCCGTTCTTAAAGACATGATTGCAAATCATGGTCTTACCGTACTACAGGGGAATAAAGTACTTGAAATAAAGAACAGCGGTGTCAATAAAGGCAAGGCAGCCAACAAGCTACTGGTAGAAAAATACGATTTCATATTTGCCATTGGAGATGACTGGACAGACGAATATTTATTCACCGAACTCCCCGATCAAACAGTAAGCGTGAAAGTAGGACGAAACAAAACTGAAGCAAAATACTACATTGAAGATGTAGATGAAGTACGGGAACTTTTGGAGCAGTTTGTGAGCCTAACACATTAAAAAGTTCACTTTTTTGTTAATAATGAGCAAAAATTGTTACTTAATTTAAATCAACCTTAACTGTACGATTTACTGCAAATCACCTTTATAGACTATCTTAGTAGTTGGATATAACACCATTATCAATTTAGAAAAAACTCAACATGAAAACAGGAAAAATTTTAGCAGGCATACTATCAGGAGCCGCAGTTGGTGCCATAGCAGCTTTATTATTTGCACCAAAAAAAGGATCTGAAACCCGTAAAGATATTGCTGACAGAGGTAACGAATACCTTTATGGAGCAAAAAGCAAATACAACGATCTCAGCGATAATCTTTCCCACAGGTATGATTCAGTAAAATCAAAATTAAAAGGAAAGCAGGAAAAGCTTGAGGCAGAAATGAATGGAGACGACAAGATCATCTACTAAGTTTTTCTTAGCACCACTAAGAGGTTGCTTTAAATGCTATAAAAAGTTTGTCTAAAATTGTAAACCTATTCCTATAGGTCTGTTTATCAGAAAAGGGATACAAACCAAGTTTAGATCAACGAAAAAGTGGCTTTTAAAACAGCCTCTTTTTTTTGCGCTATTTTCACTATTTTGCCTTTTAGAAATTTAAAAATTATGTTCAAAAATGCCATTTTTGCCACCTTACTATTTTGCGGTTTATCCACTTATGCTCAAAAAGTAGCCCCGCCACAGGTAGATCTTCGAATCTATGATATCATTGAAGAAGTTTCGGCTAATGAAATTGAAGCCGACATTAGGCGCCTCGCAGGTTTTGGCACCCGAAACACCTTTAGTGACACCGTTTCTAATACCCGCGGCATAGGTGCCGCCCGCCGATTCATAAAATCTGATTTTGAAGAAATTTCCAGAAACTGTAAGGACTGTCTTGATGTATTTTATCAAAAAGATTTTGTCACCAAAGAAGGAAATGACCGCGTTCCAAAAGATGCATGGGTGGTAAATGTTGTGGCGGTGCAAAAAGGCACAAAGTTCCCAAACCGCTACATCATAATGAGTGGCGATATAGATTCCCGCGCCAGCAATACTATGGATTTTACCACAGATGCTCCCGGCGCCAATGACAACGCCAGCGGAATGGCAGGGGTGATGGAAGCGGCCCGTGTACTCTCAAAATACGATTTTGAGAACAGCATCATTTATCTGGGCTTATCGGGAGAAGAACAGGGGCTTTTTGGCGGCCGCGGATTTGCAAAAATGGCAAAAGATAAAGGCTGGGAAATCATTGGAGTCCTTAACAATGACATGATAGGTAACATTGAAGGTGTAGACGGCGTTATAGACAATCGCACTTTCAGGATCTTTTCTGAACCCGTGCCTCCTACCGAAACCGAAAGAGAGCGGAATATGAGGAGGTTCTATGGCGGTGAAGTAGATGGTATTTCCCGTCAACTGGCAAGGTATGTACACCGCACTACCCAAACCTATATGCCCGAAATGAACCCCATGATGGTCTACAGGCTGGATAGGTTTGGCCGTGGCGGGCACCACCGTCCTTTTAACGATCTTGGTTTCCCCGGAATCAGAATAATGGAAGCCCACGAGAATTACACGCAGCAACACCAGGATATACGTACCGAAAATGGCATTGAATATGGAGATGTTATTGAGCACGTAAACTTTGATTATACTGCCAAACTCACTGCAGTAAATGCAATTACCATGGCCAGCCTTGCCTGGGCACCTCCTGCCCCAAAAAAGGTAGCTATTGGTGGGATTGTTGAACCTTCAGCAAAATTAAAATGGGAAAAAGTAGTGGGAGACAATGTTGCCGGCTACAAAGTTTACTGGAGAGACACTACTGCGCCACAGTGGGAGCATTCAAGATTTGTGGGTGATGTAGACAATTTTACTCTTGAAGGCATTGTGATTGACAACTTTTTCTTTGGCGTCTCAACAGTGGGAAAAAACGGAAATGAAAGCGTGGTGGTATTTCCATCGGCTACTTTCTGATAAAAAGTAAATTTCTCCGGGGCAAGCCCACGGAGCATTATATAAGAGAACACGTTTTCAGACTTTAAACATTTACTAACGAGGCAAGCCTCAGAGTATTTACCCCCTTAGAATAAATGCTCTAAAATGTGATTTTTGAGTAGGGATCACACGATCCCTATTTTTTTTGAATGTGCAATGGCTTTTCCGCTATCGGTAAAATAGCAGGTAGCCACCCCAAGATCTTCAATGTTCTCCAGTACTTCCTTCACTTTGGATTTTTGTTTTTTTGAGGTTTGCCGAATATAAATGGCCCTAATGTTCATAGGAAACATTTTGGTGACCCGCTCATAAAGATGAGGGTCCTGCTGGGAATCATCTCCCATTAGCACATACTGAAGCTGAGGATAAAAAGAAATAATGTCTTTTATCTTAATGAATTTATGGTCGTGCCCGCCCCTGCCGGTAAATAGAAAATCCCCAAGACCGGTTTTGATACTCTTTAGTTTAATGACGGCTTTTGGCAGGCCATGTTTCCGGGCAAACTGCAGAATGAATTCGTAGAGGTTCCATTCACTGCTCGAAACATAAAAAAAAGAGTTGAACTGCCCTTCCTCCTGCCCTGCACGGCTCAAAGCCCGGTAATGTGGCACCACATCATCAAAAACTTCCCTGTTATCAATATTCTGGGTCAGTATAACATAGAGTTTCTTGAAAAAATTCTGGGTATGGGAAATCAGAAAAGTATCATCAATATCCGATATAATTCCCAGTTTACTTTTGAAAGGCTTCAGCAGCTCCCCCCGCTCAACCACTCCTTTTTCCCCTATTTTACAGGAAACGGAATACTCGTGCCAGCCGCTCTCTAAAAATTTATTATACGGAAGGTTAAACCTGAAGTAACCGTCATCTGTAGTTTTGGTAACAACTTCCAGCTCTTTAAAATTTAACTGAATAGTGGCATTTTTGATGGGGCTGATGGTAAACATTTTATACACCGATTTTGCATGTCTGTAACCCCTGCGGTCTATTTCATATTTATCTGGTGCCCACGATTTAAAAACATGGCCGAAGACTACCAATTCCTGATCATTTACATAGCCGCGATAAAGCTTTATGTCTAGCTTCATATTACATTATTTTTAACTGCCATTCCTTCCCAAATTACTTATTTTTGAGCACAAGCTCAATAAAATGGCCGAATTTAGCAGGGTTTTAATGGTTGTTAATCCTATTTCGGGAGGAAGAGACAAATCTGACATTGTTGAAGAAGTAGAAAATCAGGTGTCGGGGAGAAATCTTGAACTCGAAATTTATTATACCTCCGGAAAAGGGGATAAAGAAGCTTTATTTTCTGTCATTGAAGAGTACGACCCTCAGCGCATAATATCGGTAGGAGGTGATGGTACGATTAAATTGATTGCAGAGCTACTAACCGATGATTCCATTCCCATTGGGATCTTTCCTGCCGGTTCTGCTAACGGGCTTGCCGAAAACCTCAACCTGGACAGGAATAATGCCGAATTAACCCGCATTGCCCTTGGAGAAAAGTTTAAATTAATAGATGCCATCCTCATCAATGATGAACTATGCCTTCATATTAGTGACATTGGCCTTAATGCAGCTTTAATCAAAAATTATCAGGAAGGAAATATCCGCGGAAAGCTGGGATATCTCATACAGTCTATACCTACTCTAATTAAAAGCGATTTCCCTTTTCAGTTTAATATCGAAGTAGACGGTAAGGAAATTTCCCGTAAAGCTGTGCTCATCGCTGTGGCCAATGCAAAAAAGTACGGAACAGGATCTAAGATCAACCCAAACGGCAGGTACGACGACGGTAAATTCGAGATCCTCATCTTTAAAGAATTCAATATCCCTCAAATTCTTAAAACCTTCAGGGAAAATGTAGAAATCGATGAAGATTTCCTTGAAATTATTTCAGCAGTAGAGACCCGAATTTACAGCCAGAAAAATATCCCTTTCCAAATTGACGGAGAGTACCGGGGAGACGTTAAAGAAGTAACTGCACGAATCTCTCCCATCAAGATTAAAATTGCAGTTCCATAAAAATATTTTCATCTATCTTCTTCTACACTGGCATTAATGCAATTAATTTGCTCTTTTAATGCTTAATTAACAATACTTTAGGCTGCCATTAATTAAAATGGCTTTCAAAATCAGTAATTTAGAGATCAATCTAACTAATAAAAAAAGAAGAATTATGGCAGAGATCAAGATCGAAAAGAAAAAACCAATTTGGCCCTGGATCATCCTGGTTCTTGTTATCCTGGCAATCTTATACTTTTTAGTATTTGCCGATGACGACAACGATTTGGATGATGTACAAACCGAACAGGTAGAAGAATCCACCTGGGAGGAAGATGCTGAAACCACCACCTGGGATGACCAAACTGACACCACAGGATGGGAAAATACCGGGGACACACTTTCCGGAACAGGAGGAGTATCTGGTTACCTGGCTTACATTGGAGATGAAAGCAAAATGGGTATAGACCATGAATACACAAATAAGGCTATCATTCACCTTATGAATGCAGTACAGGCAAAAGCTGATGAAATGAATTATGACATTAGTGCCGATATGCAGGCTGTAAAACAGGATGCTCAACAAATACAGCAAGATCCTATGGCATTGACCCATGCAGACAAGATAAAAACTGCCGGAACTAAACTGGCAAACATTATCGAAAAGATGCAAAAGGAAAAATATCCAAATCTTTCCGACGATGTTAATGAAGTAAAAACTGCAGCACAAGACATCAATACCTCTACCCCAACCCTGGAACAGAAAGACCAGGTCAAGGAGTTCTTTGATGAGGCAGGTGATGTTTTAAGAAAAATGAGCTAAAAATAAAAAAGAGAGATTATGAAAGATAGAAAAGAAAATAAAAAGCATTTATATTACCTCAACGAACTTTCCGATTTTAAAGTGGATAGTGACGATCCCGATGTAAGGGGTTGGCCCGTCAAAGATGTGGACAACAGAGTGGTAGGAAAGGTAGACAACCTCCTGGTAAGCAAAGAAAAAAGGAGAGTAGTGTATCTGGACGTTGAAGTGGATAAAACCATTATTGAAGCTGACCACGATCCTTACGGGAAACCGGCATCTGGCAATGTTCATGAGTTCATAAACAAGGAAGGTGAAAATCACCTCATCCTGCCTATAGGACTTGCAAGACTTAACGTGGATGACAAGTTTGTATATACAGACAAAATTGACCACCGCACTTTTGCAGAAACCAGGAGGTATGAAAAAGGTTATGACATTGACCGAGATTATGAAATAGTTGTCTTAGAATCTTATAACAGGGATGACAACTATGATCGTGACAATGACAGAACTGTAGATCGCAACAATGATCTGGATGAGGAAAGAAGAAGAATGAGAGAAGGAGATCGCAATAAAGATCATCACGGAGAAGGAAAAATAGCCGGTAGAAGCGGAAGTATTGCTGATAGTGATAGCAGAAGCGTAGACCGCGACCGTGACGCACTTACAGGCAATGAAAGCGGAAAATACTCCGATCGTCGCTCCAGCGGAACAATTCCTGAAGACGACTCTTTTTATGACAGAGGAGAATTTGATAGAACCAAGTATCGCAGATAGTAAACAGGATCTGTAAGAAGACCAGGGGCTTTTAAAAAGTTATAAGTATTCCATATTTTAAAGAATCTCGAGAAACCTTTGTGGGATCTCCAGTGTACAAATGGAATCCTGAACCGCTTTTTAAAAGCCTTTTTTTAATTTGATTTTTTATCTATGAACTACAAAAAGATAAGCTTCACCAATTCTGACGGCCTGGAGCTTTCAGGCTATCTGGAACTTCCTTTAAATACGCACCCTCACAGCTATGTGCTTTTTGCCCATTGTTTTACCTGTAATAAGAATTTCTTTGCGGTAAAGAATATTGCCAGGGCTTTATCGGCTAAAGGTTACGGGGTACTGCGTTTTGATTTTTCGGGTCTTGGTGAAAGTGATGGCGAATTTGCAAATACTACATTTTCAGGAAACGTGGAAGATCTACTGGCAGCTGCCGATTTTCTTACTTCAGAATATGCAGCCCCCGAGATGCTTATAGGTCATTCCCTTGGCGGGGCAGCAGCGATCTTTGCTGCCAACAAATTGCCTTCAGTAAAAAGTGTAGTTACTATTGGCGCTCCGTCTTCTCCCGTACATGTCAAACATTTGCTGAGATCAAATCTTGATGAGATAGAGCAGAATGGTGTGGCCGAAGTGAACGTAGGCGGCAGAAACTTTACGATTAAGAAAAATTTTCTTGAAGATATAAATACCCATGACCTCAGTCATTTTGCCCGCGATCTCAAAAAGGCCTTTTTGATCATGCATTCTCCTCAAGACACGGTGGTTAATATCAGCAATGCCGAAACCCTTTACAAAAGTGTAAAGCACCCTAAAAGTTTTCTTTCTTTAGACGGTGCAGATCATTTACTTACCAATAATGAAGATTCAAAATATGCGGGAGATGTAATTGCCTCCTGGGCCTCACGATACCTGGAAATTCCTGAAGATAAAGAGCTAAAAACCGACCACCAGGTAGTAGCCAACCTTGGCAAGGAAGGTTTTACCACTCAAATGAGAGCAGGAAGGCACTATTTCACTGCCGATGAACCTAAATCTTTTGGAGGAGAAGATTTTGGCCCTTCTCCCTATCAACTCCTTTCAGCAGGTCTTGCTTCCTGTACTTCTATGACCATCCAAATGTATGCCCGTCGCAAAAAATGGCCTCTGATTAATGTAGAAACTCATGTAGACCACAAGAAAACTCATGCTGAAGATTGTGAAAACTGTGAAAGAAACACGGCTAAAATTGACATTTTTGAGAGGGAAATTGTTCTTGAAGGTAACCTTGATGAACAGCAGCAACAAAAATTACTGGAAATAGCCGATAAATGTCCGGTCCACCGAAGCCTTTCCAATAAAGTAAATATTACCACCCATCTTAGAAAAATATAACATCAGGGAGATGTATTCTGAAATGTGGGCGTAAAGAAAAATCAAAATTTAGTTCAGGAAATACAGGCATTTTGAGACCCCGGGAAATCTGTTTTTCTATGAAAGAGCAATAGATTTCGGGAGGGAGGCTTTACTGCTCGCAGTGTTAAGCTCTCCTTAAATTTTTGGCTGTCCATTGTCCATATTCTATTTTAGTCGATTGTTACTAACTTAAACTAACTAATATGAAACGTATAGGAATATCTGCAGTTTTGGCAGCAGCTTTAGTGCTCACCAGTTGCAAAAACGAGAATCAAACCGCTGATGAACGTGTTGATGAGCACACCAACCTCACTCAACAAGAAGAAGAGGCAGGACCTGGTGATACCTATGTACAGGATGAGTTAACACTACAAATGGAGCCAAGAAGTGGTAGTAATGTTTCGGGAACCATCACTTTTGTTCAGGAAAATGACGAGGTGACTATGACCGCCGAACTTACAGGTCTTGAAGAAGGAATGCACGCTATTCACCTTCACGAAAACGCCGATTGTTCTGCCGAAGATGGCACCTCTGCAGGGGGACACTGGAACCCTACTTTTGAAGATCATGGAGAATGGGGTGATGCAGGAGGATATCACCGTGGTGATATCGGGAATTTTGATGTAAACTCTAATGGAGAAGGTAGTGTAACTTTCACTACAGATGAATGGTGTATAGGATGTGATGATGAGAAAAAGAATATCTTGAACAAAGCCGTTATCGTTCACGCAGGAGTAGATGATTATACTTCACAGCCCAGCGGAAATGCCGGTACCAGAATAGGTTGCGCCGAGATCAAAATGTAGATCTTTTTTGCTCAAAAAAATAAGAGGCTGTCTTAAACCATTTTAAGACAGCCTCTTTGCATTAAATCAACACTTAAACTTCTATCAATCTTTAAGATCAAAGCGATCAAGACTCATTACCTTATCCCAGGCTTTTACAAAGTCTTTTACGAATTTCTCTTTTGAGTCATTCTGTGCATAAACTTCGGCCAGGGCGCGAAGTTCTGAGTTAGATCCAAAGATAAGATCTACACGGGTTCCCGTCCATTTCACTTCTTTAGTCTTACGGTCGCGACCTTCAAATACTTTTTGAGAATCATCTTTGGCTGCCCAGGTAGTGGTCATGTCAAGCAAGTTCACAAAGAAGTCGTTGGTAAGCTGCCCGGGACGGTTGGTAAAAACACCGTGAGGTGACCCGTCATAATTAGCCCCCAGTACTCGCATTCCTCCTACCAGCACAGTCATTTCTGGCGGAGTAAGAGCAAGCAATTGTGCCTTATCTACCAGCATTTCTTCAGCCGAAGTTGAAATATATTCACTTTGCTTCACATAATTTCTGAAACCATCTGCTCTTGGCTCAAGTGGTTCAAAAGCTTCAGCATCTGTTTGCTCTTCTAAAGCATCGGTTCTACCCGGTGCAAAAGGAACACCCACATCATAACCTGCCTCTTTAGCTGCTTTTTTCACAGCAAGGTTTCCGGCAAGAACGATAAGATCGGCAAGGGATATCTTTTTATTCCCTTTTTGAGCTTCATTGAATTCCTTCTGAATTTCTTCAAGTTTATTCAACACTTCCTGAAGCTGCGGCGGATTATTAACTTCCCAGTGTCTTTGTGGTGCAAGACGAACACGGGCTCCATTGGCTCCCCCACGCTTATCAGAATTTCTAAACGTAGAAGCCGATGCCCAGGCAGTCGAAACCAATTGAGATATAGTTAAGCCTGAAGCGAAGATCTTTTTCTCCAGTTCAGCAATATCTTCACGGTCTATTAATTCGTGATCTACTTTTGGAAGCGGATCCTGCCAGATTAGTTCTTCAGAAGGTACTTCAGGACCAAGATACCTTGAGATAGGCCCCATATCGCGGTGCGTCAATTTATACCAGGCTCTGGCAAAAGCATCTGCGAACTCCTTCGGGTTTTCATGGAAATGTTTCGAGATCTTGTAATATTCAGGATCTTCCCGTAAAGCAATATCCGAAGTTAACATAAAGGGTGCATGTTTCTTGTTAGGATCGTGAGCATCGGGAATCACTCCCTCTCCAGCCCCGTCTTTTGGCTTCCATTGCCATGCGCCTCCAGGCCCTCTATAGCATTCCCATTCATAACCAAAGAGGTTATCAAAGAAGTAATTGCTCCATTTGGTAGGAGTTTGTGACCATGCTCCTTCAAGCCCACTTGTGATGGTGCTTCCGGCATTTCCGGTACCAAATTTATTCTTCCAGCCCAATCCCATTTCGGTGATATCTGCGCCTGCAGGCTCTGCACCTACATGCTCTACAGGATCGGCTGCCCCGTGAGTTTTTCCGAAGGTATGCCCTCCGGCGATTAGTGCTACAGTCTCATAATCGTTCATCGCCATACGGCCAAAGGTCTCGCGAATATCCTGTGCAGAACCCAGCGGATCTGGATTTCCGTTTGGGCCTTCAGGATTCACATAGATGAGCCCCATGTGAGAAGCTGCAAGCGGTTGCTCCAGTTTATTGTCTTTGGCATAGCGTTCTTTATTTCCTACCCATTCTCCTTCAGAACCCCAGTAAATATCTTCTTCAGATTCCCAGATGTCTTCCCGGCCCCCGGCGAAACCAAAAGGCTCTAAGCCCATAGATTCTAGGGCCACGTTTCCGGTAAGGATCATAAGATCGGCCCAGGAGATCTTTCTTCCATATTTTTGTTTGATTGGCCACAGTAAAAGACGGGCTTTATCAAGGTTGGCATTATCTGGCCAGCTGTTGAGCGGAGCAAATCTTTGAGAACCCGAACTAGCGCCCCCACGGCCATCACTTATACGATAGGTCCCGGCGCTGTGCCAGGCCATCCTTATAAAAAGTCCGCCGTAATGTCCAAAATCGGCCGGCCACCAGTCCTGCGAATCGGTCATTAATTCGTGCAGATCCTTTTTTACAGCCTTTAAGTCAAGGCTTTTAAATTCTTTGGCATAATCAAAATCCGCATCCATAGGATCGGAAAGATTGGAGTGCTGTCTTAATATATGTAGGTTTAACATATTTGGCCACCAGTCGCGGTTTGAAGTACCGCTTCCGGCAGTTTTGTCTACCGCCCCCCCAAGGAAAGGACATCTGCTGGAATCGTTCACTTCCCAGGCTTTGTGAGTACCCGGAGAATTACGGTGTTCGTTCTGTGCCATATTTAAAGATTTTTAGTTAATATCTGAATATAAAAATACAATAATTTGATCTTATAGCTTTCATGAAACCATTGGAAAAATTGATGATCACACAGAAAAAAATCGATAATTGGACAAAAATTTACCCATAGAAAATAATTATGACACTTTAAGAAGCTATAGTAAAACACTTTCACTTATTCTTCTATTTAGGTTCCAAAGATGTTTATAAATTTGTCTACTATGACAAGAGCTCTTTTCCTAATTATCTTCAGCCTTACTCCGGCAATTCTTTCTGCGCAATTGGTGAACATTGAATCCAAACGCATGTAGACCGACTCAATAAGGTTTACCCTCAACGCCGATTTTTCTTTCAACCACACCAATAATGACGGAGAACAGGTCAATCAAATTGATGCTGCACTTAGCACACAACTAAAATCAAAAGACCTAAAGAAGATCTATTTTTTCCTGGGCAACGATAAGGTCATAGATTCCGAAGAGGGAAACCTGCAAAATGCCTGGTTCCTTCACGGGAGGTTTAATTATAAGTTGAATGACCTATTAAGGTTGGAATCGTTTTTACAGGGGCAGTACAACCAGTTGCTGGTGGTAGAACAACGCAACCTTATAGGAGCAGGACTCTGGTGGAAATGGGTAAATAAAGAACGTTTCACCGGCTATGGAGGTAATAGCTATATGTATGAAGTAGAGTTTAGCGAACAGGCGGGAACCACAAATTATAATCACCGTAACAGCACTTACCTCACTTTATCGTACACCCCAAAATCCCAAAAATTTTCTGTTGCCAATACTGTTTATTATCAGCCGCTGTACAGAGAACTGGGTGACTACCGAATCCTGGAACAATTCAGGCTTGATGTTCCCCTTTCTTCCTGGCTAAAGGTATTTACTCTTTATAACTATTACTATGACAGTAAAACTCCACTGAAGACCGAAGAATACACCTCAGACCTTAATATTGGGGTAGGGATTGGTTTTTAAAGGCTTTAATTCCTCTTACTTAACGATAAAATTCAGCTGGTCTACTCCCGTATTGCCACTCATGCTGTCATAAGCATAAATCAGCAGCTCGTACATTCCCGGCTCCAGTGTAGTTTCCGTAGAAAAAGTACTGGGCTTCTCCCCTGCCTTAAGCTGCAGCTCTTTCACTTCTTTGCCTTCACTGCTTAGCACGGCAGTAATCTCGTATTGATTTGCATCCCAAATGCCGCCGGGAGTAATGGGGCAACCACACATCATCACTACATTTGCTTTAATTTCTACATTTTCGCTGCTTATCCGCTCATGGGTTTGAGGAGAGAGTATATCTACTACAAAACCCGGCACCTCCAGCACAAGTCCATCTCCGGTAATATCTTTACCGGGCAGCAGCCACAACTGGGTGCTGCTCGTAACCCGCGCCTGCTTCTTGTTGTAGGGTGCAATAGCTTCAACGGTCACAAAAACCGGTTCTTCCAGATTCAATTTTGCCATGAACCCTGCAGTGCTTTCGTCGGTGAGGCGTTCATTTCTGGAGTGGGGCTGCTGCATGATAAGCCGGGTGTCTCCGGTACTGCCACTGGTTATGCCGCTTGCCAGCAGCTCCCCGGTTTCAGCGTTTTTGATGATGATCCTGGCTCCTCCAATCGAACTTCCAATAAATTTGGCATCTTTAGACCTCACCCTTACCATCACTTCGGTTTCTTGTGCCTGTAGTGTGGGGATGATCAAAAGAATTCCCAACACCAGTATTAATTTAGAATACAATTTTCCCATTTTGCGGTTTTAATCCTCCTAATTTACATTAACGGGCTGAGATGTAAAAAAATACCAACAGGTTTTGAAGCTTTCCCTTTCGGTTTTAGCTGTATTTAAATTTTCTAAGGTCCCTTCGGAAGTTACCTGTCAAAAATGGCATTTTTAGCACCTCTTTTCCTGCGGAAGTTAATCCGAGGAAAGCATCTTCCGAAGTCATTTAAAAAAGATGAAATCCCATGTTTAGCGAATCAAATACCTGAAGTTTTCGAAAATCTGAAACCTTTTGCGCCAAAAATGCTTTTGATAGCGAGTAAAATCTTCAAAAAGGTGATTCCTAAGCTTTATTGCTGTGGAAAAATCTGGCCTAAGACTATTTCTCCTGAAGCCTGATCTGCATGTAGCCTTCAAAAAATACTATCTTTATATTCTAAATTTCCCATCATGAAAAAGCTCTTTTTCCTCTCCCTATTATTAGTGTTTATCACCGCTTGCAGCAAAGATGATGATGCTCCTAAAAGTCCGGAACCCACACCTCCCGTTTCAGAAGACGAGTTGCCGGTAAGGGCGGTTGATATTTCGGCTTTTCCCGAAATCAATGCTTCCGGAACTATTTTTTACAATGCTGCGGGTCAAAAAGAGGATTTTTTAGACATTTTAAAGGCATCTGGAGTGAATACGGCGCGGCTTCGATTGTGGGTTGATCCTGCCCAGGGGCATTCGGGTTTTGAAGAAGTAAAATTGTTTTCCCAAACCCTTCGGAATAAAGGATTCGCTCTCTGGCTCACCTTACATTACTCCAATTCGTGGGCCGATCCGGGAAATCAAACAAAACCTGAAGCCTGGAAAGATCTTTCTTTTGATGCTCTCAAAAAGCAGGTGCATGATTATACTGTCATGATTTCAGAAGAAATTAAGCCCGAATATATACAGATAGGAAACGAGATCAATTCAGGAATTCTTTTTCCGGAAGGAAATATTTCAAAGCACCCAAACCAGTTTTTAGAACTTATAGCAGCAGGAGTAACTGCTGTGCGGGAGACCAATCCCGATTCAAAGATCATAGTCCACTTCGCCGGACTCGACAATGCCGATTGGTTTTTTGGACAGGTTGCAGGCGTTGATTACGATATTATTGGTCTTTCTTACTATCCCATCTGGCACGGCAAAGACCTCGACCAATTAGAGAACCGCATAAATTCTCTGGCTTCAAAGTACAACCGCCAGGTAGTCATTGCAGAAACAGCCTATCCTTTTACCCTCGATTATAATGACTGGACCAACAACATCGTAGGCCTTAACGAGCATTTGATACCGGGATATGCCGCTTCGGCACAGGGACAAAAAGAATATCTTGAAACCATTATTCAAATGCTGAAAGAATCTGACGCAGCCATCGGATTTTCTTACTGGGGTACCGAACTCGTCGCCTGGAATGGTGCAGAATCTACACAGGGATCTCCCTGGGAAAATCAGGCCCTATTTGATTTTAACAACAAAGCCCTGCCTGCACTGGAAGTTTTTAATCTTCAATAAATGGTTTAGGCTATATGCTTCAGAAGAACGCCCAACCTTTTATTACTATTCGCCTTTTTCATATTTAAGCTCCTGATATATAATGAAAATAACAACAGATTAACATTACTTCAGGATAAAGTGATATAAATTAGTGAATACTAACTTTTAAAATTAAAAAGTAATGAGAGTACTTAAAAAAAATCTGTATACAACCGTTTTGGTACTGTTCGCACTTGTTTTAGCAAGCTGCGGATCGGCAAAAAAAACCAGTGATGACCTGGTAACAGATGCCCAGCAGGAAAAAGCCATGATAGAAAGAGAATTCCCAATGATGGCCAGTTATTTTGACGAGGCTGCAGGCTATGCAATTTTCCCAAATGTGGGAAAAGGCGCGTATATTATTGGTGGAGCTTCGGGGAACGGGGCAGTTTATGAAAATGGAAACCTTGTAGGCTATGCCGATCTAAAACAGGTAGATGTTGGATTGCAAGTGGGAGGAAAAGCTTTTGTAGAAGTCCTCTTTTTTGAGACTAACGAAGCCCTGGAACAATTTAAGGACGGAAGTTACAAACTCGAAGCAAATGCATCTGCAGTAATTTTGGACAAAGGTTTTTCTGAAGACCTCAACTTTAAAGATGGCGTAGCCGTAGTAACCGTTCCTAAAGGAGGTGCAATGGCCGGAATCTCGGTTGGAGGTCAAAGATTTGAATTTAATCCTGTACAGTAGGAAATATTTTCAGTAGAAATATAAAGCTGCCTCAAAAGTCTTTATACGTCAAAATCTCTACACAAAAAATGGAGCGTGGCAAAAAAGGATTTTTGAGGCAGCTTTTCTTCGTTTAAAAGTATATGATATGAATTGGTTTACTCCTGAAAAAAACGAGTATTAGCTGCCACTGTCAAGCGGTGCTGTTTGTAACCGCTTTACAGGTAGCTCCCCGTTCTCTATCATTTTCATGGTGTGATCGTATCCCACTTTAATGATCTCTTCAATCTTACTGAAATCGAGAAGGGTAAAATATTGCATTTTTGGAGGATCTATCACCACATCGCATAATTCCATTTCAGGTTTGATATTTTGAGTGATGCCAAGGTTGATGGCACGTTCCATTATACTGCGCGGACCGGAAAAATCGCTTTTTGGGCCGGTAAAATTAACGTGAGAGCCTATCAAATACCTACATTTTTCCCTGATAGCCGAAGCAGGAAGATTGCAAAGGAGTCCGCCGTCTACATAGTTTCCCTCTTCCAGGACTATAGGCGCAAAAAAACCGGGAACAGAGCAACTGGCTATAATATAATCAAACAAGGCTCCACTACTCCGCATTTCCCCACAGGCCTTATTGAGGTTGGAAAGCGCCAGGTAAAATGGCTTTTTTAAGCTTGAAAAATCATCTTCAGGGATATATTTTTCCAGGGCTACTTTCATTTTTTCCAACTTGTAAAGTCCGGTTCGTCTCCACGAGAAATTGGTCATTTTTGAGAAAGTCTCTTCGGTAAGGATGGTCTGGATCTTTTCGGGGGAATATCCTGCGGCATAAAGAACCCCCACAACCGCACCCATGCTGGTACCCGAAATGATTTGTGGTTCAATTCCGTGTTCGTGAAGGGCTTTTAACACCCCAACATGCGCATAACCACGGGCACTACCGCCGCTAAGGGTAATCCCGACTTTGTACTCATATTTTTTTCTGAAGGGAAAGATTTCCGATAGGTTCAAGCGCTATGTTTTAGGTGGTTCAACGCCTGCAAGATACTATTTTTGATAATTGTTCTTTTGATATAATTAGAAGCTTCTGCCAAATTCTCTTTCAGGAATAAAGACCTGTCACTGCTCTTTAAAAGTCAATGTCTGGAAGATTTCAGAAGTAAAAAAAACACCTCCCAAAAATGCCATTTTTGACACCTCGCTAAACTATTGTATGCAAATAAAAAAGCTGTAACTTTAGAATTCTTCCTCTTTAAAGCTGTAAATCACAGATTAATACTGGAATTTTAACCTAAATACGAAGAATAACTGAAGCCCAACTTTATTAAATATAGTTCCCCTGCCTGTTTTCAAACTCTATCCACGGGTTGGGTTCAGGTAACTGTTTCCTCATTTCTCCTACTCCTTTCCTCGTGCACGCCTAAGATCGCACCCCAGGAAGCCCCCATTCCTCAACCTGAAGCATTTACAGTTTCAGGAACAGTTCCCGTGCCAGATGAATGGTGGCGCAGTTTTGAAGATCCTATTCTTGATTCCCTTGTACAACAGGGGCTTCAGGAGAATTTATCTTTGGCGGGAAACTGGCAGGAATACCAGGCTTCTCTCGCAGTTGTAAAAAGGGAAAGATCCTTTCTTTTTCCGCAGATAGATGCCTTTGCAGGAGTTGCAAAAGACAGGGGTCGTGAAAATTTTTCTGAAGATTTACAATTACAAACCGGTCTTGCCGCTTCTTATGAACTCGATCTATGGGGCCGTGTTCGCGCCGGGGTACAGGCTGAAAGGTATACTGCTGAAGCTTTTCTTTACGACTACCGGGCTGCTGCCATGACCATATCGGCCGGGATTGCCAATACCTGGTACCAACTCCTCACTGCCCGAAAGCAACTGGAGCTTGTAGAAGAACAAATAAATACCAATGAAGATATCGTAAAGCTGATTCGTGCACGTTTGCGGGTGGACAGATACGTGCCGTAGACATTCTGCGACAGGAACAGTTGCTGGAAAGCACCCGCGATCAAAAAATTCTTTATGAAACAAATCTCGAATTACTCAAAAATCGCCTCTTGGTTTTACTAGGTCGCCCTCCGCAGAACGCTTCAGATTTTCGAAATGGAATGCTGCCCGCCCTGCCACCACTTCCACAGACTGGCCTACCCATGGAACTCATCCGTCGCCGGCCCGATCTACAGCAGGCTTACAACCTTGTTCTGGCTGCCGACAGGGAGATGGCTTTTGCCGTAAGAAGCAAATTCCCGGTGATCTCTCTTGATGCGAGCGGCAGTTTTCGGGCTGAGAATGTAAGCAATCTTTTTGAAAACTGGACCTACAGTCTGGCAGGAAACCTCCTGGCGCCGCTTATCTATGGAGGAAGATTATCGGCCGAAGCAGACCGTGCAGAAACGGTAAAAAATCAGCTACTCTATGAATATGGGCAGGCTGTTCTTATCGCTTTTGAAGAAGTAGAAAATGCGCTGCTTCGGGAAAAGAAGCAAAGGGAAAGACTGGAGGTACTCGAGCGAAGGCTTGAACTGTCTACCAAAACATCGGGGCAGTTAAGAATAGAATTTTTGAACGGATTAAGTCCGTATCTTGATGTACTACTGGCACTTGATGAACAACAACAATTAGAAAGAGAAATGCTTGAAGGAGAGCAGGAGCTACTTGAAATACGTATAGGACTTTACAGGGCTTTGGCAGGAGCCTTTGAAAACCCACAAGAAACCGACCTTTAAATAAAGTTTATGAGCACCAAGAAGATCGTTCTTATTTGCGCAGGCATCGTAGTCCTGGCCATAGCCGTGACCGCCTTTATATTTATGAGCGAACCCACAGCTCAAAGAGAAGGAGCCACCCGGGAAATGGCAATGCTGGTAAGCGTTACACGGGCCGAAGCAGGAAATTTTCCCCCCTCGCTGGTGGCTACGGGCACAGTAGAGCCGGTAGAAGATGTGATTATTAGTGCCCGGGTGGGCGGTGAGGTGGTGCGCCGCTCCCCTGCCTTTGTACCGGGCCGAACGGTAAAAAAGGGGGAACTGCTGCTACAAATTGACCCTGCAGATTATCGTAATCAGCTTGAGCTACGGCAAAGCGAGTTACTCCAGGCGCAAACAGAACTTGATGTTGAAATGGGAAGGCAGGAAGTGGCCCAGCAGGACCTTGACCTGGTAGGTAACCAAACCCTTACGCCCCAGGAGCGGTCTCTGGTGTTGCGCCAACCTCAGCTCAACGCTGTAAAGGCAAGGATAAAAGCTGCACAGGCAGCAGTAGATCAGGCAAAACTCAATCTTGCCCGCAGTACTATCCGCGCTCCTTTTGATGCACATATTATTACACAGAATGTAACCACCGGCTCGCAGGTGGCTCCGGGGGAAAATCTTGGTCGCCTTGTGGGCACCGAAAAATATCGGGTGATCTTAAGTATGCCGGTCTCCCGCCTGAGATGGTTGCGATTTCCTGATACAGAAAATGAAAAAGGCTCTTCAGTTCGCATAAGAAATACAGCTGCATGGCCACCGAACACCTTTAGAACAGGCTACCTGGACAGCCAGGTGGGCGCACTTGATAACCAAACCCGAATGGCGAGAGTTCTTGTGGAAGTTCCCGATCCTCTTGCACAAACCACCGCCAAAGGAAAACCTGAACTCATTATAGGCACTTTTGTGGAATCTCTGGTAGAAGCAAACGAAATTACAAACGTAGTGCGGCTTAACAGAGATTATCTGCGTGAGAACAATAAGGTATGGGTTATGGAAGATGGAAAACTCTCAATAAAGGAAGTTGAAGTTCTTTTAACCGATAATCAATACGTTTATATAAATAAAGGGCTGGAGGGCGGAGAAAAAGTGATCACCACCAATTTAAGCACAGTAGCCGAAGGGGTGGCTGTGCGCACCGAAAGAGATTCAGCTTCCCAAAACAAGCCAACTCAAAATGACAGTATAAATTAATGGCCGCAAAAGAGTCAAATACCCGCAAGGAAGGAGTCATTGCCTATATGGCGCGCAACTCTATTGCCGCCAATTTGATGATGGTTCTTCTCATAGCAGGCGGGATTTGGACCATGTTGCAAATTCAGAAGGAGGTTTTTCCGCAGTTTCAGCTCGATTATGTAAATGTGAACGTGCAATATCCCGGTGCTGCTCCTGCCGAAGTTGAACAGGGAATCCTGCTACCGGTGGAAGAGGCCATTCGCGGAATACAGGGAATAAAAGAGATCGTCTCCACTGCCAGGGAAGGTTCGGGTCAGGTGGAAATTGAACTTATAGCCGGCAGTGATCGCATGAAGGTCTTTCAGGATATCGACCAGGCGGTAAGCCGCATACGCACCTTCCCAGATGATATTGAACAGCCCCAGGTTAGCCTGCAGCTGCAACAACAGGACGTGATGGAAATCAGCCTTTATGGACAGGTAGACATCTGGACGCTGCGGCAGCTGGGGGAACAACTGCGTAACATCCTGCTGAGTAACCCCAATATCACTCAGGTAGAACTGGGAAATGTGCCCGACTATTTTACTCATATCGAAATTCCGCGGAATAATCTGCGTAAGTACAACCTTACATTAGATCAGGTAGCACAAATTGTAGCCGAATCAAGCGAAGATGTTCCGGCGGGAGCTGTGGAGACCGCTACAGGTGAGATCCTGCTCAGGATGAAGGAAAGAAAGCAATGGGCAGACGAATTCAGGAAAATTGCGATAATAAATTCCGATTCGGGCGCAAAGGTGACCCTGGGGGAGATCGCTACAGTAACAGATGGTTTTGAGGAAACCGGGTTCCATGGCCAGTTTAACAGGGAACCGGCAGTAAGCCTGAGCATTTACCGGGTAGGCGATCAATCTCCTCTTGACATTGCCGACGAGGTATATACGATTCTTGAAGAATATCACCTCCCGCCCGGAGTGCAATACCGCATTGACAGCAATCGTGCAGAAGATTATAATGAACGCCTCTCCCTGCTCACAGAAAATGGCCTTATGGCAATAGGGATTGTGCTTATCATCCTTACGCTTTTCCTGGAGTACCGTCTCGCCTTTTGGGTAATGATGGGAATGTCTATCTCTTTTATTGGCGGAATTATTTTTCTTCCACTTGTGGGGGTAAGCATCAACATGATCTCCATGTTCGGGTTCCTGGTGGTACTGGGAATTGTGGTCGATGATGCCATTGTTGTGGGTGAGAACGTTTATGAATACCGTAAGAAAGGTCTTAGCCCCATAAATGCAGCAATAGCCGGGACCAAAGATGTCTCCCGCCCGGTGGTTTTCAGTATAGCCACAACCATTATTGCTTTCGTTCCTTTATTGCTCATGCCGGGGGAAACGGGAAAATTCTGGTGGCCGCTTCCGGTAGTTGTGATCGTGATCCTCGCCGTCTCCCTGCTTGAGGCGCTTTTCATTCTTCCCTCCCATCTTGGTCATTTAAAAGAGAAGAAACCAAAAGGCTGGGCCTTAAAACTTGAAAACCTGCAGCAAAAATTTGCCAATGCCTTTGACAGGTTTGTACAAAATTATTACCGTCCTCTTCTGGACAAGTCTCTAAAATACCGGTATATCACGCTCACAGCTGCCATTGCACTCTTGATCATGGTTGGAGGATATGGCTACAGCGATCACATGGGTATGATCATGATGCCTGAAGTAGCCGCAGACGAGATTGAAGCCGGAGTGCGCCTTCCGGAAGGCACTACTACCCAACAGGCAGCAAAAGTAGCCGAACAGATCACCAATTCTACCTTCGAAATGTTTGAAGAATATGATCTCTATGAAGTGGCCGAAGGCGTAAAAACAAACGTAAGGGGACAGAACTTTATAGACGTGGAAATCGTAATGAAACCGCCTGATGAACGCACTACCACTGCGAAAGAAGTGATTGCCCTTTGGCGGGACAATATTGGAGAGATAGAAGGGGTAGATCAAATAACTTTTGAAGCCGAAAGAGGTCCCGGAGGTTACCAACAGGCCATAAGCGTTGACCTTAGCCATACCAGTATTGATGTGCTGGAAAAAGCCAGTACAGCTTTTTCTGAAAGGCTCGAAGCTTTTGAAAACACCCGCGACATTAGTGACAACTACAACAAAGGAAAGCAACAGTTCGATTTTAAGCTACTTCCCGAAGGCCGTAATCTTGGCCTCACCTCCAACGAAGTGGGGCGGCAGGTTAGGGATGCTTTCTACGGTGCGCTTGCTATGAGGCAAATGCGAACTACCAATGAAATAGAAGTGCGCGTAAAACTACCTTTAGAAGAAAGACGGGATATTCAAAATCTTGAAAACTTCCTCATTAGAACCCCTCAGGGCGTAGAAGTACCATTACTGGACGTGGTGCGGATTGAACAGGATGAAGCCTTTAGCAGCATCAACAGGCGCGATGGCAGGCGCGTGGTAAGTGTGGGGATGGACGTGGAGCCAGCCAACACAGTGGGCCAGGTGCTGGCAGCAATCCAGAATGAGGTGCTACCTCAGCTAAGAGCCGATTTTCCCGGGCTCACCTGGACCTTTGAAGGTAGCCAGGCCGATATGCGCGAATCTACAAATTCCCTGTGGAGCACCTTTTCGATGGCTATGTTAATTATCTATGTACTTCTGGCTATCGCCTTTAGCAGTTACGCCCAGCCACTCATCGTTATGGCCGCTATCCCGTTTGGAATAGTAGGTGCCGTGATTGGGCATATTTTACTGGGTTACGACCTTTCACTGGTAAGTCTTATGGGGGTTATCGCTTTGACCGGCGTCGTTGTGAATGACAGCTTGATCATGATAGACTATGCCAATAAAAAGCGGGAAGACTGTTCGGTTTATGAGGCAATTCACGAGGCGGGGCTCAGGCGTTTCAGGCCTATTATACTTACAACACTCACCACCTTTGGAGGTTTGACCCCCATAATCCTGGAGACATCCAGCCAGGCATATTACCTAATTCCAATGGCTATTTCTCTTGGGTTCGGGATCATTTTTGCCACTTCCATCATTTTGTTGATCGTCCCCTGCCTTTATCTAATCTTAGAGGATGCCAAATTATATATGAAACATCGGCGTACCGTAGAGCGGAATATTTCTTCGGAAAATACCTGAAATGCCTGTAAATCTAAAAGCTTCCTTAACAGCCTTAACAGCTCGCCTGAATTTTCTTATCTTTAGGTCTACACTATTGAAACAGAATAACAGATCTCAAAAATGCCATTTTTGGCACCCAATACAGCAGAACCTTCAGCCGGACAAGATGACTAGAATACGCTTCCAAAATCCTATTTTTAAAACGAACTACTTCATTCTCTTCAGTTTAATCTTGAGCCTTCAGTTTTGGCCCGCTACGATGCATGCCCAAATCCCCGGAATGCAATCTGAAACAGAAGAACCGGCAGAGCCGCAATGGCCCGATGACGCTCTTGAACGTCGCACCCCACGAGGTAGTATTGCCGGATTTATCTCGGCCGTAGCCGAAAAAAATTACGAAAAGGCAGGAGAATATTTTAAAGTAGGCGAAGGAGAAGCCGAAGATGCCCGAAGTGCCGAACTGGCCCAGCATCTGGAGATCTTATTGAATCAGGGTGGGCAAATCATGCCGTACTCATGGATTAGCAGAAGTGTGGAAGGAAGAACAGACGATGATTTACCCAATCACCTTGAACGCGTGGGAACCATTGACTCTTCCAGGGAAGATTTTGATCTCCTGCTTGAAAAGGTAGAAGGCCCGGAAGGAGGTCCGCTATGGCTTTTTTCAGACCAAACGATCCAATACATCGAAGAACTCTCTGCACTTGATGAAAACGTACTGCTACTTAACCGAATCATGCCCGACATCCTGGAGCGCTACGAACTCTGGGGAGCGACCGTAGGCCAGTGGCTCGCTATAATTTTGCTCGCAGCTTTCTCTTATGCAGTAGCCTGGCTGCTTACCCATTTCTTTTTATACATCATTCCGCTGGTATGGAAAAGAGCCCGTACCGAACCTACTGCAGGTGTACTGAAAGCCTTTGCACTGCCAGTCAAGCTTTACCTGGCAGTATGGCTCTTCGTAATGCTCTCTACAGAAATAGGCATTTCAATAATTCTGCGGCAGCGGTTTAGCGGAATAACCATTGTAATTGGCCTGCTGGCTTTTCTTATCCTTTTATGGCGCTTATCAGAATTTCTGGGAACATTCAGTACAAATAAAATGAGCTCCCGCGGAAATTTATCGGGAGTCTCTGTTGCACTTTTTCTGAAAAGAGCTGCAAAAATTGCTATTGTAATCTTTGGGATTATCGCCATTCTTGGTGCTATAGGAGTAGATATTACCACAGGACTGGCAGCACTGGGAATAGGTGGTTTAGCCCTTGCACTGGGGGCACAAAAGACCATAGAAAATTTTGTGGGCAGTGTGACCCTTATTACAGACCAGCCTATACGCGTAGGAGATTTTTGTAAGGTAGGTGATACTTTGGGAACTGTAGAGAAAATTGGAATGCGCTCTACCAGGATAAGAACGCTGGATCGCACTCTTATTACCATTCCCAATGGAGAGTTCTCTTCGAGTAAAATTGAAAACTATGCTCATAGAGACCGGTTTTGGTTTCATCCCACTATAGGCCTGCGATACGAAACCACACCCGATCAAATTCGGTATCTTCTTGTAGAGCTCAGGTCTATTCTTTACGCTCACCCCATGGTCACTTCCGATCCTGCCAGGGTAAGATTTACAACTCTGGGAGCCGACTCCATAAATCTTGAGATTTTCACTTATGTAAAGGTGTCTACCTTTGATGAATTTCTGGAAGTTAAGGAAGACCTCCTGCTACGCATTATGGATGTGGTAAACGAAAGCGGTACTGGCTTTGCCTTCCCATCTCAGACTATTTACTTTGGAAAAGATACAGGGCTTTCAAAAGAAAAATCCAAATCGGCTGAAGATAAGGTGCGCCAATGGAAAGAGAAGGGAGACTTACAGCTTCCAAAATTTGATCCTGAACATATTAAAGAGATCGAAGACAAGATCCCGTACCCTCCCGAAGGCTCAGCTGAACAAAGAAATAAAGGCACCGGCACCATTCCGGGGCTATAGTTTCCAAAAAAGGCTTTTTCAGAAGTAATTTTCAGAGACCCCTGCATTAATTTTCAGATTGTGCAGCAGTGGCCTAATATTTGTTAAAATTTAAATATCTTCTATTATCCACTTAAATTTTAACCAAATGAATATCATTTTACTACTCTTTGTCTCCACATTATTGAATATTTCTGTTGAAGCCGAAGTAATTTCCGGAACGGTAACAGATGAGAACAATCGCCCGCTCCCGGGTGTTAATATCACTGTAGAAGGCACTAACACTGTGACCCAAACAAACTTTGATGGTAAATACACTATTAAAGCCGAAGAAGGTGATAAACTGGTCTTTAGCTATATTGGGTATAAAACCGCAAAAATAAAAGTGGGTGACAAAAAAGTAATAGATGTTGCCCTGAAACCCGATTTTACAGCCCTCGAGGAGCAAATAGTAGTAACAGGCATCCAGAACTCACAGTTAAGGATTCGCGGGGTAGCCACCCACCTTCCGCCACAGCGGGAATCTTATAACCAGATTGAAGAAAATATCTTCAAAAGTACAAACACCACTCCCCTCTCCACCTTTTCAATAGATGTAGATAAAGCTTCTTACAGCAACGTGCGTAGAATGATCAATAATGGCCAGAAAGTTCACAAAGATGCAGTGAAAATTGAGGAAATGCTTAACTATTTTAATTACGATTACGCACAACCTGCCGGAGAGCATCCTTTTGCCATACATACGGCTGTAGCAGAAACTCCCTGGAATAGTGACACCCGGCTGGTAAAAATAGCGCTACAGGGCAAAACCATCCCATTAGATGATGTGCCTGCATCAAACCTGGTATTTCTCTTAGATGTATCGGGATCAATGAATTCCCAAAATAAACTTCCGCTTTTAAAATCGGCTTTTAAACTTTTAACCGCTCAATTAAGGGAGGAAGACAAAGTTGCCATAGTAGTTTATGCAGGTGCAGCCGGCGTGGTATTACCCTCAACAAAAGGGAGTGACAAAAAAGCCATTTTTGAGGCCATAGATAATTTGTCGGCCGGGGGTTCAACTGCAGGTGGAGAAGGCATTGAATTAGCCTATAAAATTGCACAGGAAAATTTTATTGAAAATGGAAACAATCGCGTGATCCTGGCTACCGATGGAGATTTTAATGTGGGAGCTAGCAGCGACCGCGCCATGGGCGACCTTATCGAAGAAAAAAGGGATACCGGAATTTTCTTAACCGCTCTTGGTTTTGGAATGGGAAACTATCAGGATTCTAAACTGGAAACTCTTGCACAAAAAGGCAATGGCAATCACGCTTACATAGACACCACGCAGGAAGCTAAAAGAGTGCTGGGAACAGAATTTGGCGGCACCATTTATACTATTGCCAAAGATGTAAAGATACAGGTAGAGTTCAACCCCGCTAAAGTGCAGGCTTATCGCCTAATTGGTTATGAAAACAGGCTGCTCAATGACGAAGATTTTAACGACGATAAAAAAGATGCCGGCGAACTGGGCAGCGGCCACACGGTTACTGCACTTTATGAAATCATTCCGGCAGGGGTAAATAGTAAATACCTGAAAGATATTGATGACCTTAAGTACAGCGACAGAAAATTAAAATCTTCTTCGGAAGAATTACTCACAGTGAAATTCAGGTACCAAAAACCTGAAGGTTCCAAAAGCATCCTGATTACCAAATCCCTTAAAGATGAGGTTGAACCTATGGACGCCGATTTCAAATTTGCTTCGGCTGTAGCACTCTTTGGTATGCAGCTCCGGGAATCTGAATTCACCAATAATGCACCCGACAATCTTGTAATTTCTCTTGCCGATGCCGGAAGAGGCGAAGATCCTGAAGGTTATCGTGCAGAATTCATTCGACTTGTAAAAACAGTGAATACAGGGCAAAATTTTAATGAAGAGTGAAAAGGAGAAGATCAATAAAAGATCATCATCAACTCATTTTATGTACTAATTAATAAAGAGAATGAACAAATGGGCTGAAAGCTTATCTTCTTTTATAATTTCACTTAAAAATAACAAGCCTTTAAAAATGCCATTTTTAGAAGGTATAAATAAATAACTACCATGAGTTTTCAGGACAATATAAGATTAGGAAATACTAAAGAGTTAGAACGTCAAATTGAAGCCGACCCGGCTTTAGTAAACCTGCGGGATGAAAAGGGCTTTCCTCCTATCATCCTCGCCACCTATTTTGACCAACCCCAAGTTACCCGGCTACTGCTTGAAAAAGGAGCCGAAGTTGATGGCCGCGACGCCGCCGGCAATACTGCTCTTATGGGAGTTTGTTTTAAAGGAAATATGGATATCACCCGCATGTTGATCTCTGAAGGAGCCGATGTTAACGCCCGTAATTCTGGCGGCACCACACCCCTCATTTTCGCAGCTATGTTTGAACAGCTGGAGGTTGCTCAACTTTTACTGCAAAACGGGGCCGATAAGACCATGAGAGATGCGCAAGGGAATTTCGCTTACACCTATGCCGAAAAGAAAGAAAATCAAAACCTAATGATGCTACTTAAAGAATAAAAGTTGATGAGCTGAAACACAGCTATCGTTCGGCTCCGTGAATATTAAAGTTTACATAATTCGTTGTTTTTGAGCTCATTTTCTTTTAATTTAGAAGGAAACCAACTAAAATTATGATAGACGAAAAGATTAAGAAAATGGCCCGCACGGGGTTTGTAGCTAAGGGAGTGGTGTATGGAATTATTGGTGTTTTGACCTTTAAAGCTGCTTTTGATATGGGCGGCAAAAAAGCGGGACAGCTTCAGGTTCTTGAATTCCTTGAAAAACAAACTTTTGGTAACATTCTGCTTGTTTTAATGGCTCTGGGGTTGGCCTGCTATGCCGCCTGGAGATTTGTACAGGCAATAAAAGATCCCGAGAACATAGGCGATGATAAAAAAGGAACTGCAAAACGAATCGGTTTCTTTTGCAGTGGCCTGCTGTATTTGGGAATAGGAGTACTCGCAGCACTTAAAGCCTTTGGCGCCGGCCGTGGAGGTTCGGGTTCTTCAGGTTCCATGCAAAAATCTTCCTTCCTGGCCAGTGAGACCGGACTTTGGATTATTGGTATTGTAGGAGTGGGAATTATCATTGCCGGAATATTTCAGTTCGTGAAGGCATATAAGAACGACTATTATAAAAAGTTAGGACTGGCATCTCTGAGTGAGAAGAAAAAGAGGGAAACCGTCAAAAAAACTGCTGAATTTGGCCTTAGTTCCAGGGGTGTTATCCTGGTAATCATCGGATTCTTTGCAATTAAAGCCGCTGTAAATTCCAATCCTTCAGAAATAAAAACTACACAAGAAGCTTTTTCATTCCTTCAGGATTCGGCTTACGGGCCATGGTTAATGGGAGTGGTAGCTGCAGGCCTGGTTGCATATGCGGCTTACATGTTCCTCATGGCCAGGTACAGAAGGTTTCATGCATAAAAATTAGGGGATTTCCCCTATATGTAATTAGACCCATTGAGTGATACCTTTACCCTACCAATTAATAGGCACGCGCTTTTATTAAAGGGTATTTGTAAATTTTATAAAGAAGAGAGATTGGGGGATCTCTCTTCTTACTTATACACCCTCCACATCTTTTTGAAAAATATAATCTACAGCCATTTTTGCATGTAGATTGGTGCTTTGCAGCAAAGGAAGATCGGTGTCTTCATCATTCACCAGGATGGGCAGTTCTGTACAACCCATAATAACAGCCTGCGCCCCTCTTTCCTTTAGTAACTGAATATGATCTAAAAAGAATGACTTTGCAGACTCGGTGAATTTTCCGCGGGTGAGTTCGTGAGCAATATAATAATGTATCTCGTCCATAAAATCATCTTCGGGAACGATGACTTCAATACCAAATTTTTCTTTAAGCCTTTTATGAAGAAAATCTCCTCGCATTGTAGGACGGGTACCTAATAAGCCAAGTTTTGTCAATCCCTTACTGCGCGCTTCAAGCCCTACAGCATCTGCAATATGAAGAATGGGAATAGAAATTTTGTTTTGCACATACTCATAAACAAGGTGAGGCGTGTTAGCACATATCACAATAGCACGGGCTCCGGCGATTTCCAGCTTTCGGGCTATATGCAGATAGGTTGTCTTTATTTTATCCACATTGTGTTCCCTCATCAATTCTACATTGAGACTGTAAAGCATAAGGGGTGGGTTTGAATGAGTTCCTGTTCGTTTCCCGGCCATTTCATTAATGAGCCGGTAATAGACTATGGTAGAATGCCAAGAAGTGCCGCCGATTAATCCTAGAGTACGCATGAATGGTAAGTTTTTATAAAGGTACTTATCTACCATTGGAGCAATGGTGATCAAAATCATTAAAACCCAAAAAAGCACAATCTCTGCTACTATTGTAATTTACATAAATGTAAAAGGGCAAAATTTGTACAAATTCTGCCCTTTAAATTTTAACATATAGCTTGTAGGACTATTCTGTTGTTTCGCCTTCCCAGTTTGAGAATCCTCCAATGAGGTTATATGTATTACCAAACCCCTTTTGATCCATAATAGCGCAGGCTTGCCCACTTCTATTTCCACTTCGGCAGTAGACATAATAATTTTTATCCTTATCTAACTTTTCAATTTCATCGATAAATTCCTGTCCTTTATAGATGTCTATCATTTTAGCCCCCGGGATGTAGCCTTCTTCTATTTCTTCTTCGGTCCTTACATCAAGGATCACAGCTTTATCATCCTGAGCTATTTTCTCTCTCCACTCTTCCTGATTTAATTCTTTCATGATTTTTTCTCATTTAAGTTATGTTCACAAATATAAGAATCACCTGCTCTTTTTTAGCCCCTTTCGATTCGGGGATTGCATGGAAAGCAGAAAAATTTTCAAAAAATATTTTTTTAGAATAAATTCCCTTCTATATTTGCTATTCAAATGAACCTGATCAATAAAAATAACTGGTGGTGGAAATTCTTACGTCAATCGTCGTGAGCAACACCTCCTGTAATTATATACAAAGGCTTGTCAATCACGACAAGCCTTTTTTTATGCTCATAATTCAGTAAAAACAATGAAAATGAATATGTACAATCTTACCACTACTTATAAAAAACTCCTGGCAGATACTTTTACTCCGGTAAGTGTTTACCTGCGGCTGCGGGATATCTTCCCCAACAGTCTCTTGCTTGAGAGTAGTGATTACCACGGTAACGAGAACAGCTTTTCCTACATTTGCTGCAACCCTGTAGCAAGCGTAAAGGTTGAAAAAGGCCAGTTTATTGAATCATTCCCTGATGGCACTTCCAATGAAACTCAAATAACTCCCAAATTTGACGTGCCTGCTGCCATTCATGAATTCTCACAAAAATTTAAAACCACGGGTCCCGACTTTAATTTTATTAATGAAGGCCTCTTTGGATACATCGCCTATGACGGGGTGCAGTATTTTGAAAAACTCGACCTGTCAAAAAAGAAAGATGATCTTGAGATCCCGGAGATCAATTACTCTGTTTATCAAAACATCATTGCGATCAACCACTTCAACAATGAAGCATATATTTTTGATCACAGTTATTCCGAAAAAAATTACCTCGATCAAATAGAACAGCTTCTAAAAGTAAAGAATTTCGCCTCATATCCTTTTTCTACGGAAGGAGAACCCGCTTCTAACGAGACCGATGAAGGTTATCGCAACATGGTGATAAAAGCAAAGGAACATTGCCACCGTGGGGATGTCTTTCAACTGGTACTCTCCCGAAGGTTCTCGCAGGGCTTCAAGGGCGATGAATTCAACGTTTATCGTGCCTTACGAAATGTGAATCCTTCGCCCTATCTCTTCTATTTTGACTACGGAAGCTTTAAGATCTTTGGAAGTTCGCCCGAAGCTCAATTGGTAGTCAAAGAAGGCAAAGCAGAGATCCATCCCATTGCCGGCACCTTTAAACGCACCGGAAATGACGAACAGGATGCAGCCAGTGCAAAAGACCTGGCATCAGATGAAAAGGAAAACGCCGAACATGTAATGCTGGTTGACCTTGCCCGCAATGACCTTAGCCGAAGCAGCAAAGAAGTCAAAGTGGAAAACTACAAGGAGATCCAGTATTTCTCTCACGTTATTCATTTGGTAAGCAAAGTCACCGGACAAAAAAATGAAGAGGTGAGCACCATGCAGATGGTTGCCGATACATTTCCCGCCGGAACATTAAGCGGAGCACCAAAACATAGAGCCATGCAGCTCATTGAACAGTATGAAAATGTAAACCGGGATTTTTATGGGGGCGCCATTGGGTTTATGGACTTCAACGGAAGTTTTAATCATGCCATTATCATCAGGTCGTTCCTAAGCAAAAACCACAGGCTCTACTACCAGGCAGGTGCCGGAATAGTATCAGGATCAACTCCCGAAGGTGAACTTCAGGAAGTGTACAACAAAATAGGAGCATTAAAAAAAGCATTGGAGCTGGCTGAAGAAATCTAAGCCTCACCAGACCCCTCCAAACGAGGGAAATAAAAAAAAGAAGAATGGAAAATAAGCAATATAATACCAGCAATTCCCACCCCTCAGGGGAGGGCCAGAAGGGGGAGAAAAAAACTCCTTCCGTGTTGGTGATCGACAACTACGATTCCTTCGTCTACAACCTTGTACATTACCTGGAGGAGCTGGATTGTAAAGTCACGGTTCGTAGAAATGATGAACTGGAACTGGAAGAAATTGAGAAATACGACAAGATCCTGCTTTCTCCCGGCCCGGGAATACCAGATGAAGCCGGACTTTTAAAAGAGGTCATCTCTACCTACGCCGCCAAAAAGAGCATTTTTGGAGTGTGTTTGGGTCAGCAGGCCATTGGTGAAGTTTTTGGAGGAAAACTCATCAATCTAAAGCAGGTGCACCATGGGGTAGCTTCAAAAATTAAACTCTGTGTGACCGATGAACCTCTTTACAGCGAATTGGAAAATGAACTGGAAGTTGGCCGTTACCACTCCTGGGTAGTAGACCGGGCACTTCCCGATTGTCTGCAAGCCACTTCTTATGATGAAAACGGGGAAGTAATGTCCCTGCGCCACCGGGATTTTGATGTGCGCGGAGTACAGTTTCACCCCGAGTCGGTTTTGACCCCACAAGGGAAAAAGATGATCGCCAACTGGATCAATAGTCCGGTGAAGAAATCTACGGAAGAAAAGAATGACCAGCAACCTGAAACAATTTAGCAGCATGAAAGACATTTTAAACAGGTTGATCAACCACGAAACTATTTCAAAGGAAGAAGCCAGGAATGTGCTGGTAAACATTTCTGCAGGAAAGTACAATCACAGTCAGATTGCCGCTTTTCTTACCGTCTATATGATGCGCAGCATCACCCTCGAAGAGCTCGAAGGTTTCAGGGATGCCCTACTCGAAATGTGCCTTTCTACAGATCTTGCACAGTATGATCCTATTGATCTCTGCGGAACAGGAGGCGATGGCAAAGACACATTTAATATTTCAACTTTGGCCTCCTTTGTGACGGCAGGTGCCGGTGTAAAGGTTGCAAAACATGGGAATTACGGCGTTTCTTCAGGCTGCGGCAGCTCGAATGTGATGGAGCATTTGGGAATAAAATTCAGTAATGAACAGGATTTCCTGAAGCGCAGTATGGACGAAGCCGGAATTTGTTTTCTTCACGCTGCACTTTTCCACCCGGCCATGAAAAATGTAGCTCCTATTCGCAAGGAACTGGGAGTAAAGACCTTTTTCAATATATTGGGGCCTATGGTGAATCCGGCTTTTCCAAAAAACCAGGTGGTTGGGGTTTTCAGTCTTGAACTCGCCAGAATGTACGCCTACCTGTACCAGAAAACTGACAAGAATTTTACCATTTTACACGCCCTTGACGGGTACGACGAGATCTCACTTACCGGAAATACCAAAATGATCACCAATAATTCCGAAGCCGTTTTACGCCCGGCCGATCTTCAGCTGAAATCGATTAAAGCCTCTGAAATTTCGGGAGGGAATACAGTAGAATCGGCGGCAGAGATCTTTATGAACGTGCTTAAAAATCAAGGTACGGCCGCCCAGGAGAATGTGGTTTGTGCCAATGCCGCCGTGGCGATAAACACTGCAAACAACACAGGCCTCGAAAATGCCTTTTTAGAGGCTAAAGAAAGTCTGCGGTCAGGTCGCGCCCTTACAGCCCTTGAAAAACTTCAGCAATTAAATTAAAGCTTAGCATGAACATACTTGATAAAATAGCAGCAAGAAAAAGAGAAGAAGTAGCGTTTTTAAAGGAAGAAGTGCCTGCAGAATCCCTTCAACTCCTGCCCCACTTTAACCGGAAATGCATTTCTTTAAAGGAAAATCTTAAGAATTCTTCCACCGGGATCATTGCTGAATTTAAACGTCGCTCCCCGTCTCACCCCGAGATCAACCTGGAGGCAGATGCTGCCACAGTCACGGCAGGTTATGAAGCTGCAGGCGCTTCGGGAATTTCGGTGCTTACAGACGAAGAATTCTTTGGCGGCAGTCTTGACGATCTTGCCATAGTGCGCGAAACAGTTAAACTACCATTGCTTCGGAAGGATTTTATGATTGATGAATACCAGATCATTGAAGCAAAAGCCATGGGTGCCGATGTGATTTTATTGATCGCAGCCATCCTGAAGCCAAATGAGATCAAAAACCTTTCAAAAAAAGCAAAAGATTTGGGGCTTGAAGTGCTGCTGGAAGTTCACAATGAAGAGGAGCTCAAAAATACCATTTTTGACACCGTAGATATGATTGGCGTCAATAACCGAAACCTCAAAACTTTTGAGGTAGACCTGCAAACGAGCAAAGATTTAGCTGAAAAGATCCCTAATCAATTTGTGAAGATCTCCGAAAGCGGGATTAGTGAAACTTCAGCAATTACAGAGCTTCAAAAAAGCGGATTTAAAGGATTTCTTATCGGCGGAAATTTCATGAAAACCGAAGATCCCGGAAAAAGCGCTTCAGAATTTATTCAGAAATTAAAATAAAAACCCATGAACCTGAAACTGAAGATCTGTGGCATGCGGGAGCCCGAAAATATGAGCAGGATTGCGGCTTTACAACCCGATTACCTGGGACTCATCTTTTTTGAAGGTTCTCCGCGGAATGTTGTTGGGGAAATCTTTCAGGGGGATCAAAAAATAAAGAAAACAGGTGTTTTTGTGAATGCTTCCGAAGAAAATATCCTGGAAAAGATAAAAAAATATCAACTTTCGGCACTTCAGCTACATGGAGAAGAAAGTCCGGAATTTATCAACAACCTGAAGCAGAAGATTTCCGAAGAAATTGAGCTAATCAAAGTTTTCAGTATTGGAAATGAGTTTGATTTTGAGAAGCTGCAGCCGTATGAAGGTGTTGTGGATTATTTCCTTTTTGACACCCTGGGAAAAAGTAAGGGTGGCAACGGCATCAGGTTCAATTGGGAAGTATTGGAGGATTATCCTTCTACCACTCCATTTTTCCTGAGTGGCGGGATTGGACCCGATGATGCAGCCGCAGTAAAAGAACTTTACCATACCTTCCAAAAAAGGCAAAAAGAAGAGCTCTTTTACGGCATTGACGTAAACAGTAAATTTGAAACTGCCCCGGCAGTAAAGGATGCCGAAGCTTTGAAGACCTTCAGGGAACGGCTATACAATTAAAAATTATGAGTTATCAAGTAAACGAAAAAGGATATTATGGAGATTTTGGCGGCGCCTTTATTCCCGAAATGTTATACCCAAATGTGGAAGAACTCCGTTCCCGCTATTTGAATATCATGCAGGAAGAGAGTTTTCAGAAGGAATTCCGCCAGCTGCTGAAGGATTATGTAGGGCGGCCCACCCCGCTTTATTTTGCTGAAAGATTTAGCGAGAAATTCGGCACTAAAATTTATCTGAAGCGCGAGGACCTTTGCCATACGGGGGCGCATAAAGTTAATAATACAATTGGGCAGATCCTGATGGCCAAGCGCCTGGGCAAAAACCGGATTATTGCTGAAACCGGCGCAGGACAACACGGCGTTGCGACCGCCACGGTTTGTGCTTTAATGGGCATTGAGTGCGTGGTGTATATGGGCGAGATTGACATCAAAAGGCAGGCACCAAATGTGGCCCGGATGAAGATGCTTGGCGCGACTGTGGTACCGGCGACTTCGGGAAGTAAAACTTTGAAAGATGCGACCAATGAAGCAATCCGTGATTGGATCAACAATCCGGTGGACACGCATTACATCATTGGATCTGTAGTGGGACCTCATCCTTATCCAGATATGGTAGCCCGTTTCCAGAGTGTTATTTCTGAAGAGGTGAAAAAACAGCTTCAGGAAAAAGAAGGTCGTGAGGCACCAGATCATGTGGTAGCCTGTGTAGGCGGAGGCAGTAATGCCGCCGGAATTTACTATCACTACCTCGACAATGAGAAAGTAAATATCATCGCTGTGGAAGCCGCCGGGGAAGGAATACTTACCGGAAAAAGTGCTGCAACCTCGGCTCTGGGTCGCGAAGGGATCATCCACGGAAGCAAAACCCTGCTGATGCAAACCGATGACGGGCAGATCACCGAACCTTATTCCATCTCCGCCGGACTGGATTATCCGGGGGTTGGGCCTATGCATGCGAACTTATTCAGGACCGGCCGCGGGGAATTTATTTCGGTTACCGATGAAGAAGCCATGGCTGCCGGGTTGCAACTTTGTAAGCTGGAAGGGATCATTCCGGCGATTGAAACAGCCCATGCTTTAGCCATTTTTGACAAGCGAAAATTTGAAAAGGATGAAGTGGTTGTAGTGAACTTATCCGGACGTGGAGACAAGGACCTGAATACCTATATTGAACATTTTAATTTGTAAATAAATAAGACCTTACAGGTCTTTGAGACCTGTGAGGTCTCTCCATTGATATGAACAGAATCAAACAAAAACTCCAGGAAAATACTTCAAAAAAGCTGCTTTCCATCTACTTTACCGCCGGTTATCCTGAACCTGAAGATACAGTCACAATTTTAAAGGAACTACAAAGCAGCGGTGTAGACATGGTTGAAATTGGATTGCCTTTTAGTGATCCTTTGGCAGATGGGCCGGTAATTCAAAGAAGTTCGGAGATTGCGCTGGAAAACGGCATGACCACCACCAAACTTTTTGATCAGTTGGAGAACATCAGGGAAACGATTGATATTCCGTTGTTGATCATGGGATATTTTAATCCGATACTTCAGTACGGGGTGGAGAAATTCTGCCGCAAGTGCAGTGAAACAGGTGTTGACGGACTTATTATACCCGATCTTCCGCTGGAAGAGTATCAGCTGCATTATAGAGAGATATTTCAGCAGTACGATCTGCTTCCGGTGTTCCTGATCACGCCGCAAACTTCCGAAGAAAGAATAAGAGAGATTGATGAAGCTTCCGAAGGATTTATTTACATGGTAAGTACCGCCGCGGTGACCGGAGGAACAGGAGGTTTTGGAGACACGCAAAAGGAGTATTTTACCAGGGTGTCAAAAATGGCATTAAAGAACCCTCTTATTGTAGGATTTGGAATAAAGGATCACGAGAGTTTTGAGCAGGCTACGACGGTGACGAATGGCGCAATTATTGGCAGTGCTTTTATCAAGCAGCTTACTATCGGAGGCACCTCCGGGATTTCGGATTTTATAAGTTCCATAAGATAATTAACCCTCTTATTAACAAGTATTTAATAGAGCCCGGGTATGAATTTTCGTATCTTGAAGTGAATTCAAAAAACGAAATTATGGGACGTATAGAAGATAAACACGATAAAAGAAAAAGAAGTAGTGATAATGATCCTCTTAGTGGCCAGATAGGAAACCGCGATAGGGAAACGAACGAATTTGATCTTGAAAAAGACAATATCAAAGACCAGCAGAACAAAAAGTAATGGGCAAGGGTGAAAAAAAGACCAAAACCGGTAAGAATCCGCTCAATACCTTCGGAAAGCTGCGACCCAAAAGAGGGAAATTTACCACGAAACCACAGCAAATAAAAGATCCGCTAGAAAAAGAATCCGTTTAGTCCTCAAAAAACTGACGGTATTGCAAGACCCTGAAATCAATTGTATTGAATTCAGGGTCTTGTTGTTTTAAGTGTTTGTACAGCTCCATACTTCCAATAGCCCTGTTTGCCGATCCCGACGGTGCGGTGAGTGATACCGTATTGATTGACCGCCCATCTAGCAGGAACTGGTGCACCCTGGGTACATCATTTGAAATCACCTTGATCTTAATATTATGATGGTTTAGTAGCTTCCTGAAGAAGAACTCAGGTCCGTTTTTACTGTTACCGCCGGTAAATAACAATGTATCTATTTCTGGATGTTTCTGAAGGATTACGATAAGATCCCGCAACTCTACGTGCAGCATTCCGAGGTCTGAGGCGTCTATTTTGTCCCTCCTGCAACTTTCTACCGTATCGCAAATCCCAATCCCCTTACTCGCCAGGAAATCCTTTCGCTGTTTTACGGCTTCGGGAGTATTCTCAAATTTGAGATCCAGATCAAAGATCCTGTCGATGATTTGCCACAACATCCCGTCCCTGCTGCCATAGCAAAAATCCACATCATCTTCTTTTAATTCCCCTGTCGTAAAACGAGGAGGCGGCAAAGTGCCTACTATAAGTT
Source organism: Salinimicrobium sp. TIG7-5_MAKvit (assembly GCF_049569215.1). Lineage (GTDB taxonomy): Bacteria > Bacteroidota > Bacteroidia > Flavobacteriales > Flavobacteriaceae > Salinimicrobium > Salinimicrobium profundisediminis. The sequence continues at coordinate 2,545,301 of NZ_CP145903.1, read as the reverse complement.
TTGTGGCATTTTCAGGAATGAAGGGTTTGTAAGGATGTTGGTGATGAAACAGGTTCAAGGTTTAATGTTTAAAGTTCAAGGTTTATCTCACGATCCAAGTTGCAGGTTACAAGACTGACAAGGTGTTGCGGGTTGCGCAAAAACCAATATTAGAATTTGGTGCTTGAAATTTGGTGCTTTAATCTCAATTCTCAGTACTAACTTCTCAATACTTTTATTGCGTAATAGGCACGGATTGCAAATCCGCGCCATCTATTTCTCAATACTCAGTACTAACTTCTCTATACTATTTAAGCACAACCACCAGGTCATCTGCATACACCATGTCGCCTTCTTTGAGCACAATCTTATCCACTTCTCCCGCAGTATTGGCGGTGATGGTAGTTTCCATTTTCATAGCCTCGATCACAAACAGCGGCTGATTCTTCTCCACTTTTTGCCCCGGCTCCACCTGAATATTCGACAGGGCTCCCTGTAGTGGTGCACCTACCTGCTTTTTGTCGTTTTTATCGACTTTTTGATGTACTACTTTCTCTACCTTAACAGATCGGTCTTTAACTTCTACTGCCCTGGTTTGGCCGTTTACCTTAAAGAAAACTTTTGCCATTCCGTCTTCATCGGTTTCTCCAATAGACAGGAATTCGATAAGCAGCGTTTTACCGCGGTCAAGATCTACTATGATCTCTTCTCCCGGTTCCATCCCATAGAAGAAATTCTTTGTAGGCACATTCATTACCTCTCCAAATTCTACATGGTGGTTATAGAAATCTGTAAATACTTTTGGATATAATTTATAGGAAAGGAAATCGGTGATCTCCACGTCCCTGCCCATTCCTTCACTGAAGGTTTTTTCAAATTCGGCAAATTCCTTTTCAAAATCTATGGGTTCCAAATGTGCGTTTGGTCTTTCGGTATAAGGTTTTTCATCCTTGAGGACGATCTTCTGGATCTTTTCAGGAAATCCTCCATGAGGCTGACCAAGATCTCCTCTAAAGAAACTTTTTACCGACTGGGGAAAAGAAATATTTTCTCCTTTTTCAAGCACATCTTCTATTGAAAGGTTATTACTAACCAGGTACTGCGCCATATCGCCCACCACTTTTGAGCTGGGTGTAACTTTGATGATGTCGCCAAAAAGGTCATTTACTTTGCTGTACATTTCGGTGATCTCATGAAAACGATCGGCCAGGCCAAGGCTTTCTGCCTGCGGCTTGAGGTTGGAATATTGTCCGCCGGGAATTTCATGCTTATAAACTTCTCCCGAACCTGCCTTTAAGCCAGATTCAAAAGGATAGTAGTAGCGCCTTACAGCCTCCCAGTATTGGGAATATTCATTTAGTTTATCTGTATTAAAAGCCCTTCCGCGGTCATGGAACCTCAACATTTCCACTATAGAGTTGAAGTTTGGTTGCGAGGTAAGGCCCGAGAGACCTCCAAGGGCAACATCAACCACATCTACCCCGGCTTCTATGGCTTTAAGGTAAGTTGCCGCCTGAATGGAGGAGGTGTCATGCGTATGTAAATGGATTGGTACATTAATTCTGGATTTAAGAGCCGATACCAGTTCAAAAGCTGCATCGGGCTTCAGGATACCCGCCATATCTTTGATCCCGATTATATGTGCCCCGGCATTCTCAATATCTTTACCGAGCTGCACATAGTAGTCGAGGTTGTATTTTGTTTGTTTCGGATCCATTAGATCTCCCGTATAGCAGATGGTTCCTTCTGCCAGGCCGTTAGTTTTATTTCTAACATGCTCAATACACGGAGCAATAGATTTCATCCAGTTAAGACTGTCAAAGATCCTAAAGACATCAACTCCATTTTCCCAGGCCTGTTCCACAAATTTCTCAATCAGGTTATCGGGATAGGCCGTGTAGCCCACACCATTAGAACCACGCAAAAGCATTTGCAGGAGCACATTGGGCATTGCCGCGCGAAGCCTTCTTAACCTTTCCCATGGATCCTCTTTCAAGAATCGCATACAAACATCGAAGGTGGCACCTCCCCAAACTTCCAAACTAAAAACTTCAGGATGGTTTCGGGCAAAACCTTCGGCCACCTTCTCCATATCATAGGTACGCATACGCGTAGCCAACAGACTTTGGTGAGCATCGCGCATAGTCGTATCTGTAAAATGCACTTTGCCTTCGTGCAAAAGCCAGCGGGAGAATTTTTCCGGCCCATATTCCGAAAGTAGGTTTTTGGTTCCTTTCGGGTAGCTGTTATCCTCCTTAAAAGAAGGAACTGCTGGTTTAATAAATTTCTTCTTGTCAGGATTTTTTACATCCTCACTTCCATTGATGATCACATCTCCCAGGAACTTTACCATTTTTGTCGCCCGGTTGCGTGTCTTCCTGATCTTGAAAAGATCCGGATTATCTTTAATAAAATTCACAGTCACATCGCCCTGCCTGAAGGTTTGATGCGACAGGATATTATCGAGGAAACCAATATTGGTCATCACGCCCCTTATCCTAAACTCGGCCAGTGCCCTTCGCATTTTTCGGCAGGCGCCATCAAGGGTTCGGCTGCTTGCTGAAACTTTAACCAGCATTGAGTCAAAGAAAGGTGAAACTTTTACGCCCTGGTAAATACTACCGGCATCCAGTCTAATCCCAAAACCTGATGCACTTCTATAAGTGGTGATGGTACCGTAATCTGGTTTAAAATCATTTGTGGGATCTTCGGTAGTGATTCGGCATTGCAAAGCATAACCGCTTATCTTAATAGATTCCTGAGATTCAATTTTGATTTGTTTGTCACTCAGTTTATAGCCACCGGCAATAAAGATCTGCGCCTTAACGAGGTCAATATTAGTAACGATCTCGGTGACGGTGTGCTCCACCTGAATCCTGGGATTTACTTCAATAAAGAAGATCTCCCCGGTTCTGTCTACCAGGAACTCTACAGTCCCAATATTGTTGTAATCTACGGCCTTACAAAGTTTAACCGCATAATCGTAAAGGTTCTGTTTTACTTTTTCATCAAGCCCCATCGAAGGAGCAAATTCAATTACTTTCTGGTATCTGCGCTGCACAGAACAGTCCCTCTCGAACAGGTGCACCAAATTACCATGGTGGTCACCCACAATCTGGATCTCGATATGTTTAGGATCTTCCACGAACTTCTCCAGGAAAACAGTGTCATCGCCAAAAGCATTTTTCGCCTCCCTTTTAGATTCAATAAAGCCGCTTTTTAGATCATCTTCTGAGCGTATTACCCGCATACCGCGGCCTCCCCCGCCCGATGCAGCCTTAAGCATGACCGGATATCCAATTTTTTCAGCTTCTTCGAGCGCAATTTCAACTGTAGTAAGGTCTTTTTCATTACTCCGAATAACAGGAATATCATTTGCCACCGCAACTTCCTTGGCTTTTACCTTATCTCCCAAAGATCGAAGCACAGAAACTTTAGGACCTATAAAAATGATCCCGTTTTCTTCACATTGTTTAGCAAATTCGGCATTTTCAGAAAGAAATCCGTAGCCGGGATGAATAGCATCCACGCCGTTCTTTTTGGCCACCTTAATAATGGCCTCTATATCTAAATAAGGTTTTAAAGGATCTTTATCTGCCCCTATCTGGTAAGATTCATCAGCCTTGTAACGGTGTAGCGAATAGCGGTCTTCATAGGTATAGATCCCTACGGTTCTCAACCCAATCTCGGTACAGGCCCTAAAGATTCGTATGGCTATTTCTCCTCTGTTTGCTACTAAAACCTTTTTAATTTTCATTTTACGAACTTGCTTTTTTATTAATTTTATTTACTTCTGAAGACTCCTCAAAATATAACATTTTTGGAACCTTATGCAGGTTCAGAAATTAAAAAGAAAAAAGCGGTGAGACACCGCTTTTTTAAATACTTTAACAATTCCTGCTGCTGAAGCTATCTGGTAAAAACCGGCTCGTTTTCATTGGTAGTTTCTTCAGCCGAAAATCTATAGCCATCGCCATCAAAAGCTTTGAGCTGGTCAAGTGTCTGGGCTTCAGATTCAATTAGAAATCTGGCCATAGTACCACGGGCTTTTTTAGCAAAAAAACTGATGATCTTTAATTTTCCATTCTTAAAGTCTTTAAACACCGGTGAAATGACCTGCACCTTTAGTTTTGAGGCATCTACAGCTTTAAAATACTCCTGACTGGCAAGATTCACAAAAAGTTCATCTTCTTTAAGTTCATTGTTCAAATAACTGGTCACCTTCTCCTGCCACACTTCATAAAGGTTCTTCTTTCGGTTTACCGGCAATGAAGTTCCCATTTCCAGGCGGTACGGCTGAATAAGATCCAGCGGCCTTAAAATTCCGTAGTAGCCCGAAAGGATCCGCAGGGAATCCTGCATAAAATCGATTTTTTCAGTAGGAATGGTATAAGCATCAAGCCCGGTATAAACATCTCCGGCAAAGGCGTAGACTGCAGGCCGGGAGTTTTGTTTGTTATGTTCTTCAGAAAATTCCTGATAGCGGTTGTAATTGAGATCGGCCAGCTTATCGCTAATGCTCATAAGATCGGCGATTTCTTTTTTAGACATGCGCGAAAGCTTCCGGTTGATGCCGGCTGTGGTTTCCAGAAATGACGGTTGGGTTCCTCTGGTGGTTGGCAGTTTAGATTTGTAGTCGAGGGTTTTGGCGGGCGATACAACTATTTTCATGGAATGCTCTTAAGAAATTTTCTATTACCCCTCAAAAATATCAAATCCCGACAAGATTTCCTGCCGGGATCGTTTATTCCTTTTGATAGGCCTATCAAAAAAGCTTATTCATCAATGAATTCTTTCTGATTTTTAGCATAATTCCTCCAACGCTCTATACAATCCTGCATATCTTGTGGCACAGGAGAATCAAACCTCAGCCACTCGCCTGTTTCAGGATGTTTGAAACCCAGTGTTTTTGCATGCAGTGCCTGCCTGGGCAGCACTTTAAAGCAGTTGTCTACAAACTGTTTGTATTTTGTAAAAGTTGTACCTTTCAAAATCTTATCACCACCATAGCGCTCATCATTAAAGAGCGTGTGGCCAATGTACTTCATGTGAACCCTTATTTGATGGGTTCTCCCGGTTTCAAGCTGGCAGGAAACCAAAGTTACGTAACCAAGCCTTTCCAGGACGTTGAAATGCGTTACCGCCGGCTTTCCTTTATCTTCATCATCTCCCAAATACACTGTGTTTTGCAGCCTGTTCTTGGGGTGACGACCAATATTGCCTTCAACCGTACCTTCATCCTCTTCAACATTTCCCCAAACAAGAGCCACATACTCGCGCTCGCTACTTTTGTCAAAGAACTGTTTTGCCAGTTTGGTCATTGCTTTTTCGGTCTTTGCAATAACAAGGAGTCCGCTGGTATCTTTGTCAATCCTGTGTACAAGTCCGGGGCGTTCATCGCTGTTTTGCGGCAGATTTTCAAAGTGGTAAACCAGCGCATTAATAAGTGTGCCGCTGTAGTTCCCATGGCCGGGATGCACCACCATACCTGCTGGTTTGTTGACCACAAGCAGGGAATCGTCTTCATAGACAATATCAAGCGGAATATCCTCTGGCGTTAGCAGGAATTCATAAGGCGGATGCTCAAAAAGCACCTGTACCACATCTCCCGGCTTTACCTTATAATTAGATTTTACGGGAACCTCATTCACGTGAATATTGCCTTCTTTAGCCGCAGTTTGAATTTTATTACGAGTGGCCTTTTCGATATAATTCATCAGGAATTTATCTACCCGCAATGGCTGCTGGCCTTTATCGGCTACAAACCTGTGGTGTTCATACAGGTCATCATCGTTCTCTTCGGGTTCGGGGTTATTATTTTCAGAAATCATATTCTTCGTCTTCCAGGTCGTTCAAAATTGGGTCTTGTGCGGTACTATCCTCTTCTTCTTCCATTCCATATCTCCTGGAGCCATCGGCAAGCACAAGGTCAATTTTTGAAGTTTTCATCAGTTTCATTCCCGGTTCCAGCAATTGGCCTCTGTGACGCATTTCGAGCACCACATCTTTAGCAACATCGGGTTTATATGTAATTGTTCCTATTTCAAAACCCAGGGAACGCAAGGTTGGCTCTACCTGCCTGCGCGTTCTTCGGATAAGATTTTCAGGGATTTCAACTTTCGTAAATCCTGAAGGATTGAGCGTCAAATAGATCTTTCGGTTCTCCTTCACCTCTTTCCCCGGAAGCGGCACCTGATCTATCACCGAGTACGGCGGAAAGTCGGGGTTATAATTGGCAGAATCCAGAATTTCCCTGCGCAGGTCGAGCTCTGCAAGTTGTTCATCAACCTTATCCAGGGACAAACGTTCCAGGTTGGGTACGGTAATTCTTTGGTCTTGATTTGTAGAATAATCGAGCCATTGAAGTATAATAAAGGCGATTAAAACTACCGCAAATACAGCCAAAACCAATTGAATAAGAAAGGTTTTGCTAAAGAGAAATCGGAAGAAACTCATAGTTTAATTTAAAAGGCAAAGATATAAAATCAGGCGGTTTTGCAGACATTCATTTATTAGTCGCTATTTTTGCTAACGAAAATAATTGGGCGATATTAAATTATGAAGAAAAATGTAGCCATAGCCATGGGCGGCTTCTCCAGCGAATACCGTATATCTATTAACAGCGGTAATGTTGTTTACAAAAACCTTGATCGCAGTAAGTACAACCCTTACCGGGTACATATCCTGCAAAAAGAATGGTTTGTCATTGGAGAAAATGACACACCTTACCCCATAAACCGCAGCAATTTCACCGTCACAATTGATGGGCAGTTAATCACTTTTGATTGCGTTTTTAATACCATTCACGGCACACCTGGTGAAAATGGTCTTTTACAGGCCTATCTCGAGTTGCTCGACATTCCGCAGACTTCCTGCGATTTCTACCAGTCGGCACTCACTTTTAATAAAAGAGACCTTATTAGCGTTCTCAAGCCCTTCGGAATAAAAACTGCTGAAAATTATTTCGTCGATAAAGGAGATGAAGTTGATCCCGATGAAATTATTGCCAAAGTTGGTTTGCCGTGCTTTGTGAAAGCCAATAAAGCCGGAAGTAGCTTCGGAATTACCAAAGTGAAATCGCGGGATCAAATCATTCCCGCCACAAAATTTGCTTTTAAGGAAGATAACGAGATCATTATTGAGTCATTTCTCGATGGCACCGAAGTTTCGGTTGGAGTGATTACTCACTACGATGAGATTCTCGCGCTGCCGGTCACCGAAATTGTTTCTGAAAATGAGTTTTTTGACTATGAAGCCAAATACCTCGGAAAATCTCAGGAGATCACCCCTGCCCGAATTTCAGAAGAACAAACCAAAAAGGTACAGGAAATAGCAAAACTCATTTACCGAAAGCTAAAAATGAAAGGCTTTTCGAGATCTGAATTTATTTTCCACAACAACGAACCACATTTTATTGAAATGAATACCAACCCGGGGCTCAGTGAAGCCAGTATTCTGCCACAGCAGGCCCAGGCGGCAGGCATTTCTTTAAAAGAACTTTTTGGCAGTGCTATTGAAACTGCCTTGAAATCTTAGGTATCCAAAAATGTCTATTTTAGAGTAAATTTTTTCAGAATGAAAACAGCAGTTTTTCCCGGTTCTTTTGATCCCATCACCCTGGGACATGTTGATATCATTAACCGCGGACTCCCACTTTTTGACCAGGTCATCCTGGCAATTGGAACAAATTCAGACAAAAAATATATGTTCTCTCTCGAAGAGCGGGTCAGGTTTTTGGAAGAGACCTATAAAGATGAACCAAAGATCAAGGTGATGACCTACAAAGGCATGACCGTAGATTTTTGCAGGAAACAAAACGCCGGATTCATCCTACGCGGCCTTCGTAATGCCATTGACCTGGAATTTGAAAAGAGCATTGGCCAGACCAACTTTAAAATGAGCGGAGTAGAAACCCTTTTCTTTATCACTTCCTCCGGAAAAAGCCATATTTCCTCAACCGTTGTTCGCGATGTGATTCGCAATGGCGGAGACTATCATTTTATGGTACCAGATGCCGTTTCAAAGGAATAAGGAATATTGTTTATTGAATATTTTATTATTATTTATTTTTTGTGGTTTAAAAGGAATACTGCTTACTATTGATTGATAATTGCTAATTGTTCATTGATTTAAAACTTATATCCCACCGCTAAACCACCATAAAAATTACGGGGCATTCCGGGATAGAAGTAGCGCGGGGCATTACCGCCAAAACCTACTGCATTTGGTATTACCGAAGCCGCATAATGTTCATCAAGCGCATTGTTCACACCCCCAAAAATTTCCAAATCCCAGTTCTTATTTATGGAAGTATTGATCATTTCCAGTGGTTCCAGGGCGAGTTTGAAATGCAGGAGGTCGTAATGACTCCTGAATTCGGTATTTGCATCATTTAAAGGCATTTCCCCTTCAAACTGGTATGTAGTTCGCAGGGTTAAACCAAAGGAAGTGACAATGTCAAGCCCGGCATTTACAGTTTCCTGCGGCACTGCCGGAAGATCGTTGCCGGAAAAATCTTCTTCCTCATCTATAAATTTGTTAAATTCGAAGGAATTGTATGCTGCATTGACAAAGGTGCGTGCCCGTACATTTGCTGAAACAGGGAAATTGTAATTGAGCAACAATTCTATTCCGTTGTGGCCAGTTTTTCCGGCGTTGCGGCCAATGTACCGGTCTTCGGCCACTCGTTCGGCTACTAACAGATTTTTCACCTGGATTGAAAACGCGATAATTTCAGCATAGAGTCGGTTGTTTAGGAAGTTTCCTTTGAAGCCCAGCTCGTAATTAATTCCGGTTTCGGGTTTGAGGTTAGTATTGATCAAACCCTCCGGAGTAAGTGTTTCGGCTACCGTGGGAGTAGAAAATCCGTGACTTACCGAAGCATATAAATTTTTACCCGGGGTTACTGTGTAAACGGCACCAATCCTGGGTGACAGCACTTCCTTAAAACTGTAGGCTCCACTTTGGTCTACATCGTCTTCCTCATAAAGATCGCTCAGCTCGTAAGAAGTGGCGTTGAGATTTAATCCGGCTTCCAGTTTAAGCCGCGAGGTCACCTCCTGGTTCCATTGAAGAAATATATTATAGTAACGCCTGTCCTGCTCGTTATGGCTTAAATAACTACCGGGCACACTGCCCTTATCTTCAAACTGCTCATACAGGTTCTCAAAAGTGGCAATATCATACCACTCGTTATAGAATTCCACACCAAAGCTCACTTGTGCAGGGGCTCCAAAAAAGTCTTTTTCAAGACTGAATTTTGTCCTTGCCCCCAAAGCTGACTGCCCTTCGTTAAGGATATCAAACGGCCTTGGCTCATACGCATCCCTAAAACTGCCGTAAACACTGGTGATATTTGAAAAATCTTCCGAAAAACGATAGTCATAGGAGAACCCAAGTAGACCTTTGTCGTAAGATTCGTAGCCTTTGGGCGCAGCCCAGGTAAAAGCCGCCGAAGAAGGATCTTTAAGAAAAGTCTCCCGGTTTACCGAACTCGGAATGAATGCTTTTAAGCGCACAAAATTTCCCAGTACCGATAATTCTCCATTTTTTCCTGCCAGCACCTGCCCAAAAAGGGTAAAAGAATCCCTGTCATAAGCCGAATTATCACGCCAGCCATCGGTTTCCACATGATTGTAAGTGGCAGTGATGTTGGCCGATTTTGAAGCGTGAGCTGCCCGGGCAGTTCCCCTAAAAAGGCCATAGCTTCCAAAAGTGCCTTTTACATCAGCCTTTGTTCCCTGCTCCATGTCACGGGCAGGAAAAAGAGTGATCACTCCGCCAAGACCTGCGCCATAAACACTTGATGTAGGTCCTTTTATAATTTCTATGCGCTCCAGAGCGGCAGGATCGAGGTCGTCTAGCGTCGTTTCCCCTTCGGCGCTGGTAATTGGAATTTCCATAAAATAGGCCTTTACCCGGTTTGTGCTGTACTGCGAGCGGGCACCCACCCCGCGAATGCTCATTTTATTGGTGTTTAAAGCCCCCTGGTGCACATTCACGCCCGGCACAATACTTATATTCTGCATCACATTAGTTTCATCAAACCTTTGCAGCTCTTCTTCGCTTAATACTGAAACCGACGCCGGAGTTTGCAATAATTGCTTCGGAATTATGGTACTTCGCAGCACAACTTCAGACAGGGAACCTTCGGAAGGTGCAAGAACCACAAAAAGATCTTCGGAAGAAGAGCTGGCCAGCAGTATTTTTCGGCCGTAGCCGGGAGCTTCAAAAATGAGGTTTACAGGCAGCCCTTCCGCAGTAAAATTGAATACGCCTGAAGCATCTGTAAAAACAGCTTCAGAAGATTCTCCTGACGTAATTTTGACATTTTCAAGAGGTTTATTGGTAAAGGCATCAGTTACTTTTCCGCTAATTTGCTGCGCAGAGAGCTTTCCGAAGAAAAATATAGCGAATACCAGGAACAGATATTTTTTCAAGAGTTTCGTTTTAGTTAGTGACCGGGAAGGGGTGTCAAAAATGGCATTTTTGACACCTTTTTCTTCCGAAGAAATGGGCTTTACGAATTTAAGCTTTTTATCATGTTCTGGAAAACCTGCTTAATTCTTAGCAATACTTTATGCTTTTGAAGTTTTTCTTTATGTTTACGGCGGTTAAAATTCCCTGCATGAAAAAAATACTGGTTTTGGCAGTAATTGCCATTGGCCTTAGCTCCTGCGATTTTTCGAACTATATACTGGAGCAGGATTATGATTTCACCACTGTTTTTGAAAAATCGGGAGGAACAGAGACTGCTACCTACCCCGAGATCATTGACTTTTACGAAGATCTTGCCGCGGTGTACCCCAGCATTAATCTGGAGCGCATTGGAGAAACCGATAGTGGCGAACCCCTACACCTGGTGACTTACAGCCGTAACAAATCTTTTGATTTTGAAAGCCTTCGCGAAGACCATAGCATAGTAATGATCAATAACGGCATACACCCGGGCGAGAGCGACGGGATTGATGCCACCATGATGTTGTTTAGAGATCTTGCACAAGATTCTATAAGCCTGCCTGAAAACACGGTGATTGCGGCAATCCCGGTGTACAACGTTGGCGGCGCGCTTAACCGCAACTCCTTTTCCCGTACTAACCAGTATGGGCCTAAAGCTTATGGTTTTCGTGGAAATGCAAGAAATTATGACCTCAACCGCGACTTTATAAAAGCCGACACCCGAAACACCCGTAGCTTTTACGAGATCTTTCACAAGGTAGACCCCGATCTTTTTATTGACACCCATGTGAGTAATGGCGCCGATTACCAGTACACCCTTACCCATGTAATTACACAGCACGACCAGATGGGAGGAGCTTTGGGAAATTATATCAAAAAAGATCTAAGGCCCGCCGTTGAAGAGGCCCTGAAGAAAAAAGACTGGGAAATGACTCCTTACGTGAATGTGTTTGGAGATGTGCCCGACAAAGGTTTTACGCAATTTCTTGACACCCCGCGCTACTCGACCGGGTATGCTGCCCTTTGGAACACTCCCGGAATAATGCTGGAGACGCACATGCTTAAGCCTTATAACAAGAGGGTTTATGGCTCTTATGAATTTCTGCGCTCCATGATAGACATTGCCGATAAAGATACCGAACTTCTTAAAAAACTGAGGGCTCAGGACACCAAAGCCTTTAAGACCAAAAGTACTTATGCTTTTGATTTTAAGGTGGACAGCAGCAGAGTTTCGGAACTACAATTTAAGGGGTATGAGGCAGAAAGGTTCCCGAGTGAAGTCACCGGATTTGAAAGATTAAAATATGACACTACCCGCCCTTTCACCAAAAAAGTAGATTACTATGATAGTTTCACGGCCTCCCGGGAAGTGAAGATTCCCCAGGGTTATATTGTGCCGCAGGCGTGGTGGCCAATCCTGGACCTACTTGAACTAAACAATGTAGAGATGGTTCCTTTTGAAAAAGACACCAGTATGGTGGTTGAAGTCTACAGGATTAAAAACTACGAAACCATAACTGCACCTTATGAAGGGCATTACCCACATTTTAATGTGGAGGTAGAAAGCAGCAGGAAAAAAGTAGATATTAAACAAGGCGATCTTTTTATTCCTATTGAACAAAAAGCAGCAAAGTACTTGCTGGCAACACTTGAGCCCCAGGCACCGGATTCCTTCTTTAACTGGAATTTCTTTGACAGCATTCTGCAGCAAAAAGAAGGCTTCTCCCCATATGTATTTGAGGAGGTAGCAAGAGAATTTCTAGACGATTATCCTGAAATTGAAAATGAGTTCCTGGCTAAAAAGAAGAACGACCCCGAATTTGCTGCCAATTGGTACGCACAACTGGACTGGATTCACAAGAAGAGTGAGCACTATGAAGTATCACATTTGCGATATCCCGTCTTTAGAGTGAGCCGGTAAAATTTCTTCGGGAAAAAGGAGTTTAATATTGGCGTAAGACTTTTTCAAAGCTTTTTGCGCCTTTTCCATACTTTTCCATTTCACTTTCTCTATCCCTTCGCTCTCTTCGGGGATGAGTTCGCCGTCATAATCGGTCCTCATTTCATACCAGTAGGTGACCTTAAGCCTGTACCGGCCTTTTCTTTGAAACACGTGATAGGTAGTTTGCAGGAATTTAGAGATTTCGAGGTTTTTCACCCCCGTCTCTTCTTCTACTTCGCGAATAGCCCCTGTCTCTATACTCTCTCTCTTTTCAACTTTCCCTTTGGGTAGATCCCACCGGCCGTTTCTAAAAATAAACAGCACCTCATCCTTTTGATTTAGTACAAATCCTCCACCGGCTGTGACTACAGGTAACTTCTTAAAAAGGTGCTTTAGAAGCTTCTCTTTTTTCTGGTGATAAAGATTAACGTAGAGCAATTTTCCCTTGTTGATCTTTTTGATAATCCTCTTTAATTTAACCTCCTTTAACGGAATAGATACATATTTCTCTCCCAAATCCTTTTCTGTTGAGAGAATAATAGGAACATCATTTACAAAAACTTTATACATTTGCAGTATGATTTTAGACAAGGAAACGGCTCGCAAAACTGCTGAGTTATTATTGCAAATTAAGGCAATAAAATTAGATGCACAACAAGGCTTTAAATGGGCCAGCGGTTGGAATTCTCCAATTTACTGTGACAATCGCATCATCTTATCTTACCCTCCCATCCGCAATTTTGTACGGGAACACATGGCACGCCAGGTAGAACAGCTTTACGGCAAAGCCGATGTTATTGCCGGGGTTGCCACAGGAGCAATAGGAATAGGGATGCTGGTAGCCGAATACCTAAGCCTGCCATTTGCTTATGTGCGCCCGGAAGCAAAATCTCACGGCCGCCAAAACCAGATTGAGGGCAAAGTTGAGGAAGGGCAAACCGTTGTGGTGATTGAAGACCTCATTAGCACCGGTAATAGCAGCTTAAATGCCGTAAAAGCACTACAGGACGCCAACCTTCAAATAAAAGGTATGCTGGCCATCTTTTCTTATGGCTTTGATACTGCAGTCCAGAATTTTAAAGATGCGAATATTGAGCTACACACCCTTAGCAACTATGAATATCTATTGGAAGTAGCCCTAAAAACAAATTATATCAATCAAGCCGAAAGCGAGGTACTAAAAAGCTGGAGAAATGATCCGGCTAACTGGAAAAAATAAGATATGGAATTACAGAGCGACAAAGTAACAGTACAAAAGAGTCAGCAGGAATTGTTCAACTTCCTTACAGACGTGAACAATTATGAGCAGATCATGCCAGAGAGCAAAGAGAAATTTCAAGTGAAAAGTCAGGACACTTTTGCTTTCGCGTTGAAAGGAATGCCAGAGATCGCACTGCAGATAAAAGAAACCCGCGAGCCAGAATATATTAAACTGGGTTCAACTTCAGACAAGTTTGATTTTTCTCTTGATGTGGAGATCCAGTCTTTAGGAGACAATCAGAGTGAAGCCCAGTTGTTTTTCCACGGAAAATTTAATACCATGATGGCTATGATGGTAAAAGGACCTTTGAAGAAATTCATTTCGAATTTAGCAGAAAACCTCGCAAAGATCTAGTAACAAAGACTAATTTCTTTTAGGTCGTATTCGGCAACCTCTTCCTCTTCCCCTTTTTGCACCAGCAATTTACCTGTTGGGCTAACATCGAGGATCATTCCTGTAAAAAGGTTGCCCTTAGGATCTTTAAAGGTAGAGGGAATTAACCTGCGAAAAAGGGCATTTTTGTAAGTGTTTAAAATTACTTCGGAGCTTTCTTCGGAAAGTTCCGAAAATCCTTTTTCAAGCTCCGCAAGTACAACATTAAGCACCTCCTCAAGACTGAATTCCTTTCTGGTGGCAGTCTTCATAGATCCTGCCTGGGGCAGATCTTCAAAGTTTTGCTGATTAACGTTTAGCCCAATCCCAATAATAGACCCCGTCACTTTACTTTCAGAAATAATATTTTCAATAAGTATACCCGCAAGTTTTCGATTAGCTGACAAGATGTCGTTTGGCCATTTTATTTTTAATCGTGGCAGGCCAAATTTTTCGAGAGCCGAAATTAGCGCAGTTGCAATAGCGGCACTCAGCACAAACTGATGGGCCGGATCTATATTTGGCCGTGGTAAAAATACCGAAAAAGTGAGGTTTTTACCATCTTCAGCACTCCAGGAAGTACCACGTTGCCCCCTGCCCTGTGTCTGTTTTTTTGCAACAACACAGGTGAGAGGTAAGTGAGGATTTTCTTTTAAAAGCTCTCGCGCAAATGAATTTGTGGAGTTGATGGCACTAACTTTGATAAGGTGCATACGAAGGATAGATAATGCAGGCGTTAAATGTTATGAAAACCAAGGTTCAAAAAACCTTAAAAAGTAATAACTTTGCGCAAAGAAAATAAATTTAATGATAAAAAAAGAAGCTAACAACGATATACTTATAGCACACATAATCAAAGGAATCGAAGAAGTAAAAGGGAATGACATTGATATTCTTGACCTTAGGGAGATAGAAAATACTGTATGCGACTACTTCATCATCTGCAATGGTACCTCAAACACACAGGTAAACGCCATTGTTAATTCCATTCAAAAAAACGTTAGTAAATCGCTTAAAGATAAACCCTGGCATATAGAGGGATCTGATAATGCCGAGTGGGTACTAATGGATTACGTGAGCGTGGTAGTACATGTTTTTCAGAAGCACATTAGAGAGTATTATGACATTGAAAGTCTTTGGGGGGATGCAAAATCCACTTCAATCAATACAAATTATTAAGAGTTAAGAAAGAACGCATGGCCAAAGAGCAACCTAAAAATAAAGAGCCAAAAAAACCAAAGTTTAGCGCATACTGGATTTATGCAGCTATTATCCTGGTGTTTTTGGGGATAAACTTCTTCAGTGATAGTGGGTTTAACGAACCTGCCAAGACCAACCCTGCCGAATTCCTGAACTATTTAGAACAGGGAGACGTAAAGAAGGTGGTTATTGTTAACCGCAATCAGGCAAAAGTATTCCTTACCGAAGAAGCCCAGGCAAAAGAAATACACCAAAAAGCAGTACAGGATGAGCTATTTCCAGGTGGAGATTCTCCCGCCTATACCTTTGAATTTGGTGATCTTCAAAACCTTGAGGATGACATAAGAGAGGTAAAAGCCGAAAACAATTTAGACACCCCAGTTGTCTTTGAAACCCATCAAAATGTTTGGGGCGATATATTACTTACCCTGTTGCCATTTATTCTGATTATTGGAATATGGATCTTCATCATGCGTCGTATGAGCGGTGGAGCCGGTGGCGGTGCAGGCGGACAGATTTTTAACATAGGAAAATCAAAAGCCAAGCTCTTTGATCAAAATACCGACGTTAAAGTTTCTTTTAAAGATGTGGCCGGTCTTGAAGGAGCCAAGGAAGAAGTACAGGAAATAGTAGATTTCCTTAAAACTCCAGATAAATATACCTCCCTGGGAGGAAAAATACCAAAAGGTGCTTTACTTGTAGGACCTCCGGGAACCGGTAAGACCTTACTTGCAAAAGCTGTGGCAGGAGAAGCCAAAGTTCCTTTCTTCTCACTTTCAGGATCTGACTTTGTGGAGATGTTTGTAGGTGTTGGAGCTTCGAGGGTAAGAGACCTGTTTAAACAGGCAAAAGAAAAATCTCCAGCTATTATCTTTATTGATGAGATTGATGCTATAGGTCGTGCCCGCGGAAAAAGTAATTTCTCGGGATCTAACGACGAGCGTGAGAACACCTTAAACCAGCTCCTTACAGAAATGGATGGTTTTGGAACCAACACCAATGTAATCGTACTGGCAGCTACCAACCGTGCCGATGTGCTTGACAAAGCCCTAATGCGCGCCGGAAGGTTTGACAGACAGATCTATGTTGACCTGCCTGATGTTAGGGAGAGAAAAGAAATATTTGAAGTACACCTTCGCCCGCTAAAGAAAGTGGCCGACGAGTTAGATACTGAGTTCATGGCAAAACAGACTCCTGGATTCTCGGGTGCCGATATTGCCAACGTATGTAACGAGGCTGCATTAATTGCTGCACGTAATAGTAAAACCGCTGTTGGAAAACAGGATTTTCTGGATGCAGTAGATCGTATTGTGGGTGGTCTTGAGAAAAAGAACAAGATCATCACTCCAGAGGAGAAGCAAGCCATCGCTTTCCACGAGGCAGGACATGCAACCGTTAGCTGGATACTGGAGCACGCCGCTCCTCTTGTAAAGGTTACCATCGTACCTCGCGGGCAATCGCTTGGAGCTGCATGGTATCTCCCTGAAGAAAGGCTTATTGTGAGACCAGAACAGATGCTTGATGAAATGTGTGCAGCCCTGGGAGGACGGGCAGCCGAAAAGGTAATTTTCAACAAAATCTCAACCGGAGCTCTTAGCGACCTGGAAAAAGTTACCAAACAGGCCCGTGCCATGGTGACCGTGTATGGATTAAATGATAAGGTAGGAAACCTCACTTATCATGATTCTTCAGGCCAGAGTGAATATAATTTCACCAAGCCTTACAGTGAGAAAACTTCAGAATTAATAGACAAGGAGATCTCAAACCTTATTGAAGAGCAGTATCAAAGAGCTATTAAACTTCTTGAGGACAATAAAGACAAGCTTACCAGGCTAGCCGAGATTCTCCTGGAAAAAGAAGTTATATTCAAAGATAACCTCGAGGAGATCTTCGGAAAAAGGCCTTTTAAGAGCCGTGACGAGATCATGAATGGCAACAGCCAGGAAAAAACTGTGCCTGTACAGGAAGAAACTGTTACCGAAAAAATAATTCCCGGTAGCACACCAGGTTCAGAAGCGCAGGACACTTCGACTTCCGAAGGAAAATAATCTACAATCCTATCAGTAAAAAATCTTAACTTATCCTAATCTGTAAGTTAAGATTTTTTACCTTTGGGTGAAATGCTACCTTGAGTAATCAGAAACCTATATGAGTCTATTTAGAAACTTTTTGAACCCTAAATCTAAATCAGACAAAGGTCAGGATAAAGTAGAAAGTTCTGACCGTAGCAAGTATATGCCAGATGTTAAGCTCCCTACCGATGAGCGTTTTATGCTCAATTTCAAAAACAACGGCGGCAAATTTCTTTATTGTGAGAGTAATGAAGAATTGATAGAGACGTTTGAAAACATCATGTTGGAGAATGATTGGTATGAAAAAGAAACTTGTTGTTTTGATCAGAATTTACGGGATAAATTTTCCGACCAGAATTTAGAATTCACTAATTCCGGCGAAGCAGCTTTTTTTCTTAGCACCTGCGAATATCTTATTGCCAATGATGGCTCTATCCTTATTTCCTCAAACCAAATCAAGGAAAAGAAGCTTAAAGAATTACCCTATAATTTTGTTATCCTTGCCTCTACCAGCAAGCTCGTTGACGCCATTGGCGAAGGCTTAAGAGGCATTAAGTTTAAAAATAAAGACCGTATTCCTTCAAATATTACCACCATCAAGAATTTTGAGAACAACAAAGAAGGGGATTTCATGAGCTACGGAAGTAGTACAAAAAACCTATATTTGCTGCTTCTGGAAGATCTGTAATATGAAGGAAAACATTATTCGGGGTTTATCGGGGGTCATGTATGTATCCATTCTTGTGGTCTCCATATTTGCATCCGAATTCGCCTTCACCACACTTTTCCTGTTATTTGGTGTTATTTGTCTTCGGGAACTTCAAAGACTTTTACATTTAAAGAGTTTCCTGGGATATTTTCTTCTCATCGGGTTGTTCTATATTTTCAGCTATATGCGCTGGAGCCCGTATGGCACTTCCCTACTCTTACTCATCACCATATTCGTGAACCTGTTTCTTGTCAAAGATCTTATGCTGGTGAACAAAATTCCCCTTTTTGAGAAGAAAAAGTATGTGATCATCATTTTTTACCTCATAGCCTCACTCATCTTTCTCACACTCATACCCAGCTACACAGGAGATTTTACACCCGAACTGGTAGTTGGTATATTTTCACTTATTTGGATAAACGATACTTTTGCCTATCTTGTAGGTAAGAATTTTGGAAAGAAAAAGCTCTTTGAAAGAATCTCCCCTAAAAAAACAGTCGAAGGTTTTTTGGGAGGATTGGTCTTTAGTGCAGTTGCAGCCTATTTGGTATACTTCTTCACCGGCCTTCTAAGCGTCAATGAATGGGTGGGACTGGCAGTGATTTTAAGCATTTTTGGCACTCTGGGAGATCTAATACAATCAAAGTTTAAAAGACAGGCAGGAGTGAAAGACAGCGGCAGGTTAATGCCCGGTCATGGAGGTTTGTTTGACAGGCTTGACAGCATCATTTTTGCAAGCCCTTTTGTTTATGCCTATTTACAACTAATTAACTATGTTTCATAAAGAAGGATATAAAATAATGGGAACCGCAATGATCTTATTGATCATTGTAAACCTGTTGGCACAAACTTTTATTTTCACCTATTGGATTAGGGTTGTTATCCTTATAGGATCTATCGTGCTTTTCTTCCTGGTTCTTCAGTTTTTCAGGAACCCAAAGAGAAATACCGTGGTTAATACCAAGCACGTTATTGCCCCCGTTGATGGAAAAGTGGTGGTCATTGAAGAAGTGTACGAAAAAGAATACTTTAAAGATAAACGCTTAATGGTTTCTGTTTTCATGTCTCCCATCAATGTTCACGTTACGCGGCATCCTATTGGAGGGATTGTAAAATACAGCAAGTACCATCCCGGCAAATATCTCGTGGCCTGGCACCCAAAAGCCAGTGAAGAGAACGAACGCACCACAGTAGTTGTTGAAAATGAAAGCACCGGAGAGATCCTTTACCGGCAAATTGCAGGTGCTCTTGCCAAGCGTATAGTAAATTACGCCAAAGAAGGCGAAGAAGTGGTTCAGGGTAGCGATAGCGGATTTATTAAGTTTGGCTCCAGGGTTGACGTATTTCTTCCTCTGGGCACCGAGCTTGAAGTTAAACTGAATCAAAAAGTAAAAGGTGGCATTAGTCTCATTGCAAAAGTTTCCTAATCCCGTAGCCATGACTCCCGAGGAAGTTGACAGGGAATTTTTAAGAGCTTATGAAAAAGCCAGCAGGACTTCCCAGAAGCTCCCTCCCGATCTTATGCTTAAGCTCTACGCCTACTATAAACAGGCTACAAAACATTCCCAGGCATATATCCCTTCGGGGAACAGCGACCTCAAAAATGCCTTTAAACTGAACGCCCTGCTACAGGTAAAGGGATTGACAGTTTTAGAGGCTAAAGAAGCCTACATCCAGCTGGTTGAGGAGAATATTCACGATTAACACTAATCAGGATTTTACTGAAGATTTTAATATAAATAATCAGTTTAAGCCACACCATATTTCAATTAGAACCAATATCAAAAAAAGAAAAGCCTCAAAGATTTTGAAAATCTTTGAGGCTTTTCTTTATATCTCAAATTTTGATCTCTCTAAGAAAGCGCCTTTAGACTGGCAAGGATTGCTTCAATTTTAGCTTCGGCATCAGCTTTTTTCTGCTTTTCCATATCTACCACTTTTGCAGGTGCCCCGCTCACAAACTTTTCGTTAGACAACTTTTTCTCTACCGATTTTAAAAATCCGCGGGTATAGTTCAATTCCTCTTCAAGCTTGGCTTTTTCGGCTTCAACATCAACTGCACCAGTCACAGGAATAAAATATTCATTAGACTTCACCCGGAAAGAAAGAGCTCCTTTTACTTGTTCCTGAGTATAGCCCAATAATGAGATATTTCCCATTTTCTCAATGATGGGGTCAAACGTGCTGCCAAGTTTCTCATTATTGAGTACCTGAAGTTCAATTTGATCTTTGTAAGAAATGTTCTTTTCTTTTCTAATAGTTCTTATCCCCGAAACCACTTCTGAAGCCACTACAAACTCATCTATAAGAGAAGCATCAAATTCCTCATTTTTGGGCCATGAGGAAATGATCAGGGCTTCGTTTTCATTTCGCTGCTTCATTGACTGCCATATTTCTTCTGAAACAAATGGCACGAATGGGTGAAGAACTTTAAGATTGCTCTCCAGGATCTCTGTAACAGCATCAAAAGTTGCTTTATCCATTGGCTGCCCATAAGCCGGTTTTACCATCTCAAGGAACCAGGAACAGTAATCATCCCATACCAGCTTATAAGTAGCCATTAAAGCATCACTTATACGGTACTTTTTATAGTTATCTTCAATCTCGTGCAGGCTCTTCTGAAATTTAGCCCTGTACCATTCCACAGCAATCTTTGCAGCTTCAGGTTGTTCGGCTTTGTCTGAAACTTCCCAGGTATTTACCAGCTTAAACGAATTCCAAATTTTATTTACAAATGCTGCTCCCTGCTTACATAAATCCTCTTCAAACATAAGGTCATTCCCGGCAGGGGAACTCAAGAGCATTCCTACCCTCACCCCATCGGCGCCATAAGCATCTATGAGCCCCAGGGGATCTGGGGAATTACCCAGGGATTTTGACATTTTTCTACGCTGTTTATCGCGTACAATCCCCGTTAGGTAAACATTATTAAAAGGTTTTTTATCTCTGTACTCATATCCGGCAATGATCATACGTGCTACCCAGAAAAAGAGAATCTCGGGCGCCGTTACCAGGTCATTTGTTGGATAATAGTAGTTGATCTCTTTATTATCGGGCTCAAGAATCCCGTTAAAGACACTTATTGGCCAAAGCCAGGAAGAGAACCAGGTATCAAGAGCATCTTTGTCCTGCTTAAGATTAGAGGCTGTTAATTCCTTGTTGCCCGATTTTTCTCTGGCCAGCGTTAAAGCTTCTTCAGGAGATTCGGCTACAACAAAATCTTCGTAGCCCTCTCCATAATAATATGCAGGAATTTGCTGTCCCCAAACCAACTGCCGGCTAATGTTCCAGTCGCGAACATTCTCCATCCAGTGACGGTAAGTATTTACAAATTTTTCGGGTACCAGGTTTACCTCTTTCTCCAGTACGGCATCAAGTGCGGGCCGGGCGAGTTCTTTCATTTTCAGGAACCACTGGTCACTTAGTTTTGGCTCGATCACGGCGCCGGTACGTTCACTGGTGCCCACCTTGTTTAAGTGAGTTTCGGTCTTAACCAGTATACCTTTCTCTTTCAGTTCTTCGACGATCTTTTTTCGTGCCTCAAAACGGTCCATTCCTTCATATTGCATTCCGAAGGAGTTAAGCGTAGCATCATCATGAAATATATCAATCACCTCGAGATTGTGCTTATCTCCAAGCACCTTATCATTTTCATCGTGCGCCGGGGTCACTTTTAAACAACCCGTTCCAAACTCAATATCAACATATTCATCTTCAATAATAGGAATCACGCGGTCACAAAGCGGAACAATCGCCTTTTTACCTTTTAAATGACTAAACCTTTCATCATTGGGATTAATACACACGGCAGTATCTCCCAGAATAGTTTCGGGCCGGGTAGTAGCAATAGTGAGCGTATCATTTGTTCCTTCAACTTTATACTGAAGGTAGTACAACTGCCCCTGCTGCTCCTGGTACACCACTTCTTCATCTGAAAGTGTGGTTTTCGCCTGCGGGTCCCAATTCACCATACGGTAACCGCGGTAAATATGGCCTTTGCGATAAAGATCGACAAACACTTTTTTTACCGAAGCCGACATATCATCGTCCATCGTAAACTTGGTACGGTCCCAGTCACAGGAAGCCCCAAGCTTCTTTAACTGTTCCAGGATAATCCCGCCATGCTTGTGGGTCCATTCCCATGCATGTTCCAGAAATTCTTCTCTTGAAAGGGCATTTTTATCTATTCCTTCTGCTTTTAATTTCGCAACTACCTTGGCTTCTGTAGCAATAGAGGCATGATCTGTTCCCGGCACCCAGCAGGCATTATAGCCCTGCAGCCGTGCGCGACGGA